>NZ_JBIBBC010000006.1:457117-469775 GCF_042900345.1 Streptomyces sp. NPDC012935
CAGCCCCCAGGGGCCGGGGTCGAAGGGGCAGCGCCCCTTCAAGGACGGGAAGGGTAAGGGCGGCGGGGGCGAAACCACCCCCACGCCCCCACCGCCGCCCAACCCCGGCACCCCGCCCCCACCGGCGGTACGCTGACCAGGCACATCCGCACACACGCACGTACCGCACCCACCCGCCCCAGAAGGGACACCCCATGCCGCTGGAAGCCGGCCTCCTGGAGATCCTCGCCTGCCCGGCCTGCCACGCCCCTCTCAAGGAGCAGGACGCCGAGCTGATCTGCACCGGCCAGGGCTGCGGCCTGGCGTACCCCGTCCGGGACGGCATCCCCGTCCTGCTCGTGGACGAGGCCCGCCGCCCCGCGTAACGGGACGCCACGGCACCGGCGCAAGGGCGGCTGAACGTCCGGTCACCGTCCGGGACCAAGCCGCCCCCGCCGTACAGACGTCCGCTCCCGCTTTCGCGCCCTTCGCGACGTCGCCCCGCCGCGGCCCTCGGCGTACGGGCTCCAGCCACCGGCACGGAGACGCCCACCGACCGACGCCGCGACCAGGACGCCCGGAACCAACGCCCGCCCGGCCACCGAGCCCCCCACCCGGCGTCCCTCCCCACGACCGAGCAAGCCCCCCGACGCACACCCCCGCGCACGACCCCCGCCCTCCAAAAGAAGACCCGGCTATCGGAGGCTGCCGCCCATGCTCGACGAATCGTTGCTGGACACGCCGGAGGCGCTCGCCGAGGCCGACCGCCGCGCCCTGCTGCGCGGCGCGGCCGAAGCCGGCGCCCGTGTCCGCACCGCCGCCCGGCACGCAGCCGAGGCAGGCATCAACGACCTCAAACCCGACGGCCGCCCCCGCGCGATCCTCATCGCGGGCCCCGGCGCCGCCGCCATCTGCGTCGCCGACCTGCTCGGCACGCTCGCCGGCGCCACCAGCCCCGTCACCCGGCTGGCTCCGGCCGGCGTCGCCCCCGCCGCCGGCGCCCTGCGCTGGGAGCTGCCCGGCTGGTCCGGCTCCGTGGACCTGCTGCTGATCACCACCCCCGACGGCACCGAGCCGGGCCTGTCGCTCCTCGCCGAACAGGCGTACCGCCGCGGCCTCACGGTCGTCGCCGTGGCCCCCGCAGGCTCCCCGCTCACCGAAGCCGTGCACAACAACCACGGCCTGTTCGTGCCGATGGCGACCGCCCCGTACGAGGAGGAAGAGGAAGAGGTCCCCGCAGCCTCTGCCCCCGGCGTCCTGTGGGCCCTGCTCACCCCGCTGCTGGCGCTCCTCGACCGCACGGGCATGCTCACCGCTCCGCCCGACGCCGTGGAGAAGGTCGCCGACCGCCTCGACCACATCGCCGAACGCTGCGGGCCCGCCATCGCGACCTACAGCAACCCCGCCAAGACGCTGGCCGCGGAACTCGCCGACTCGCTCCCGTTGATCTGGACCGAGGGCGTCTCCGCCGGCCCGGCGGGCCGCCGCTTCGCCGCCGCGCTCGCCGAGCTCTCCGGCCACCCCGCAGTGGTCGCCGAACTGCCCGAGGCGCTCGCCGCGCACAGCGCCCTGCTCGCCGGCAGGCTCGCTGCGAGCGCCGACCCCGACGACTTCTTCCGCGATCGCGTGGAGGAGACACCGGCCCTGCACGCGCGCGTGGTCCTGCTGCGCGACCGTCCGATCGGTGGCCTCACCGCCGCTCCTGCCGCGCGCGACCTGGCCCTGAGCCATGACACGCCGATCAGCGAGCTGGAGCCGGAGGCAGGCGGCGAGTTGGAGACCCTCGCGGAACTGATCGCCATCACGGATTTCGCCGCCGTTTACCTGGCGCTCGCTTCGGGAGCCTGATCTGTCCCAGGGGGCCCTGGCAGCCGCGCGCCGCAGGAACCGGCGGGCGTACACAAGGCGAACAGGCGACCACCACGAAGAGAACCCGCCTACCCGCAGAGAGCAGGCAGACAACCGCATGGACCGCCTCGACAACACCGTCCGCCCCTACGCCTGGGGTTCCACCACCGCGATCCCGAAGCTCCTGGGGACCGAGCCGACCGGCGAACCGCAGGCGGAGATGTGGATGGGCGCACACCCGGGCGCGCCCTCGCGCACCGAGCGCGGCACGCTGGTCGAGGTCATCGAGGCCGACCCGGAGCGCGAGCTGGGCGCCGCGGCGGTGGCGAAGTTCGGCCCCCGCCTGCCCTTCCTCCTCAAGATCCTCGCCGCCGGAGCCCCGCTCTCCCTCCAGGTGCACCCCAACCTGGAGCAGGCGAAGGAGGGTTACGAGGACGAGGAGCGCCGGGGCATCCCGATCGACGCCGGTCACCGCAACTACAAGGACGCCAACCACAAGCCCGAACTGATCTGCGCGCTCACCGAGTTCGACGGCCTGTGCGGCTTCCGCGACCCCGTCGAGGCAGCCGACGCGCTGGACGGCCTCGGCGTCGACTCCCTCAAGCCGTACGTCGACCTGCTGCACGCCCACCCCGAGGACGCGGCCCTGCGCGAGGTGCTCACCGCGATCCTCAGCGCCGACCCGCAAGAGATGGCCCGCACCGTCGCCGAAGCCGCGGCCGCCTGCTCCCGCCTCGGCGGCGCGTACGCCCCGTACGCCGACATCGCGCACCACTTCCCCGGCGACGCCGGCGTCATCGCCGCCATGCTTCTCAACCACGTCCGCCTGCAGCCCGGCGAGGCCCTGTTCCTCGGCGCCGGCATCCCGCACGCCTACCTCAGCGGCCTGGGCGTCGAGATCATGGCCAACTCCGACAACGTCCTGCGCTGCGGCCTGACCCCCAAGCACGTCGACGTCCCCGAACTCCTGCGCGTCGTCCGCTTCGAGGCCGGTGACGCGGGCGTACTGCGCCCGGAGGCGTCCCCGGACGGCGAGGAGGTCTACGAGACCCCGATCGACGAGTTCCGGCTCTCCCGGTACGTCCTCCCGGAGGGCACCGTCGCCCACGACCTCACGCGCGCGACCCCGCAGATCCTGCTCTGCACGGCGGGTTCGGTCCGCATCGGCGAGCACGAGCTGACGCCCGGCCGGTCCGTCTTCGTACCGGCGAGCGAAAAGGCCGAAGTGTCCGGTGCCGGTACGGTCTTCCGCGCCACGGTCGTCGCCTGACCGAGGGCATTCGAAGACCCGGCGCGCCGTTGTCGGACCGGGCTGCAACAATGGCCCACCGGCAAAGGACGGGCAAAGCCGAACGAGGGTCGCACGCCCCCTCGGCGACGCCCTGAACGGCGTACGGACGTACAGGCATACGCGTGTACAGGCATCAGGATGTACAGGCGTACGAAGACGAAGGCGAAGGGACAACGCGACACATGAGCGCGTCAGGCGGTACCAAGGCGATCGTGGCGGCACTCGCCGCCAACCTCGCGATCGCGGCAGCGAAGTTCGTCGCGTTCGCGTTCAGCGGCTCGTCGTCGATGCTCGCCGAAGGCGTGCACTCGCTCGCCGACTCCGGCAACCAGGCCCTGCTGCTGGTCGGCGGCAAGAAGGCCAAGCGCGAGGCCACCCCGCAGCACCCCTTCGGCTACGGCCGCGAGCGCTACATCTACGCCTTCCTCGTCTCGATCATCCTGTTCTCCGTCGGTGGCATGTTCGCCCTCTACGAGGGCTACGAGAAGATCAAGCACCCGCACGACATCGAGCACTGGTACTGGCCGGTCGGCGTTCTCGTCTTCGCGATCATCGCCGAGAGCTTCTCCTTCCGTACGGCCATCAAGGAGTCCAACGTCCTGCGGGGCAGGAAGTCCTGGAAGGAGTTCGTCCGCCACGCCAAGGCTCCCGAACTTCCCGTCGTCCTCCTGGAGGACCTCGGCGCGCTGGTCGGCCTGATCCTCGCCCTGGGCGGCGTCGGCCTGGCCCTGCTGACCGGCGACAGCGTCTGGGACGGTATCGGCACCGTCTGCATCGGCGTCCTGCTCGTCCTGATCGCGGTCGTCCTGGCCATCGAGACCAAGTCGCTGCTGCTCGGTGAGGCCGCGGGCGCCGAGGACGAGCACAAGATCGAGGCCGCCATCGTCGACGGCGACGTGGTCACCCGCGTCATCCACATGCGCACGCTCCACCTCGGCCCCGAGGAACTCCTGGTCGCCGCCAAGATCGCTGTCCCGCGGGGGGACACGGGCGCCGAGATCGCCTCCGCCATCGACGCCGCCGAGGCCCGCATCCGCGAGGCGGTCCCGATCGCCCGCGTGATCTACCTCGAGCCCGACATCTACAGCGAGGCCGAAGCGGCCAAGGGCGCCGACCGCGAGGCAGCGCCGGGCGGCCCGACACCACACGACGCCGGTCACTGACGTTCCGCAGGGGACTGCCCGTTACGGCCATGGGGCCCGCCGAGTGACTCGGCGGGCCCCATGTGGTTTCGTCCGCGGCCGCGGACTCAGACCACCGCCCACGGCGGCGGGGGCGGGGTCATGGCCCGCGCCTTCCGTCGTACGACCACGGCGGCGATCCCGAGACCGACCGCGACCAGCACCAGCAGCACCCCGAGCAGCATCGCCGTTCCGAGGGCGGTCGGCACGGTGTAGTCCTCGAGCACGCGCCCCCGGATGGCGGACCCCGGAAGCGTCCCGCCCTGGTCGTCGAGGAATGCCCGCGAGTCACGGGAGTTCGCACGGTGATCGCCCAGGAGGAACAGCCGCCCCTCGGGGACCCGCACGTCGTAGGAGGCCTCGGCGAAGCCAATGCTGGCCTCCGGGCTCTTCAGATACGGCTCGTGCAGTGGCTTTCCGTTGACGGAGACGCGTGTGTCCGCGCCTGTCCCCGTGCAGCACGTCACGCGGTCGCCGCCGACGCCGATGACCCGCGCCATCACCAACGCGTCGAAGCCGTACCGGTCCGGCGCCGAGAACACCACGACATCTCCGCGCCGCACCTCGCTCCCGTCGCCCCGCTCGTAGAAGATCCGGTCGCCCGGTCCGTACGTCGGCGACATGCTCTCGCTCGAAATGACCGAGCCGCCGAAGGCATGCTGCGCGTAGGCGAAGCCGCCCAGCCCCAACAGCACCCCCACCAGCCCCACTACGACGGCTGCGATTCCCAGCCTTCGCCCTCTGCCTGACATCGTGCCCCTCCCCATGCGGACCATCCGCGGTCACAGAGCGTAGCGCCCGCCTGTGACAGGGCTGGGCGGGCCCGCGCCCTCGCTGCGGACGCGGACCCGGTCGCGCGGCTACCCGACCTCGCGCAACACCTCCAGGACAGCCGATTCGTCCGTCGCAGCCAGCAGCCGCTCCCGGAACCCGGCGTCCATCAGCTTCCGCGACAGCAGCGACAGAATCCGCAGATGCTCGTCGCCCGCGGCCGCCTCCGGTACGGCGATCATGAACACCAGCCTTGCCTTCGTACCGTCCAGCGACTCCCACTCGACGCCCTGCACGGACCGCGCGAAACCGACGGCCGGCGCGGTCACCGCATCGGTCTTGGCATGCGGAATCGCGATCTCCTCACCGAGTCCGGTCGTGCCCTGCGCCTCGCGCCGCAGCGCGGTCGCCACCAGCTCGTCCACGTCCGTGACCTTGCCGGTCCCCGCCAGCAGCTCAGCCATCTCCCGGATCGCCGACTCCTTGTCGGCGGCGTCGAGCTGCAGCTTCACGGTCTGCTCGGTGAGGTGGCCGGAGAGGACCTCGGCAGGGGCATCGTCGGCTGCGGTCTCGTCCGCGGCACCTGTGGACGTTGCCCGCGACCCCGCTGGCGATGTACTCGAGCCGGTCGCCGCCGCCTCACGTACGGCAGCCTGAGCCACGACGGCAGCGGCGCCGGCGCCCGGCACTCCGGCACCCGCACCGACCAGCGCGGGTTCAAGCCCGGCCGTGCCCGTGCCCGTACCCGTGTACGTACCCGTGCCGACGAGAGCCTCCCCGCGCCTCCTGCGCTCACTGACGTCCACCAGGGCAACCGTCGTCAGCGCGGTGACGACCGTGCCGATCACCACGGCCACGAAGAACATCGGCACGCCACTCACCGCGCCCAGCACCGCCACGATCGGCCCGCCGTGCGGCACCGCGTCCTGCACGCCGGCGACTCCGGCGACGGCACCGGCGACGGCGCCGCCGACCATGTTGGCCGGGATGACCTGCGCCGGCCGTGCCGCGGCGAACGGGATTGCGCCCTCGGAGATGCCGAAGCAGCCCATGAACAGCGAGGCGAGCCCCGTTTCCCGCTCCTGCTCGGTGTAGAGCCGCTTGCGAATCAGCGTGGCCAGGCCCTGACCCAACGGCATGACCGGGATCGCGGCCGCGCACATGCCCATGACCGTCTGGTTGCCGGTCGCGATGAGCCCGGCGCCGAACAGGAACGCCGTCTTGTTGACCGGCCCGCCCATGTCGAACGCGATCATCAGCCCGAGAATCGCGCCGAGCAGGATCGCGCTCGTGCCGGTCATCCCGCTGAGCCAGTCGGTCAGGTTCTCGAACACCCAGGAGATCGGCTTGCCGATGACATAGATGAAGAACAGCCCGAGCGCCGTCGTCGCCACGATCGGGATCACGATGATCGGCATGATCGGCTGCGCGAACTTCGGAACCTTGACCTTCTTGATCCACAGCACCAGATACCCGGCGAGGAACCCGGTCACGATCGCCCCGATGAACCCGGCGCCCGCCTTGGAGTCGTACAACTCCCCGGTGTTGGCGATCCAGCCACCGATCATGCCCGGCACGAGCGCGGGGCGGTCCCCGATGGCATACGCGATGTAACCGGACAGGATCGGCACCATCAGCGTGAAGCCGATGACGCCGATGTTGTTCACGTCCATCCAGAAGGAGTCCTTCGGGATGACCAGGCCGCCCGACGGGTCGGTGTGCCCGCCGAGCGAAAGCGAGATCGCGATCAGCAGCCCGCCGACCACGACGAACGGGATCATGTAACTGACCCCGTTCATCAGCGCCTTGTAGCCGACGCTGCGCTCCTTGCCACCGCCGGCCCCCGAGGCCCCGGTGACCGCCCCGGCCTCGTGCACGGGCGCCGACAGCACCTGCTCGATCAGCCGCTCGGGGTGGCGTATGCCCTCGGCCACCCCGACCGTGAGGACCCGCTTGCCCGCGAAACGGCTCAGGTCCACGTCCTTGTCCGCGGCGACGATGACGCCGTCCGCGGTGTTGACATCGTTGTCATCGAGGACGTTTTCAGCCCCGATGGATCCCTGGGTCTCCACCTTCATGTCGATACCGCGGCTCTCGGCAGCCTGCGCGAGCTTTTCCGCCGCCATGTACGTGTGCGCGATGCCGGTCGGGCATGCGGTCACCGCGAGCAGCTTCAACCGCTTCTGCTCGCCGCTTCCGCCGCCCGTGGGGGGAGGGCCGGCCGGACTGGTCACGTCGATCTCCTAACGCCTTTGTTCGAGCGGACCGCCGTCCCGGACGCCCCGCAAGATCGATCAGTTGTTCAGATCTCCTGGGCATCCTGCACCACCTGGCCGCAGCCTCAAAGGGGCGAAAGTCGCTGTTCGCCCCGGTTTGCCGCCTCATGCGAGCGGTTCGTTGGTGTCCTGTTATCGCTCCCGCACAGCACCCCCGCCCCCGCCCCACCCCCGCCCCCACCGCAGACCGTGAACTCGCCGCCGCCCTCCCGCCCCCGGGGCGCCTCGATGGCGCGATCTGTACGGAGCCGGACGAGACGGCCGAGAACGCCCAGGCCTCCCCGCTGTGGCTCCCGGGCGTCCCGGTGTAGCTTGGGACAGAGCCAGACGTCGCTGCTGATGGCGGTCGGGCGGTCCCGACACGGACCGGCCGAGGGAGAGAGGGCCTCCGACGGACTGCGCTGCGCGTACGCGGGCATGCCTGTGTCCTCTTCGGGCACCCCGGTGTCCGCCGCCGTGCAGACCAGCCGTACCCACCCTCGACCCAACCCCGAGGAGCAGCTCGTAATGACGACTGTCGAGAACCGACAGGACTTCAAGGTCGCCGACCTCTCCCTGGCCGACTTCGGCCGCAAGGAGATCACCCTCGCCGAGCACGAGATGCCCGGCCTGATGGCGATCCGCAAGGAGTACGCCGAGGCGCAGCCCCTGGCCGGCGCCCGCGTCACCGGCTCCCTGCACATGACCGTGCAGACCGCCGTCCTCATCGAGACCCTGGTCGCCCTCGGCGCCGAGGTCCGCTGGGCGTCCTGCAACATCTTCTCCACCCAGGACCACGCCGCCGCCGCGATTGCCGTCGGCCCGAACGGCACGCCCGACAACCCCCAGGGCATCCCGGTCTTCGCCTGGAAGGGCGAGACCCTGGAGGAGTACTGGTGGTGCACGGAGCAGGCGCTGACCTGGCCGAACACCCCCACCGGCGGCCCGAACATGATCCTGGACGACGGCGGTGACGCCACCCTCCTCGTCCACAAGGGCGTCGAGTACGAGAAGGACGGCAAGGTCCCCTCAGTCGACACCGCCGACTCCGACGAGCACCGCGTCGTCCTCGAGCTCCTGCACCGCACCATCACTGACGGCTCGCAGAAGTGGACCCAGCTGTCCTCCGAGATCCGCGGCGTGACCGAGGAGACCACGACCGGTGTCCACCGCCTGTACGAGATGCAGCGCGACGGCGTCCTCCTGTTCCCGGCGATCAACGTGAACGACGCCGTCACCAAGTCGAAGTTCGACAACAAGTACGGCTGCCGCCACTCCCTGATCGACGGCATCAACCGCGCCACCGACGTCCTGATCGGCGGCAAGACCGCGGTCGTCTGCGGCTACGGCGACGTGGGCAAGGGCTGCGCGGAGTCCCTGCGCGGACAGGGCGCCCGCGTGATCATCACCGAGATCGACCCGATCTGTGCCCTGCAGGCGGCGATGGACGGCTACCAGGTCACGACCCTCGACGAGGTCGTCGACAAGGCCGACATCTTCATCACCACGACCGGCAACAAGGACATCATCATGGCCTCGGACATGGCCAAGATGAAGCACCAGGCGATCGTCGGCAACATCGGCCACTTCGACAACGAGATCGACATGGCCGGCCTCGCCAAGACCCCGGGCATCGTCAAGGACGAGGTCAAGCCGCAGGTCCACACCTGGACCTACCCCGACGGCAAGGTGCTGATCGTCCTCTCCGAGGGCCGCCTGCTGAACCTGGGCAACGCCACCGGTCACCCGTCCTTCGTGATGTCCAACTCCTTCGCGGACCAGACGCTGGCCCAGATCGAGCTGTTCACCAAGCCGGACGCCTACCCGATCGGTGTGTACACGCTGCCCAAGCACCTGGACGAGAAGGTCGCCCGCCTGCACCTGGACTCGCTCGGCGTGAAGCTGACCCAGCTCCGCCCCGAGCAGGCCGCGTACATCGGCGTCGAGGTCGAGGGCCCCTACAAGTCGGACCACTACCGCTACTGAGCCGAGCCGCCGCTGAGCCGCTGCCGAACCGGGTTGCTGCTCAGCCGGCGACGCGCTCCGTCGCAGCAGATCCTCCGAGGCAGGCCCCCGCACCCCCGTGCCGGGGGCCTGCCCCTTTGGCCCGTGCGGCCCTTCAGCCCGCGCGACCCCCGTGGCCCGCGTGGGCGGACCAGCCCGTCAAGACCCAGGACCCCGATGCCCCGCGGCCGTTATTCGCTCCACGATCCGCACGATCACACCCCCCTCGCAGAAGAGCACTTCCACTGCGCCCCCGGCCCGTCCGGCTGGCGCTACGTCTCCCAGCTGACCACCCCCGCGGGCGATCACAGCGGTTCCGTCGATCTCGCCCTGGACGAACTCGGCCGCCCCATCCGTCTCGAACTCCACGCCGGTGGCTGGCAAGTACGCGGTGCCGCCATCGACGGCGTCACCTGGGTCCGTACCGACCCCACCGGGGCTCAGGCCACGGAAGGCAATGTGCGCGCCCATGCCTTCACAGGGACCTCCCCCGCGTTCCTCATCGCCACCACTCGCCTCCTGCGTCTCACCCCCTCCGCCTTGGCAACCCGCGTACGCCTCCTGGCCTTCACGGACCCGGTCCTCGCCCCCCGCACCGTGGACCAGTCCTGGGCCTTGGTGAACAGCGAAACACACGCCACTGACAACGGCCCCCTGACCGTGGACGAATACCAGGTCACAGCCCTGGACACCGGCGAGCAGCACGCCGTACACATCGCGGGCGACGTGGTCCTCGCGGCACCCGGAATCGAGCTGGAGGACCTGAAATCGCCGCCGTCGACGTTCGCTTGAGGGACGGCCCCCTGCCCGTGAGGACCTAGGCCGGCGGGGCGAAGCCTGTGGCGGGCCGGTCGTCCGCAGGAGGGTCCTGCGGCGCCGGCGCCTGCCGCACTGCGTCATCCGACGCCGGGGAACGATCCCCTTCCGCCCCGTACGGGGAAGTCGGAGGCGCCGCAGCGGCGGTCGGCACAACCGGTGGACCGTACGGGCCAGGCCCACCAACCCCAGCCCCCGCACCACTCACAGAGTGCGCACCACCCTCGAACGACCCGTGGCTGAAGGCCCGCCGTGCCTCCCGCGCCTGCCGCTCCTGCAGAACCGCCGCCAGATACGCCGCCGGCGGAACACCCTGCGGCGCCGGAGCTCCCGTACGCGCCGCGAGGTCCGTGGCCAACTGCTCCGCCATGCTCCAGCCGACCTGCGGGTCGAGCTGCTGCATCCGCGTCAGGTACTGGCGAATGGCGAGCCACAGACCATCAGGAACCGCCGACAGATCAAGCTCCGAGAACCGCCCGGCCAGCCACGGCGGAGGCGGCGGAACCAATCCCGTCCGCGCGAGGGGCACCCGCTCCCGCACGACGAGAGTCCCGGCGAAGACATCACCCAGCCGCCGCCCGCGCGCGGACACCAGCGAGGCGATGACAGCGACGACACCGAGCGTCATCAGAATCTCGATCACGCCGATGAGGCCACGCACCAGCGAGTGACGGAACCGGATCGGACCACCGTCGTCCCGTACGACCCTCAAGCCGCACGCCAGCTTCCCGAGCGAGCGCCCATGGCTGAGCGTCTCGACCGCGATCGGCCCGCCGACCAGCAGCAGCACGAACATCGCGATCGACAGCGCGGTCTGCGCCGCCTCGTCCAGGGAAGCGGTGGCAGCCACAACGCCAATGGTGACGACGATGTAGGCGATCACAGCCACGGCCAGGTCAAGCAGCACGGCCAAGGCCCTGCTGGGCAGCTTCGCGGGGCGCAACTCCAGCGCCACCGCCTCACCCGTCACCAGCTCACTCACGCCGTACGTCCTTCCCCTGACCTGCCCTTGGAATGGCCAGTCTGCCAAGCTGAGGGCGCATCGCGCCGCAGTACGACAAGCTGATGCCTACGACGAGTCGCCGACGAACAGCCGGGGAGCAGAAAACCAGATGGACCTCGACGTCTTCGTCACCGCCCACCGGGCCGAGTGGGACCGCCTCGACGCCCTCCTCGGACGCCAGCGCCGTCTCACCGGCGCCGAGGCCGACGAACTCGTCGCGCTCTACCAGCGCACCGCCACCCATCTCTCCCTGATCCAGTCCAGCGCGCCCGACCCGCAGCTGACCGGCCGGCTCAGCCAGCTGGTGGCACGCGCGCGTAGTGCGGTGACAGGCACTCGACGCGCCTCCTGGCGTGACGTCACCCGCTTCCTGACGTACGGCTTCCCGGCCGCCGTCTACCGGTCGCGCCACTGGTGGGTCCCGACGGCGCTGCTGTCCACCCTGGTCGCCGCGCTCCTGGGCTGGTGGATCGGCGCCCATCCCGAAGTACAGGCCACGATCGCCGCCCCGAGCGAACTACGCGAGCTCACCCGCCCCGGTGGCCAGTACGAGACGTACTACTCCAGCCACCCCGCGGCCTCCTTCGCAGCCCAGGTCTGGACGAACAACGCCTGGGCCGCCGCCCTCTGCCTGATCCTCGGCGTCTTCCTCGGCCTCCCGGTCCTCTGGATCCTCTTCCAGAACATGCTCAACCTCGGCGTCGGCTTCGGCCTGATGTCCTCGGCAGGTCGCCTGGACACATTCCTGGGCTTGGTCCTGCCACACGGCCTCCTCGAACTGACAGCGGTCTTCGTCGCCGCCGGCACCGGTCTCCGTCTCGGCTGGACGCTCATCGACCCGGGCCCCCGAACCCGCCGCTCGGCCCTCGCCGAGGAGGGCCGAGCCGCGATAGGCATGGCCATAGGACTCGCCCTGGTCCTCTTCGTCTCCGGCGCCATCGAAGGCTTCGTGACCCCCTCGGGCCTGCCCACCTGGGCCCGCATCAGCATCGGCGTCGCAGCTGAGCTGGCCTTCCTCGCATACGTCTATGTCCTCGGCGGCCGTGCCGCCCGCGCGGGGGAGACGGGCGACGTCGAGGCCGCCGAGCGCAGCGCCGCGGTTCCCACCGCCGCCTGATGTGCGTGCACACCCGCTGAGCTGCTAGTCTCCTCTTCGCCCCACAAGAGCCGTTGACACGGAGCTAGCGGGGAGGTAGATTCGAACAGTTGCCTGGAAGTGGATGCGAGTCCAGCCAGGCAGAGTGACTATCTATCTGCTTCGGTGGAACTTCGATTCCCAAGAAGCCCCTCCCGATGATTCGGAAAAGAGTGGCTGGTCAATCCGGCCCGGAACTTCTGATAAAGTCGGAGTCGCCGGAAAGGGAAACGCGAGAGCGGGAACCTGGAAAGCACCGAGGAAATCGGATCGAGAAAAAGATCTGATAGAGTCGGAAACGCAAGACCGAAGGGAAGCGCCCGGAGGAAAGCCCGAGAGGGTGAGTACAAAGGAAGCGTCCGTTCCTTGAGAACT
>NZ_JBIBBC010000007.1:0-431089 GCF_042900345.1 Streptomyces sp. NPDC012935
GAAGGTGCCGTGGGGCTGCTCGGGGGTGCCCTCGGAGCGGGGGAAGAACTCGTACCAGGAGCCGAACAGGGCCCGCTCCCGCTCCACCAGCAGGGCCAGCGGGTCCGAGGCGGTGACCAGGTCCCGCAGCGGATACCGCCCCAACACCGCGTCGACCTCGGGCGTCAACGCGGCCGCCAGCCGCCAGGCGGCAGGGCGGTTCACGTCCCGCAGCGCCTCGACGGCCGCGAGGAGAACCGACCGCCCCTCGCTCCCGGGGATCTCGGCTGCCGCACGCCCGTACAGCCGCGCGCCCTCCTCCAGAACCAGTTCCGTGTCCATCCCGGCCGGGATCTTGATCTGGGCGTGGTGCCGCCAGGTGGCCACCGGGTCGCCCCAGGCCTCGACCCGGTAGGTCCAGCGGCCCGGGTCGCCGGCGGTGACGGTGGCGCCCCAGCGGTCGGTGCCCGGGGCGAGTTCACGCATCGGCGTCCACGGGCCGGGCCGGCCGTCCGGGTCGGTCAGTACGACATTGGCGGCGACGGCGTCATGTCCCTCGCGGAACACGGTCGCCGAGATCTCGAAGGTCTCGCCGGACACGGCCTTCGCGGGCCTGCGCCCGTGCTGGACGACCGGGCGGACGTCGAGGACGGGTATGCGCCCGACACCGCTCGCCGTGTCGTGCGCGGAGGGTCGCTCCGGAGCCGGCGGTCCGGGGTCGGCGGTGACGGTGCGGGGGGCTGGGGGTGCTTCGGTGCGCGACGTCGGGGGTGAGGACGACTGGTGGTGCATGGCGGGCATGACCGCTCCTGTCCGCGTCATCTTGGGTGGGCGGATGGCTGTGGGGAGGTGGGTCCTGCGTGGTCGTTCCGGCGCGCGCCCGGGGGCGCACGGGTGGGGTGTACCGCTGGAGCCTTCCCACCCTATTCGGGTACGCAATCCGGCACTTTGTTAACTACTCACGCGTATGTCTACACACAAGACCGGCCCCGTTCCTCAAGAACGGGGCCGGTGCCGGTAATTCGGCGTGAAGAGGCCGCTATGAGCCCGGTACCTGCAGGAGTTTGTCCGGCGAACCGAGCCCCCGCCAGGAGACCTTGCCGGAGGCGGCCTGTGCCACCAGCGCCTTGGACACCTGCGCGGGTTTCGCCCTGGGATGGCCGGCCAGATAGAGCGCGGCCACGCCCGCCGTGTGCGGCGACGCCATCGACGTACCCGAATAGGTCGCCTTGCCGGTGTCACTTGCATACGAGGCCGAAGTGATGGACACGCCCGGGGCGAATACGTCCAGAACCGAACCGAAGTTGGAGAAGCCCGCCCGTGCGTCCTTTCTGTCGGTGGCGCCCACGGTGATCGCCTCCCGCACGGCAGCGGGGGAGTACCGGCCGGCCGGCAGCCCGTCGTTGCCCGCCGCGACCGTGTAGGTCACGCCGGACGCGATGGAGTTGCGTACGGCGGCGTCCAGTTGCGTGTTGCGGTAGCCGCCGAGGCTGACGTTGGCGACCGCAGGCTTCTTTGCGTGCCTGGTCACCCAGTCGATTCCGGCGATGACGTCGGCCGTGCTGCCGCCGCCGGCGTTGTCGAGGACCCGCACGGCGACGACCTTGGCGTTCTTGGCGACGCCGTACTGCTTGCCCGCGATGGTGCCGGCGACATGGGTGCCGTGGCCGTTGCCGTCGCTCGCGGTCCTGTCGTCGCCGACGAAGTCCCACCCGTAGCTCGCCCGGCCGCCGAAGTCCTTGTGCGAGATGCGGATGCCGGTGTCGATCACGTACACCGTCACACCGCTGCCCGCCGACTCCGGCCAGGTGTAGCTCCTGTCCAGCGGCAGGTTCCGCTGGTCTATGCGGTCCAGCCCCCAGGACGGCGGATTCTTCTGCGTGTGGTCCAGGGTCACCCGGGTGTCCTGGACGACCGACGCGACCTTGGAGTCCGCCGCGAGCCGCCTGGCCTGTCTCTCGTCGGCCTGGACGGCGTAGCCGTTGAGGACCGTGCCGTAGGTATGGCTTATTTTCGCCCCGTACTTCTCGGCGAGGCTCTTTCCGGCCGCCGACGGAGCCGTCGTTCCCCCCTTGAGCGTCACCAGGTAACTGCCGCTGACGGAGCCGGGGTCCCCGGCGCCGAGTATCTGTCCCTCCGGTGCGGCGTGCGCGGGCATGGTGGTGGCCGAAAGCGCGACGACACAGGTCACCGCAGTCAGACCACCGGCCCGGCGCAGACGCCGTGTGCGCGTCCGTGCCATGGTGTGAGTTCCCCTCCTCAACTCGGCGCACCACAGCCCTGGACCACGGGGTGCACCCCGTTCGGGCCGGTGCGCCACCAGTCAGCCTCTCGTGGCGTGAGAAGTCGCCACAAGGAGGCCTACGGGGGCGGAATCGGCCATACCGGGCACCCGGAATCCGTAAAGGTTGCGGCTTTTTCCGGACGTACGCGCTCTGTTCGCCGCGCTTGACACCCACAAAAACGCACGGTGGTTGCGAACCCCCGCATACCGATACTGTCGGTGGCGATGACGGGACCCACACCGCCGTGGGTCCCCCTGCCACGCGCTGCCCGAGGTGGAATGTGAAGGCGATCCGTCGATTCACCGTCCGTCCAGTGCTCCCCGAACCCCTCCGGCCCCTGAGCGATCTGGCGCGAAACCTGCGCTGGTCCTGGCATGCGGAGACCCGCGATCTCTTCCAGTCCGTCGACCCCGAGTGCTGGGCCGCCTCGGGCAACGACCCCGTACGGCTGCTGGGCAGCGTGTCGCCCGGGCGGCTCGCGGAACTGGCCGAGGACCGCCGCTTCCTGCGTCGGCTGGCCGCGGTCGCCGGTGACCTGCACGATTACGTCACCGGCGAGCGCTGGTACCAGGACCAGTCGTCCGAACTGCCCACCGCCGTCGCCTACTTCTCACCCGAGTTCGGCATCACGGCCGCCCTGCCCCAGTACTCCGGCGGCCTCGGCATCCTGGCCGGCGACCACCTCAAGGCGGCCAGCGACCTCGGCGTACCCCTCATCGGGGTCGGCCTGCTCTACCGGCACGGCTACTTCCGGCAGACCCTGTCGCGCGACGGCTGGCAGCAGGAGCACTACCCGGTCCTGGACCCCAACGAGCTGCCGGTCGCGCTCCTGAAGGAAGCCGACGGCACCCCCGCCCAGGTCTCCATCGCCCTGCCCGGTGGCAGGCAGCTGCACGCCCGCGTCTGGCTCGCCCAGGTCGGCCGCGTCCCGCTGCTGATGCTCGACTCGGACGTCGAGGAGAACGACCTCGGCGAACGCGGCGTGACCGACCGGCTCTACGGCGGCGGCAGCGAGCACCGGCTGCTGCAGGAGATGCTGCTGGGCATAGGAGGAGTGCGGGCGGTCCGGACGTACTGCCGTCTGACCGGCCATCCCGAACCCGAGGTCTTCCACACCAACGAGGGCCACGCCGGCTTCCTCGGCCTGGAGCGCATCGCCGAACTCTGCGCCGCGGGCATGGACTTCGATCCGGCGCTGGAAGCCGTCCGCGCCGGCACGGTCTTCACCACCCACACGCCCGTCCCGGCCGGCATCGACCGCTTCGACCGTGAGCTGGTCGCCCACCACTTCGGCCCCGACGCCGAGCTCCCGGACATCGAGGTCGGGCGGATCCTGCAGCTCGGCATGGAGACCTACCCGGGCGGCGAGCCCAACCTGTTCAACATGGCGGTGATGGGCCTGCGCCTGGGGCAGCGTGCGAACGGCGTCTCGCTGCTCCACGGCAACGTCAGCCGCGAGATGTTCTCGGGCCTGTGGCCGGGGTTCGACCCCGACGAGGTGCCGATCACCTCCGTGACCAACGGCGTCCACGCCCCGACCTGGGTCGCTCCCGAGGTCTTCCGGCTCGGCGCCCGCCAGATCGGCGCCCAGCGCACTGAGGACGCCATGACCGTCGGCGGCTCGGACCGCTGGGACGCGGTCGCGGAGATCCCCGACCAGGACGTGTGGGAGCTGCGCCGGAACCTGCGCGAGCAGTTGGTGACGGAGGTACGGGACCGCCTGCGCACCTCCTGGCGGCAACGCGGCGCCGGCACGGCCGAGCTGGGCTGGATCGACGGCGTCCTCGACCCCGACGTCCTGACGATCGGATTCGCGCGGCGGGTCCCGTCGTACAAGCGGCTGACGCTGATGCTGCGGGACCGCGACCGGCTGATGGACCTGCTGCTGCACCCGGAGCGGCCCATCCAGATCGTGGTGGCGGGCAAGGCGCACCCGGCGGACGACGGCGGCAAGCGGCTGGTCCAGGAGCTGGTGCGGTTCGCCGACGACCCGCGGGTCAGGCATCGGATCGTCTTCCTCCCGGACTACGGCATGGCGATGGCCCAGAAGCTCTACCCGGGCTGCGACATCTGGCTCAACAACCCCCTGCGCCCCCTGGAGGCCTGCGGCACCTCCGGCATGAAGGCGGCACTGAACGGCTGCCTCAACCTCTCCGTCCTGGACGGCTGGTGGGACGAGTGGTTCCAGCCCGACTTCGGCTGGGCCATCCCCACGGCGGACGGCACGGGCACGGACCCGGACCACCGGGACGACGTGGAGGCGGCGGCGCTGTACGACCTGCTGGAGCAGCGGGTGACCCCGCGGTTCTACGAGCAGGGCCAGGGCGGCCTGCCGGACCGCTGGATCGAGATGGTCCGCCAGACCCTTTCCCTGCTCGGCCCGAAGGTCCTGGCGGGCAGGATGGTCCGCGAGTACGTGGAGCGCCTGTACACCCCGGCCGCCCACGCCCACCGCGCGATGACGCCGGACGCGGCGCGTGAGCTCGCGGACTGGAAGGCGCGGGTGCGTTCGGCCTGGCACGGCGTCACGGTCGACCACGTGGAGACGTCGGCGGCGACCCCCACCGCGGAACTCGGTTCGACGCTCAGCCTCCGGGTCCGCGTGGGCCTCGGCGACCTCGGGCCGGAGGACGTCGAGGTCCAGGCGGTCTCTGGCCGCGTCGACTCACAGGACCGCATCGCGGACGCCTCGACGGTGCCGCTGAAGCCGATGGGGAGCCCGGACCCGGAGGGCCGCTGGGTGTACGAGGGCCCGCTGTCCCTGGACCGGACGGGTCCCTACGGCTACACCGTCCGGATCCTGCCGGCGCATCGGCTGCTGGCGTCGAGTGCGGAGCTCGGGTTGGTGGCGGTGCCTTCCCAGGATGTGGGTGAGGGGGCGGCGGGGGTCCTGCTGCGGTGACGTCGTCGAGGGGGGCTGCGGTGTCCCTCAGTCCCCCTCGGCCTCGCACAGCTGCCGCAGCACACTGCCGCACCGTCGCGCGTACGCGTGCTGGAACCCCCTTGTCGCAGGTCCCCCCGCGCGCGCGTACCACTTGGCCGCGCGGCTGAAGGCCTGCACGGTCAGCCACACCGTCCCGTCCCCCGTGCGGTCCACGAGGAAGGCCTCCTCGCCGCACTCAGGATGACCGGAAAGCGTGCCGTACGCCCAGCCCACCCGGCGGTACTCCTCCGCCGTCCAGACCACCCGGCACGGGGCCCTGATCAGCCCGGCCAGGGTGACCGTGACGTCGACCTCGGGGGCCGCGCGGTCGGCCGACGCCTCTATGCCGACGCCCATCGAGCGGTGCATCTCCCAGGTCATGACCGCTTCGGAGGCTCTGCGGAAGACCTCCTCGCCCTCGCCTATGCGGCTGCGCACGTGCAGGGGGTGGAAGCCGGGCGGGCAGAAGCCGTTCTCCCGGGTCGCGCCGACGTCGTCGTACGTGAAGGACATGGGCCCAAGCGTAGGGCGGCACCCGGGGATGCCTTCCTCCCGGGTGCCGCCCCTGCAACCACGCGCGGTGTCAGCTGACGTTGATGGCCGACCAGGCGGCCGCCACCGTCTTGTACTCCGTGCTGGTGGAGCCGTACAGGGCGGACGCCGCGCTCAGGGTCGCCGTGCGGGCGGCCTTGTAGTTCGTCGTCGACGTCATGTACTCGGTCAGGGCCTTGTACCAGATCGCGGCGGCCTTGGCGCGGCCGATGCCTGTGACCGTCGAGCCGTTGGAGGTCGGGGAGTTGTAGCTCACCCCGTTGATCGTCTTCGCGCCGCTGCCCTCCGACAGCAGGTAGAAGAAGTGGTTCGCGGGGCCCGACGAGTAGTGCACGTCCAGGCCGCCCAGCGAGGACGACCAGCTGTCCTTGGACGCGCCGTCCTTGCTCGGCTTGTCCATGTAGCGCAGCGGGGTGCCGTCGCCGTTGATGTCGATCTCCTCGCCGATGAGGTAGTCACCGACGTCGGCGGAGTTGTTGGCGAAGAACTCCACCGCCGTGCCGAAGATGTCGGAGGTGGCCTCGTTCAGGCCGCCCGACTCGCCGCTGTAGTTCAGGCCCGCGGTGTTGGAGGTGACGCCGTGGGTCATCTCGTGCGCGGCCACGTCGATCGACGTCAGCGGGTTGGTGTTGCCCTCGCCGTCGCCGTACGTCATGCAGAAGCAGCTGTCGTCCCAGAACGCGTTGACGTAGGCGTTGCCGTAGTGGACGCGGGAGTACGCGGCCTTGCCGTCGTTCTTGATGCCGCTGCGGCCGAAGGTCTCCTTGTAGAAGTCCCAGGTCTCCTGCGCGCCGTAGGCCGCGTCGACGGCGGCCGTCTGGTCGGTGGAGGAGCTGGAGGCGCTGCCGGTGCCCCACGTGTCGTCCGCGTCGGTGAACAGCGTTCCGGCGGAGGAACTGGTGCTGCGGGCCTTGTTGTACGTCTTGTGGCCGCCGCGCGTGGTGTCGTAGAGCTGGTACGTCGAGCCCGACTTGGTCGTGCCGAGCGTGACCGTGCCCGAGTACAGGCTCTTGCCGCTGCCGGTCTCGATGCCCTGGTACTCGAACAGCTTCTTGCCGGTGGCGGCGTCGGTGATCACGTGCAGCTCGTTCGGGGTGCCGTCGTCCTGGAGGCCGCCGACGACCGTCTCGTAGGCGAGGGTCGGCTTGCCGTTCGCGGCCCAGATCACCTTGCGGGGGGCCTTGTCCGCCTCGGTCTTCTTCGAGCCGGCCGACTTGGCGAGCGAGACCGCCTGGCCCTCGGCCTTGGCCGCGGTGATCGCCGGCTTCAGCGAGGCGACCTTGATCGTGGCCTTCGTCGCCTTGGTCACGCCCGCTCTCGCGCCGGACGCCGACTCGTGGACGACCAGGTCGCCGCCGAGGACGGGCAGGCCCGCATAGGTGCGCTCGTAGCGGGTGTGGACCGAGCCGTCGGCATCCTTGACGACGTCCTTGACGACCAGCTTCTCCTGGGTGCCGAGGCCTATTTCGTCCGCGGTGTCGGCCGCCTTGGCCTGCTGGTCCTTGATGAGGGTGGTGCGGGCCGCGGGGGCGAGCGCGACCGGTACGGCGAGCGGGGCGGCCTTGGTACCGGCACCTGCGGGGGCCGCTGCGGCCGAACCACCGGTGGTCAGCGCGGTGGTGAGGAGGGCCCCGGCGGCCACGGTGGTGGCGATGGCCAGGGTGGTGCGCTTGCGACGCGCGTAGAGGGGGGTCACACGAGCTCCTTTTGTGGGGGAAGTGCAGTGGTGCTGGTGCGGCGGGTGGGGGAAGCGTGACACCTGGGGCGCGTACATGTCAGGAGCGGGCGATGATGTTGGCAAAGATTTGACTGTTGGGTGAATGTTTCAGAAACGTGAACGGGCGCCGTCCCGGCGGGAGTTGAACCCACCGAGACGACGCCCTGTCTGGGTCAGACCGTCAACTGGCCTACGGGAAGGTCAGCTTCCAGCTGTTGATGTAACCGGTGTCGATGGCCGCGTTGTCCTGGACCCGCAACTGCCAGACGCCGTTGGCGACCTCGGAGGACGCGTTCACGGTGTAGGTGGCGTTGAGGTTGTCCGCGCTGCCGCCGGTGCCGTAGCCCTTCAGCGTGTACGCCGTACCGTCGGGGGCCACCAGATCCACCTTGAGGTCACCGATGTAGGTGTGGACGATGTCCACGGCGACCTGGAGGTTGGACGGTGCGTTGCCGGTCCGCCCGGAGACGGTGATCGGCGACGTGACCGCCGCGCCCCGGTCCGGGATCGCCACGTCGGTTCCGCTCTCGAAGGACGTGCCGCCGCCTCCGCCGGGCCGGGAGCCGACGTTGATGCCCGCCCACGCGTCCTGGACCGCCTTGTACTCGGCGCTGTCGGTGCCGTAGAGCTCACCGGTGGCCGCGAGGGTGCCGGTGCGGGCGCCCGCGTAGTTGGTCGTGGACGTGAACTTCGTGGTGAGCGCGCGGAACCAGATCTTCTCCGCCTTGTCCCGGCCGATCCCGGTGACCGGAAGGCCGTCCGACGTGGCCGAGTTGTACGTGACACCGTTGATCGTCTTGGTGCCGCTGCCCTCGCTCAGCAGGTAGAAGAAGTGGTTCGCGGGGCCCGACGAGTAGTGCACGTCGATCGAGCCGATGCCCGAGTACCAGCTGTCCTTGGACGCGCCGTCCTTGCTCGGCTTGTCCATGTAGCGCAGCGGGGTGCCGTCGCCGTTGATGTTGATCTCCTCGCCGATGAGGTAGTCACCCACGTCGGAGGAGTTGTTGGCGAAGAACTCGACGGTCGAGCCGAAGATGTCGGAGGTGGCCTCGTTCAGACCGCCGGACTCGCCGCTGTAGATCAGGCCGGCCGTGTTCGAGGTGAGCCCGTGGGTCATCTCGTGCGCGGCCACGTCGATCGACGTCAGCGGGTTGGCGTTGCCCGAGCCGTCGCCGTACGTCATGCAGAAGCAGCTGTCGGACCAGAACGCGTTGACGTAGTTGTTGCCGTAGTGGACCCGCGAGTACGCGCCCACACCGTCGCCGCGGATGCCGCTGCGCCCGTGCACGTTCTTGTAGTAGTCCCAGGTCAGCGCGGCGCCGTAGTGCGCGTCCGCACCGGCCGACTCCAGGTTGGACGGGCTGCCGTTGCCCCAGACGTCGTCGGGGCCGGAGAAGAGGGTGCCGGTGCCGGAGGTGCCGCGGTTCAGGTTGTACGTCTTGTGGCCGCCGCGCGCGCCGTCCGTGAGGTTGTACGTCGACCCGGACTGGGTGGTGCCCAGGGTGACCGTGCCGCTGTAGACCGTGTTGCCGGTGCCGGTCTCGATGGCCTCCCACTCGTACAGCTTCGCGCCGGTGGTGGCGTCGGTGACGACGTGCAGTTCCTGCGGGGTGCCGTCGTGCTGGAAGCCGCCGACGACCGTCTCGTACGCCACGGTCGGCTTGCCGTTCGCGGCCCAGATCACCTTGCGGGGCGCCTTGTTGACGTCCGGGCTCTTGGCCTTCTCCGCCTTCGCCGCGGCCAGCGCCTGCTCCTTGGCCTTGGCGGCGGGAACGGCGGCGGTGGTGGTGGCCGGCTTGATGGCGGCCCGGGTCGCCTTGACGACGGCCTCGGTCGCGCCTGACTTGGCCGTCTCGACGACGAGGTCGCCGCCGAGGACGGGCAGGCCGTCGTAGGTGCGCTCGTAGCGGGTGTGGACCGTGCCGTTGCCGTCCTTGACGACGTCACGGACGACCAGCTTCTCCTTGGCTCCGAGGCCCAGGTCCTTCGCGGTGTCCGCCTTGCCGGCGTTGGCCTCGCGTATCAGCTCGGCGCGCTGGGCGGGGGACAGCTTGACCGACTCGGCGCCCGGTATGACCTTGCCCGCGGCCGACGGTGCCTTCTCCGGGGCTGCGGTGGCGGCGCCCGACTGGACGGCCGCCGCGATCAGGGCGGAGACGCCGACGAGGGCGACGGCGGCGGCCCGGCGGTGCGTGGTGTGACGCGACGTGTGGGAGGTGCGTCTGTGGGAGGAACTGTCTCTCAACACTGACTCCTTCTGCGCGGCCGCGGATCACGCGGCCAGGGGAGACCGGCCGGCGGGTGGGCCGTCCGGGCAGAGCAAGTGGTACGCAGAACGACGTGCGCGTGCGGGAGCTCGGCCGCGGGCACCGCGGTGTGACGGTGCTGTGGGGTTGCTGTGTCGCGGCCGTGGGAAGAGTGGCAGGTGGTTGCGGTTTCTGTCAGGACCGCGTCAGGAAGTTGGCCAGAAATCGTTCGTTGTCCGGGAGTTCACGTTCGATAAACGGATCAGACGCATCAGTCGTCGAAGCGCGCGAGATCGCGCAGCCACGCAGCCGCGTTGCCGTCGGACGGCGCCCGCCAGTCGCCGCGCGGGGACAGCGAACCGCCGGCCGACACCTTCGGCCCGTTCGGCATCGCCGAGCGCTTGAACTGTGCGAACGCGAAGAAGCGACGGCAGAAGACCTCCAGCCAGCGCCTGATCTCCGCCAGGTCGTACGCCACCCGCTTGGCCTCGGGGAAACCGGGCGGCCACGCGCCGGCGTCCGGGTCGTGCCAGGCGTGCCAGGCCAGGAAGGCGATCTTCGAGGGCCGGAAGCCGTACCGCAGCACCTGGAAGAGCGTGAAGTCGTGCAGCGCGTACGGGCCGATCTTCGACTCGGTCGACTGCATCTCCTCGCCCGGCACCAGCTCCGGGCTGATCTCCGTGTCCAGGATCGCGGCCAGCGTCTCGCCGGTCTCCTCGTCGAACTGGCCGCTGGTGATGACCCAGCGGATCAGGTGCTGGATCAGCGTCTTCGGCACCCCGCCGTTGACGTTGTAGTGGCTCATCTGGTCGCCCACGCCGTACGTGGACCAGCCCAGCGCCAGCTCCGACAGGTCGCCGGTGCCGAGCACGATGCCGCCGCGCTGGTTGGCGAGGCGGAACAGGTAGTCGGTGCGCAGGCCGGCCTGCACGTTCTCGAAGGTGACGTCGTACACCGGCTCGCCGGACGCGAACGGGTGGCCCATCTCCTGAAGCATCAGCCGCGCCGTCGGCGTGATGTCCAGCTCGGCCGCGGTGACGCCGAGCGAGTTCATCAGCTTGTGGGCGTTGCCCTTGGTGTGGTCGCTGGTGGCGAAGCCCGGCAGGGTGAACGCCAGGATGTCGCTGCGCGGGCGGCCCGCACGGTCCATCGCCCGGGCGGCGACGATCAGCGCGTGCGTGGAGTCCAGCCCGCCGGACACCCCGATGACCACCTTGGGGCCGCCGATCGCGCTCAGCCGCTGCTGGAGGCCCGCGACCTGGATGTTGTACGCCTCGTAGCAGTCCAGGGCCAGGCGCTCGGCGTCGGCCGGCACGAACGGGAAACGCTCGACCCGGCGCTTGAGACCCAGGTCCGCCGCCGGCGGGTCGAGCCGGAAGTCCACCCGCCGGAAGTCACCGGTGCGCCCGGCGTGCGTGCGCCGGTTGTCGTCGAACGTGCCCATCCGCTGCCGCTCCTGGCGCAGCAGGTCGAGGTCGACGTCGGCGACCGCGTACTGCTCGTCGGGCGAGAACCGGTCCGTCTCCGCCAGCAGGGCGCCGTTCTCGTAGATCATGGTCTGCCCGTCCCAGGACAGGTCGGTGGTCGACTCACCCAGACCGGCCGCCGAGTACACGTACGCCGCGAGACAGCGCGAGGACGCCGAGCGGCACAGCAGCCGCCGGTCCTCGGCCCGCCCGACCGTGATCGGGCTGCCCGAGAGGTTGGCCAGCACGGTCGCGCCGGCCAGGGCGGCCTCCGCACTCGGCGGCACCGGCACCCACATGTCCTCGCAGATCTCCGCGTGCAGCACGAGACCGGGGACGTCCTGCGCCGCGAAGAGCAGGTCCACGCCGAACGGCACCTCAGCGTCGCCGACCCGGATCGTCCCGCCGCGCTCGTCCTCGCCGGACGCGATCTGCCGCTGCTCGTAGAACTCCCGGTAGTTCGGCGGGTACGACTTGGGCGCGACACCGAGGATCCGGCCGCGGTGCACGATCACCGCGCAGTTGTAGATGCGGTGGCGGTGGCGCAGCGGAGCGCCCACGACCAGCACCGGAAGCAGGTCCGCCGACCCGGCCACGACCGACTGGAGCGCCTGCTCCACCTCGTCGAGCACCGCGTCCTGGAGCAGCAGGTCCTCGATCGAGTACCCGGTCAGGCCCAGCTCCGGGAAGACGGCGACGGCGACGCCCTCCTGCGCGCACCGGCGCGCCTGCCGCAGCACCGCTTCCGCGTTGGCGTGCGGGTCGGCGATGACGGTGTGGCCGGTGCACGCGGCGACGCGCGCGAAGCCGTGCTGGTAGAGCGACCAGAAGTTCAACGGACTTCCCCAGGAGAAGCGGACAGTGCTGGCATCGAGCATAGATCGCCTGATCAGGCCTGCGCCGTTCCGGGCGAGGCGGGCCGCTCCCCGTGCCAGGACCGCCACAGCGCCGCGTACGCCCCGTCCGCCCCGACCAGCTCGTCGTGGGTGCCGAGCTCGGTGAGGCGGCCGTTCTCCATCACGGCCACGC
Source organism: Streptomyces sp. NPDC012935 (assembly GCF_042900345.1). Classification (NCBI taxonomy): domain Bacteria; kingdom Bacillati; phylum Actinomycetota; class Actinomycetes; order Kitasatosporales; family Streptomycetaceae; genus Streptomyces; species Streptomyces sp. NPDC012935. Next base: position 12,198 of record NZ_JBIBBC010000007.1, read on the forward strand.
GGTCCGCGTCGTGCGCGGTGTGCAGGCGGTGGGCGATGGCGATGACGGTACGGCCCTGCAGTACGGCGGCCAGGGCGCGCTCGGTGTGCCGGGCGGTCGTGGGGTCGAGCAGTGCCGTCGCCTCGTCGAGGATCAGGGTGTGCGGGTCGGCCAGCACCACGCGGGCAAGGGCCAGCTGCTGGGCCTGCGAGTCGTCCGTGCCGTGGCTGCCGTCGCCCAGCGCCGTGTCGAGGCCGTCGGGCAGTTGTCGTACCCACGTGTCGGCGCCGACCGCGGTGAGGGCCGCCCACACCTCCTCGTCCGTGGCGGAGGGCTCGGCGATACGGAGGTTGTCGCGGACCGTGCCGAGGAAGACGTGGTGCTCCTGGGTGACCAGGACGACCTGACGGCGCAGCTGCTCCGGGCCGAGCGCGACGACCGGGACGCCGCCGACCGTCACCGAGCCGGCGGTCGGTGCGTCGACACCGGCGAGCAGCCGGCTCAGGGTCGTCTTGCCGGCACCGGACGGGCCGACCACCGCCAGCCGTTCCCCCGGCCGTACGGTCAGGTCGACATCGCTGAGGACCTCGCCGCCGCGGTCGTAGGCGTAGCGCACGCCGGCCACGTCGATGCGGTCGTCCGTGGGGGTGGGGGAGTCGGCGTCCGTCGCCTGCGGGGCGCGGGCCAGGCCCTCCACGCGGGCGAACGAGGCGCCGCCGCTCTGGAGTTGCTCGACCCGCATCAGGATCTCGTCCAGCGGACCGACCATCTGCTGCAGGTACAGCGCCGCCGCGACCACGGTGCCCAGGCTGATGGTGCCCCGCGCGTGCAGTGCCCCGCCGACGAGCAGGACTGTCGCCACGGGGACGAGATAGGCGATCTCGACCGACGGGAAGAACACCGTGCGCAGGAAGAGCGTGTGCAGGCGGGTCCGGCGGGACTGCTCCAGGGCGTCCCGGCTCGCCGTCACCCGCCGCCGCTCCAGGCGCAGCGCCTCCACGGTGCGAGCGCCGGACGCGGTGGCCGCGAGGATCTCCGCGACGTCCGAGGTGGCCGCACCCTCGGCGAGGTAGCCGGTGCGGGCGCGGCGCAGATACCAGCGCAGCACCGGCCACAGGCCGCCGAGGCCGAGCAGACCGCAGGCGCCGAGCAGGGGGTCGAGCGCGAACACGGCGCCCAGCAGGAACAGGACCTGTACGGAGTTGATGAGCAGCTCGGGACCGGCGTCGCGCAGGGTGGTGCCGACGGCCGCCACGTCGGCGGTGCCGCGCGCCGTCAGGTCGCCGCTGCCGGCCCGCTCCACGACCGACGCGGGCAGCGCCAGCGTGCGGTTCACGAACTCCTCGCGGACGCGGGCGAGGGTGCGTTCGCCGAAGCGGTGGCCTACGTAGCGGGCCCAGCGGGCCAGCAACAGCTGGGCCGCTGCGGCTGTCAGGATGGCCAGGGCGAGTTTGTCCACGGTCGTGACGCCTGCGCCGCGTCTGACTTCGTCGATGATGCGGCCCACCAGCCAGGGGCTTGCCAGGCCGGCGAGCGCCGCGAGGGAGTTCAGGGCGAGTACCGCTGTGAAGGAGCGGGCGTCGGCTCGGATCAGGCGTGCGGTGGCTCTGCGGACGTCTTGCCGTTCGGCGATGGGGAGGGTTGTGCGGCTACGAGCTCGGGACTTGGGGTTGCGTGCCGGGTGCGGGTGCTTCGTGGCTTGTCGCGCCCCGCGGCGGAGCCGCTTGTCGATACTGCCCCGCGCCCCTGAGGGGCGTTTGGCTTCCGTCACTTGGCAAGCTCCTCGGCGTCTTCGTCCCGGGCCACCAAGGACCGGTAGCCCGGCTCCCCTTCCAGCAGCTCGTGATGGGTGCCCGTGGCCGCCACCTTGCCGTCGACCAGGTAGTGGACCGTGTCCGCTCGGGCCAGGACCAACGGGGACGTCGTCGTCACCAGGGTCGTACGGCCCCGTCTCGTCGTGTGCAGGCGTTCGGCGACACGTGCCTCGGTGTGGGCGTCCAGTGCCGACGTCGGTTCCACCGCCAGCAGCACCTCCGGGTCCGCCAGCAGTGTGCGGACCAGGCGGACGCGCTGGCGTTGGCCGCCGGAGAGGTTGCGGCCCTGGGCGTCGATCGGGGTGTCGAGGCCGTCGGGGAGGCCACGGACGATGTCCTCGGCGACCGCCGTGTGCACCGCTCGCGTGATCGCCCGCTCGTCCCGGTCCGCGGACCCGGCGGCCACCAGCTCGCGCAGCGTGCCCGCGAACAGGTCGGCCTCATGGTCGGCGACCAGGATGCGCGCCCGGACCTGCGGTAACGCGATCTCGCTCAGGGGCACTTCGCCCCAGGTCGCCGCCGACGGGACGTAGCGGCCCAGGCGGTCGACGACGGCCGTGGCGTCGGCCGGCAGCGCGGCGGCCAGTGCGGTGAGCCGGCCGGGCGGCACCCGCACCCCGGACGTGGGGTCGTGCAGGGTCGCCGGCTCCGCCGGCGCGTCCCGCGTGCCGGTGTCCGCCATGGGCTCCAGCCGCAGGAACCCCACGACCCGCCGCGCCGCCACCACGCCACGGCTGACCTGGTAGCCGCACTCGATGAAGAACGCCACCGGCCCCACCAGCACGGCGACATACCCGTACACCGCGACCAACTCACCCACGGTGATGCTGCCCTGGGCGGCCAGCCGCGCCGCCAGCCAGGTCACCACGGCCAGGAACAGCGTGGGCAGTCCCACGCCGAGCGCCTGCACCCAGCTGGTCACCGCCCCGACCCGGTAGCCCTGGGCCCGCAGCCGCTGCGAGTCGCGGTGGAAGGCGTCGGCCACCAGGCCCTTGCCGCCGAGGCCGTTGAGGACGCGCAGGCCGCCCGCGAGGTCGGCGATGCGTGCGGTCAGTACGCCCTGCCGCTCCCGGTACTCCGTCTCCGTGCCCTGCAACCGCCCCAGCAGCGGCCCGACGAGCACGCCGACCAGCGGCATCCCGAGCAGCACCACGACGGCGATCGGCACCGACACCGACACCAGCAGACCGGCGACCACCAGATAGGCGACGACAGCGCCGACACCCGGGCCGACGACGGTCAGGGACTGGCTGATGGTCTGGACGTCGCCCACCCCGATCGTGACGACCTCCCCGGCCCCGATCCGGCGCGGCAGCGTGGCACCCAGTCGCACCGCATGGCCGATCAGCACCTTGACCGTGCGGAAGTTGCTGTCCATCCGCACCCGCGTCATCGTGCGGTGCCGCATGATGCTCAGCCAGGCGTTGAACGCCCCCACCGCGACCAGCGCACCCGTCCACCCCGCCAACGCGCCCTGGTCACCGGCCGCCAGCCCGTCGTCGACGGCACGGGACATCAGGTACGGGGTCGCCGCCAGCAGTACCATCCACACGCTGGAGATCAGCGCCCCCATGGCGGACCGCATGGACTGGCGCATGACGAGCCACCACAGATATCGCCATCCGCCGCGGCAGTCGGGTGTCCCCGGATCCTCGTACGCGTCGATCATCGTGCCCGTACCCCGTTCGTCGTCCCTCGTGCCGCTCGACTACGCCAGACTGTCCCGCCACGCCCGATGCAGATCCGCGAACCTGCCGGTCCCCGCGACGAGTTCGGCAGGTGTGCCGTCCTCGACGATCTGCCCGTGCTCCATGACCAGCACGCGGTCCGCGATCTCGACCGTGGACAGCCGGTGGGCGATGACGACCGCCGTGCGCCCGTGCAGCACAGTCGACATCGCGCGCTGCACGGCCCGTTCGCCGGGGATGTCGAGGGAGCTGGTCGCCTCGTCGAGGATCAGTACGGCCGGGTCGGCGAGCAACGCCCGGGCGAACGCGACCAGTTGGCGCTGACCGGCGGAGATCCGGCCGCCCCGCTTGCGTACGTCGGTGTCGTAGCCGTCGGGGAGCGAGCTGATGAAGTCGTGCGCGCCGATGGCCTTCGCCGCCTGCTCGATCTCCTCGCGGGTGGCGTCGGGGCGGCCGATGGCGATGTTCTCGGCGACCGTGCCGGAGAACAGGAACGCCTCCTGCGTCACCATCACCACCCCACGCCGCAGTTCCGGCACGGCGAGCTCGCGCAGGTCGACGCCGTCGAGGAGGACCCGGCCGTCCGAGGGGTCGTAGAAGCGGGCGAGCAGCTTGGCCAGCGTCGACTTGCCGGCGCCCGTGGAGCCCACGACCGCGACCGTCTGGCCGGCCGGGAACGTGAGGTCGAAGCGGGGCAGCACCTCGCCGCCGGTGCGGTAGCCGAACCGGACGCCGTCGAAGACGACCTCGCGGCCGGGGTGTGCCGACTCGAGGGCCGGAAGCTGCCGGGGAGCCTGCGGCTCGGGCACGGACGGGGTCTGGGCGAGCAGTCCGGCGATCTTCTCCAGGGAGGCCGCCGCCGACTGGTACGAGTTGAGGAACATGCCGAGCCGGTCGATCGGGTCGTACAGCCGCCGCAGATACAGCACCGCCGCCGCCAGCACGCCGAGGGCGAGCGTGCCGCCCGCGACCCGGTAGGCACCCCACAGCACGATCCCCGCGACGGCCGTGTTGGCGACGAGCCGGGAGCCGGTGACGTAACGGGCCATCTCCAGCAGCGCGTCGCCGTTCGTCCGCTCGTGCCGGGTGTTGAGGACCCGGAAGTCGGCGTCGTTGACGGCCTCGCGGCGGAAGGCGCGCACCGGGCGGATGCCGTTCATCGTCTCGACGAACTTCACGATCACGGCGGCGATCGCGGTCGAGCGCACGGTGTACACGCGCGCGGCGCGCCGCCGGTAGAGCCGTACGAGGAGATACAGCGGCGCGAAGGAGGCCACGGCGACCGCACCGAGGCCGAGGTCGAGCCAGAGCAGCATCGCCGAGATGTAGACGAACGAGAGGATGACGGTGACGAGCTCCTGCAGGCCTTCGTCGAGCAGCTCCCGCAGGGACTCCACGTCCGTCGTGGAGCGCGAGATGAGCCGCCCTGACGTGTAGCGCTCATGGAAGTCGAGGCTCAGTGCCTGGGCGTGGCGGAAGATACGGCCGCGCAGGTCGAGCAGCACGTCCTGGTTGACGCGGGCGGAGAGCAGGATGAACGCGTACTGCAGCACGCCGGACACCACCGCACACAGCAGATAGCCGGCCCCGACCGCGACCAGCGGCCCGAGATCGTCGCGGCGGAACGCCGGCACGGCCGTGTCGATCGCGTACGCCACCAGCAGCGGGCCCGCCTGCACCGCCGCCTGCTGGAGCAGCAGGAGCAGTGTGGTGACGGCGACGCGCGCCTTCATCGGGGCCAGCAGGGAGCGCAGCAGGGCGGCGGTGGCGCCCGGCGGAGTGGGCAGGACGTCGTGGTCGAAGGGGTCGTCGGGCCGGGGGGATTCGGGCCCTTTCCCGGCCGGCTCTTCCTTGTCCGGCTCTTCCCTGCCCGGTGCGGTGGCGGTCGTCGCCGTCATCGGTCGGCCTCCTCGGTCCCGGCCATGAGGTGGGCGTATTCGGCGTTCGTGCGCAGCAGTTCGTGATGGGTGCCGACGGCGGCGATACGGCCGCCGGAGAGCAGGGCGACGCGGTCCGCGAGGAGCACGGTGGAGGGGCGGTGGGCGACGATCAGGGCGGTGGTCTGCGCGAGCACGTCCCGCAGAGCGGCCTCGACGGCGGCCTCGGTGTGCACGTCCAGGGCGGACAAGGGGTCGTCCAGCACCAGGAAGCGGGGCCTTCCGACCACCGCCCGTGCGAGCGCCAGTCGCTGTCGCTGGCCGCCGGAGAGGCTGAGGCCCTGCTCGCCGACCTGGGTGCCGGTGCCGTGCGGCAGGGCGTGCGCGAAGTCGGCCTGCGCGACGCCGAGCGCCCGCTCCAACTCGGGTTCTCCCGCGCCGGCCGAGGCCCCCATCAGCACGTTCTCCGCGACGCTGGCCGAGAAGAGGGTGGGCTCCTCGAAGGCGACGGCGACGAGTTCGCGCAGCGTGTCTCGGGGCAGTTCGGCGATGTCCTTGCCGTCGAGGGTGATGTGGCCGGATGTCACCTCGTGGAGGCGGGGGACGAGGGCGGTGAGGGTGGTCTTGCCGCTGCCCGTCGCGCCGACCAGGGCCATGGACTCGCCGGGGCGGACGTGGAGGTCGATGCGGGTGAGGACGGGAGGGGAGCCGGTGGGGGCGTCGGGGTAGCGGAACGAGACGTCGTGGAAGCGGAGTCCCCTGTCCTTGAGACCAGTTGAGCCGGTAGCGGTGGCGGCCGGCGCAGTGGTACCAGCCGCGACCGGCTGCTCCTGCTCGGCGTCCATCACCTCGAAGTACCGCTCGGTCGCCGTAGCCGCCTCCTGGCTCATCGCCAGCAGGAAACCGATCGAGTCGACGGGCCAGCGGAGCGCGAGTGCCGTTGACAGGAAGGCCACCAGCGTGCCCGCCGACAGGTGACCGTCCGCCACCTGGATCGCGCCCAGCACCAGTGCCGCCCCGATGGCCACCTCGGGCAGCGTCACGATGACGCCCCAGATCGTGGCGAGGAGCCGGGCCTTGCGCAGTTCCGTGCCACGCAGGGTCCGCGACAGTTCGCGGAACGCGCGGGCCTGGCTGCGGTGCCGGCCGAACCCCTTGATGATCCGGATGCCGAGCACGCTCTCCTCGACGACCGTCGTCAGATCGCCCACCTGGTCCTGCGCGCGGCGCGCCACCGTGGCGTACCGCTTCTCGAAGATCACGCAGGTGACCATCACGGGCACCGCCGGGATCAGGATCACCAGCCCCAGCGTCCAGTCCTGGAGCAGCATGATGATCACGCCCACGAGGATCGTCACGGCGTTGACCAGCAGGAACGTCAGCGGAAACGCGAGGAACATCCGCAGCAGCATCAGGTCGGTCGTGCCCCGCGACAGCAGCTGGCCCGACGCCCACCGGTCGTGGAAGGCCACCGGCAGCCGCTGCAGGTGCCGGTACAGATCCGCGCGCATCCCCGCCTCGACCCCGGCCAGCGGTCGGGCCACCAGCCACCGCCGCACCCCGAACAGCAGCGCCTCCGCGAACCCGAGCAGGAGCAGATACAGCGCCCCGAGCCAGACCCCGGCCGGATCACGGTCCGCGACGGGCCCGTCCACCATCCACTTCAGGACGAGCGGAATGACCAGCGACAGGCAGGAGGCGACGATCGCCACGAAGGCAGCACTGAACAACCGCACCCGCACGGGCCGCACGTACGGCCACAGACGCAACAGCGTCCGCACGGCGGATCGGTCGGATCGCTCGGATCGGTCAGGGCTGTCCTCGGCGGTTGCACGTGTCGTCACCATCAGCAGCGAGCCTACGGATCGGCACTGACACTGCCCACCGAGTTTTGGCCGGTCCGCGATCGGCCGCTGGTCCTACGACCTGCGTGTTCGAGGGGTCGTACAGCCCGAGGACCGGGGGGCGTAGGGCGGCATCAACCGATCGGCCGATGCCGCTTCGAGCCACGGCGTCTCCTTCACCGTCGACGAGGGTGAGATCTTCGGCATCCTTACGCCGAGCTGGGCGTCAAGGACCGGGCGGCGGCGGTGGCCACGGCGTATCAGCGGGGGATCCTCGGCCAGGCCACTGTCGCAGCAGGCCCTGGCCCGTCACGCCTCCACCCTCAGCAAGAGCACCGCCCGCGCCGGCACCGTGATGGCCGCCCCCGCCCGGTGCTCCACCCCCGGCGCCTCCCCCTGCTCCTCCCGTGAGGTGTCGACGACCACCTCGTACCGCTCCGCCCACGGCGGCCCCGGCAGGACGAAGGTCACCGGACGGTCGCCGGCGTGCAGGACGGCCAGGAAGCTGTCGTCGAGGATCGGCGCACCCCGGTCGTCGCGGCCCGGGATGTCCCGGCCGGAGAGGTACATGCCCAGCGTGGCGGCGGGGGCGTACCAGTCCCGTTCCGTCATCTCCGTGCCGCGCAGGGTGAACCAGGCCAGGTCCCGCAGGCCGTCGGCCGAATGGGCCCGTCCGGAGAAGAAGGCGCGGCGGCGCAGCACGGGATGCCGGTGGCGCAGCTCGATCAGCCGGGCGGTCAGGTCGAACAGGGCCTTCCAGCCCGGGTCCTCCAGCAGCCCCCAGTCCAGCCAGCTGATCTCGTTGTCCTGGCAGTAGGCGTTGTTGTTGCCCCGCTGCGTCCGCCCCAGCTCGTCGCCCGCGACCAGCATCGGCACGCCCGTCGACAGCAACAGGGTCGTCAGCAGGTTCCGCAACTGCCGCCGCCGCAGCGCCCGTACGCGCTCGTCGTCCGTCTCGCCCTCGGCCCCGCAGTTCCAGGACCGGTTGTCGTTCGAGCCGTCCCGGTTGCCCTCGCCGTTCGCCTCGTTGTGCTTGCGCTCGTAGGACACCATGTCCCGCAGCGTGAAACCGTCGTGCGCCGTCACGAAGTTGACCGAGGCGTACGGCCGCCGCCCGCCCCACGCGTACAGGTCGCTCGACCCCGACAGGCGGTACCCGAGATCCCTTACGTCCGGCAGCGCGCCCCGCCAGAAGTCCCGCACGGCGTTGCGGTAGCGGTCGTTCCACTCCGTCCACAGAGGGGGGAACGCGCCCACCTGATAGCCGCCCGAGCCCACGTCCCACGGCTCGGCGATCAGCTTCACCCGCCGCAGCACCGGATCCTGCGCGATGACGGCGAGGAACGGCGAGAGCATGTCGACGTCGTGCATGGAGCGGGCCAGGGCCGCCGCCAGGTCGAAACGGAAGCCGTCCACGCCCATCTCGGTCACCCAATAGCGCAGGGAGTCGGTGATGAGGCGCAGCACGTGCGGCTGCACGACGTGGAGCGTGTTGCCGCAGCCCGTGTAGTCGGCGTACCGGCGTGCGTCCGACTGCAGCCGGTAGTACCCGCGGTTGTCGATGCCCTTCAGCGACAGCATCGGGCCCAGCTCGCCCGCCTCCGCGGTGTGGTTGTAGACCACGTCGAGGATGACCTCGATCCCGGCCGCGTGCAGAGCATGGACCATCCGCTTGAACTCGCCGACCTGCTGCCCGGTCGTACCGGAGGCGGCGTAGGCGGCGTGCGGGGCGAAGTAGCCGATGGAGTTGTAGCCCCAGTAGTTGCGCAGGCCCTTGCGCAGCAGATGGTCCTCGTGCGCGAACTGGTGCACCGGCAGCAGCTCCACCGCCGTCACGCCCAGCTTCACCAGGTGCTCGATCGCCGCCGGGTGGGCGAGACCGGCGTACGTGCCCCGCAGTTCCTCCGGTATCCCCGGATGCAGCTCGGTGAAGCCCCGGACATGCACCTCGTAGATCACCGAGTCCGCCCACGGCGTCTTCGGCCGGCGGTCGTCCATCCACTCGTCCTCGGGGGCGTCGTCATGGACGACGACGCCTTTCGGGACGTACGGCGCCGAGTCCCGGTCGTCGCGCACGGTGTCGGCGACATGCTGCTGGGGCCAGTCGCGGACATGCCCGTACACCTCGGGCGGCAGGCTGAAGTCGCCGTCCACCGCCCGCGCGTACGGGTCGAGAAGCAGCTTCGCCGGGTTCCAGCGACCCCCGGTCCACGGGTCCCAGCGGCCGTGCACCCGGTAGCCGTAGCGCTGCCCCGGCATGACACCCGGCACGAAGCCGTGCCAGATCTCGTGCGTCAGCTCGGTGAGCCGGGCCCTGGTCTCCTTGCCCTGCGCGTCGAACAGACACAGCTCGACGGCCTCCGCTCCCCCCGCCCACAGCGCGAAGTTGGTGCCCGCCACCCCGTCCGGGCCGACCCGGAAGCGGGCGCCGAGCGGCATCGGCGCGCCCGGCCACACCGGCACGGCCGGGGTCTTGCGCTGCCCGTTCACGACGGCGGCCGGGCGCCCCTCCTCAGCGGCGACCGCCTGGGCCACCGCCTCCTGCTCGGCTGCGCTCGACACCTGTCGGCCTCCCACGGCTCATGGACCCCACGCACAGGGAAAGAGAGCCCACGGTGTCCCGGTCCGCGGCTCCCCATCGCGTCGTCCTCCCCACTGTTCTGCCCACCGCCGGGCTCGCACTCACGTTTCCCCAGGGCCACCCCGGTCGTTGGGGTCTTCGTGAGGCACGTACAAGGGCGCGCGCGGCGCGCGGGGGCCGTGTTGGCCGCCGTACTGACATGGGCAGGACTGCTGGCCGGTGCTGCCGGCTGCACTTCGGACGGCGGTGGCGTGGACCGGATGCCGGGCAAACCCCGGGCACCCGAGGACGTCATCCGGGTCACGCCCGACGACGAGACCAAGGGCGCACGCCCCGACGACCCGCTGCTTGTCCGCGTACTCAGCGGACGCCTGGAGTCGGTGAAGGTCGTCAAGTCCCAGGACGCCCAGGACACCCCGGTGCCCGGGCAGATCTCCGGGGACGGCCGGCGCTGGGAGCCCGAGGACCCCAGGCTCGCGCTGGCCGCCAAGTACACGGTCGACGCGGTGGCCGTCGACGGCCAGGGACGCCGCAGCGCACGGCACACGACCTTCACCACGTACGTCCCCGAGGAGCGGTTCATCGGATACGTCGCCCCGGAGAACCGCTCCACCGTCGGCACCGGAATGATCGTCTCGCTGGACTTCAACCGCGAGATCGAGAACCGCGCCGCCGTCGAACGCGCCATCCAGGTCACCGCCGAGCCAGCCGTGGAGATCCGCCCGCACTGGTTCGGCCCGGGCCGCCTCGACTTCCGTCCCGAGCACTACTGGAAGCCCGGCACCCAGGTCACCGTCGCGCTGCGGCTGCGGGACGTCGAAGGGGCGCCCGGGGTGTACGGGCAGCAGTACAAGACGTTCTCCTTCACCGTCGGCCGGCACCAGGTCTCCGTGGTGGACGCGGCCAAGCACACCATGGAGGTCCGCCGCGACGGCGAACTGCTGACGACCGTGCCGATCACGGCCGGCTCCCCGAAGACCACCACCTACAACGGCAAGATGGTGGTCACCGAGATGCTGGAGCTGACCCGGATGAACGGCGCCACGGTCGGCTTCAAGAAGGCCAACGGCAAGGGCGAGTACGACATCCCCGACGTCCCGCACGCCATGCGCCTGACCAACTCCGGCACCTTCCTGCACGGCAACTACTGGGCGGACGCGTCCATCTTCGGACGGAGCAATGTCAGCCACGGATGCGTGGGGCTCAGGGACGTCAAGGGCGGCGGGTCGGAGACGCCGGCGGGCTGGTTCTTCGACCGCAGCCTGGTCGGGGACGTCGTCGAGGTCGTCCGCAGCAATGACAAAAAGGTCGCTCCCGACAATGGCCTCGGAGGATGGAATATGGGCTGGAAGGAGTGGAAGGCGGGGAGTGCGGTGAAGTAACAGGACAGGGGGGTTGGTTGCTCGACCGGCCGGCCGTCCGTCGATGTTGGAACGGAACGGTGACAAACGCGCGGCGTCGGCGCCCTGGCCTTGTGGTTAATATGCGCCGATGCGCGTGGCACATGCGCGGGCGCGCGGGCCTGACCAGGCCCGGGGGAGGGGAGAAGGACTTGAACGTGCGGCCGATATCGGGGGCGTCGGTTGACGCGCGCGGGAGGCGTGGGCGCAAGGGGCTGGCGGCGATGGCCGGTGTGCTGCTGCTCGCCCTCACCGCGTGCGGTGGCAGCGGCGGATCGGACTCCGGGGCCGGTGACGGCAAGGGCGGCGACTCCTCCACAGCGGAGGCCGGGAAGTCGCAGGCGGTGGTGACCATAGCCCCGGGCGACGGTGCCAAGTCCGTCGAGACCAGCGGGGCGCTGAAGGTGACCGCGGCCAAGGGCAGGCTGACGGACGTCGAGGTCAAGGACACCAAGGGCAACGCGATAGCCGGGAAGATATCCGGCGACGGCGCCACCTGGACGCCGTCCACGCACCTCGCCGCCTCCACGAAGTACACGGTGCACGCGGTCGCCAAGGACTCCGACGGCCTGGAGGCGGCCAAGGAGGGCGACTTCACCACCCTGACCCCGAAGAACACCTTCCTCGGCCGGTTCACCCCCGAGGACGGCTCCAAGGTCGGCGTCGGGATGCCCTTCTCGATCCGCTTCGACCGGGGCATCACCAGCCCCGAGGACGTCGAGAAGGCGATCAGCATCAAGACCGAGCCGGCCGTCGAGGTCGAGGGCCACTGGTTCGGCAACGACCGCCTCGACTTCCGGCCGGAGAAGTACTGGAAGGCCGGCACGAAGGTCACGGTCGACCTCAACCTCGACGGCGTCGAGGGCCGCGACGGCGTCTACGGCGAGCAGGACAAGAAGGTCACCTTCACCATCGGCCGCAACCAGGTCTCGGTCGTCGACGCCAAGGCCAAGAAGATGAAGGTCACGCAGGACGGCAAGGTCGTGAAGACCATCCCCGTCACCACCGGCGCGCCCGGGTACGAGACCTGGAACGGCCAGATGGTCATGACCGAGAAGTTCGTCCAGACCCGCATGAACGGCGACACGGTCGGCTACGAGGGCGAGTACGACATCAAGGACGTGCCGCACGCCATCCGCCTGACCGATTCCGGCACCTTCATCCACGGCAACTACTGGGCCGGCGGAGCCTTCGGCAACACCAACGCCAGCCACGGCTGCGTCGGCCTGCGCGACGTCAAGGGCGCCTGGAGCAAGGACACCCCGGCGGCGTGGTTCTACAACCACTCGATGATCGGCGACGTGGTGGTCGTGAAGAACTCCGCGGACGGGACGGTGGCCCCGGAGAACGGCCTCAACGGCTGGAACATGTCGTGGGAGAAGTGGAAGTCGTAACTCCCGCATGACGGCACACGGCCCCGGTGCACGACCTCGACGCGAGGCACGGCACCGGGGCCGACCGCGTTGGTCCCCATACTCCCCGTGCTGTGCCTGTCTGGAAGCAACCCCCGGACCCCCGGCCGGATGTGATCGACGGCACCGCAGCGATAGCCGTTAGTCCCCGTTAACCTGCTGGCATGACCGTGAATCTCGAAGTCGCCGAAGGTGTCGGTACCCTCCGTCTCGACCGACCGCCCATGAACGCGCTGGACGTCGCCACCCAGGACCGGCTCAAGGAGCTCGCCGAGGAGGCCGGCCGTCGGGACGACGTACGGGCCGTGGTGATCTACGGCGGGGAGAAGGTGTTCGCGGCGGGCGCGGACATCAAGGAGATGCAGGCCATGGACCACGCGGCGATGGTCCTGCGCGCCCGGGCCCTGCAGGAGTCGTTCACGGCGGTGGCCCGCATCCCGAAGCCGGTGGTGGCTGCCGTGACGGGCTACGCGCTCGGCGGCGGCTGCGAGTTGGCGCTGTGCGCGGACTACCGCATCGCCGGTGACAACGCCAAGCTGGGCCAGCCGGAGATCCTGCTGGGCCTGATCCCGGGTGCCGGCGGCACTCAGCGGCTGGCCCGGCTGATCGGCCCGTCGAAGGCGAAGGACCTGATCTTCACGGGGCGTATGGTGAAGGCGGACGAGGCGCGGGACTTGGGCCTCGTGGACCGCGTGGTGGCGCCGGACCAGGTCTACGCCGAGGCGCACGCCTGGGCCGCGAAGCTCGCGCAGGGCCCGGCGATCGCGCTGCGGGCGGCGAAGGAGTCGATCGACACGGGCCTGGAGACGGACATCGAGACGGGCCTTGCGGTGGAACGAGGCTGGTTCGCGGGCCTGTTCGCCACGGAGGACCGGGAGCGGGGGATGCGGAGCTTCGTGGAGGAGGGGCCGGGTAAGGCCAAGTTCCTCTGACCGTCGGGAAACTGGCCTCTGAAACTCCGCCGGATCACTTGCAATTGACAGGACGTCTGATCCGGCGTCCCTCGATGGGGCGGTTTATGGCAGCCTTAAGGCAGCCTTAAGCGTGCCTTGGCGAGGAAGCCTGTCGATTGCCTCCAACGGACCCTTCGTTGCAGGCCAAGTGGGCTGTGGGTAGCCCTGAACTGCCCCCGTCATATGCCAACCGAGCTCTGCGGAATGACCGCTTCCGGGGGATGTATTCCTGCGGAACGGCCCCGGAGCGCCGCGCGGGCGGCCATGATGGGGGCATGGCGGGGCTGGAGGGTATCGAACAGCCGCGGGGACACGGCCGTGCGACCGCGGCGCGCTGGTCGCCGGCGGTCGAGGACGAAACTGCTGCGAAGGCGCTGGAGCTGTTCGGCAATCCCACGGAGGCTGAGGTTCCGCTCCCGTCCCGTCCGGAGTCCGCCGCCACGGCGCGGCGACTGGCGCAGGTCGTGGTCCTGCGCCAGTGGGGCCTGACCCCGAAGATGACGGAGGACGTGGTCCTGCTCGTCTCGGAACTGGTCGGCAACGCCGTCCGCCACACCGGCGCCCGCGTCTTCGGCCTGCGCATGCGCCGTCGCCGCGGCTGGATCCGCATCGAGGTCCGCGACCCGTCCCGGGGGCTGCCCTGCCTGATGCCGGTCCAGGAGATGGACATCAGCGGCCGGGGTCTGTTCCTGGTCGACAAGCTCTCCGACCGCTGGGGCGTGGACCTTCTGCCGCGCGGCAAGACGACATGGTTCGAGATGCGGGTGGCGGACCGCTGACGGTTGCCTCCGGCGGTTGAGCCGAGTACGGCGGCGCGCCCCTGCCGCCGAGTACCAGGGGCCTCTTGGCACCGGCTCCGGCATTCCAGCCCGTCCGGCGTTTGAGGGCGCGTAGGGGCGGCGGGGCGAAAGCGAACTGGGCGATGGCGACCCGCGTGCACCCGCTATCGGGCAAATGACACATTTTCCGACTCCGTGATCATTAAATAGTCGCAGTCGCCGCCCTCCCAGCCCCCGGAAGAACTGCCGATGAACCTCACGTCCCGCACCCTGATCGCAGGCATCGGCCTCGTGGCCCTTGCCGCCTGCGGCACCGACTCCGCCAGGGACAGGAGCCGCCCCACCGCAGCCCCCCACGGCACCCGGGCCGCCATCCCCGCCCCGGCGAAGAAGGACACCGTCCAGGGACTGCCCGGCATGCCCCCCGTACTCGACCCGAAGGACGTGTACGCCGCCGACCGCCCCAACAAGCTCTCCCCCGTCGTCAAGGACTTCCCGTCCCGCGTCTACGTCCCGAACACCGAGTCCGACACCGTCTCCGTCATCGACCCGAAGACGTACGAGATCGTCGAGACCATCCCCGTAGGCCGCCAGCCCCAGCACGTCGTCCCGTCCTGGGACCTGAAGACCCTCTGGGTCAACAACAACCGCGGCCACACCCTCACCCCCATCGACCCGAAGACCGGCAAGGCGGGCAAGGCGGTCGAGGTCCGCGACCCGTACAACCTCTACTTCACGCCCAACGGCAAGTACGCGGTCGTCATGGCCTCCCTCGACCGCGAACTCGTCTTCCGCGACCCGCACACCATGAAGCGGCTCAAGACCGAGCCGGTCACCTGCTACGGCGTCAACCACGCCGACTTCTCCCTGGACGGGAGGTACTTCATCGTGTCCTGCGAGTTCAGCGGTGAGCTGCTGAAGGTCGACACCGAGAGGATGAAGGTCGTCGGACAGCAGAAACTGCCCTTCGACGGGGCCATGCCGCAGGACGTCAAGGTCTCCCCGGACGGCAAGCGGTTCTACATCGCGGACATGATGGCCCACGGCATGTGGGTCCTGGACGGCGACAAGTTCACCGAACCCACCCTCCTGCCCACCGGCAAGGGCTGCCACGGCCTCTACGTCAGCCGCGACTCCCGCGAGATGTACGTCTCCAACCGCGGCGAGGGCACCGTCTCCGTCTTCGACTTCACCAAGAACGAGATCACCAAGAAGTGGCACCTCCCCGACGGCGGCAGCCCCGACATGGGTGGCGTCTCCGCGGACGGCAAAGTGCTGTGGCTGTCGGGGCGTTACGACGCCGAGGTGTACGCCATCGACACCCGCACCGGCGAACAGCTCGCCCGCATCTCCGTCGGCAGCGGCCCCCACGGCCTCGCCGTCTACCCGCAGCCGGGCCGCTACTCCCTCGGCCACACGGGCATCTTCCGCTGACAGGAGGGCAGTTGACCGGCGGTCAGCGGACACGCCGCCGTACGGGTGACGATGCGCGGCGCGCCGTCATGGGCCGGGGATCGTGCTTCCCATGATCACAACTCGTTTGCGGCGGCGGGCCGCTGCCGCCGTCCTGTCCCTCGCGGCCGTCCTCGCCACGACGGCCGCCACGGCTCCCGAGTCCCCCGCCCCGGCCCGCGCGGCCGCCGCCAGGGTCGCCGGCCCTGCCTCCGCTGCGGCCGCCGCCCCGGTCCCGGCAGCCTGTCCCGTCCAGTACGACGACAGGATCAAGGCCGCCGCCGACCGCCGTGTCGACGTCGACCGGATCACCCCCGACCCGGCCTGGCGCACCAGCTGCGGCACGCTCTACCGGGCCGACGGCCGTGGTCCGGACATCGTCTTCGAGGAGGGCTTCCAGCCCAGGGACGTCGTCAACGGACAGTACGACCTGGAGCAGTACGTCCTCGTCAACCAGCGCTCCCCGTACGTCTCCACGACCTACGACCACGACCTGTACAAGAAATGGTGGAAGTCGGGCTGGAACTACTACATCGACGCCCCCGGCGGCATCGACGTCAACAAGACCATCGGCGACACCCACAAATGGGCCGACCAGGTGGAGGTCGCCTTCCCCGGCGGCATCGACCGGACGTACGTCATCGGCGCCTGCCCGGTGGACAAGGCCACCAAGGTCGAGATCATGAGCGACTGCCTGAGCAACCCGCACTTCGAGGCCTGGCACTGACGGCCCGACCCCGGTAGCCGGGCGCTGACGCCTACCGGGCGTGCAGCAGCAGCTCCGCGCCGACCGGCCGGTAGCCGGCCGCCTGGAACGCCCGCACACTGCGGGCGTTCCCCGGCGCGACCTGCGCCCACAGCGGCTCCGTGACGAGATGCCGCGCCGCCGTCGCCAGCAGCCGCCCCAGCCCCCGGTGCCGTGCGCCCTCGTCCACCTCGACCGAGACCTCCAGGCGGCCCGCGACCCCACGCCCCGTCACCAGTACGCCACCCTCCGCCGCCCACGCGCGTACGTCGTCCCGCCGGCGTCGGGCATAGACCACCCGGGGGTGTTCGGTGTCCTCGATCTCCTTCAGGGCGAGCGGCGGCTCACCCGGCAGCGGGGAGCCGGCCAGGACCGCGTCGATGGTCTCGGACGCACGCCCCGTCCGCTCCATGAGCGCCGCCAGGAAACGCGGATTCATCGCCGCGGCCAGCCCGTCGCAGCCGACGTCGCGCAGTGCGGCGTACACCCAGTCCGGATCCTCGTCCGTGAAGACCACGGAGTGTGCCGTGAAGGCAAGGACGCCCGCGTTCCGGGCCGAGGGCTGGGGCACCACCGTCGTACGGCCGTCCTCGGGCGGGAAGACACCCCGCCCCGCCGCCTCCAGAATCTCCCGCAAGGTCCCCGCCACGGCCGCCCCCGTCCCGCTCCCTGAGTCCTGAGTCGTCACCCGTCGCAAGGCCCACACTCCCAGAGATCACCGACGCCGGCACCGGGTACCGCGTGGAGTTCGGTGGGTGGTCGCCGGGCTGGAGGCGCGGGCGGGCGGTTAATCTGACCTGCGGCAGTAAGCCAGCACAACACGACAGACGCGAGCAAAACGCGAGTAAAGGGGCGGACCGGTGGCGCACATCGACATCGAGGAAGCACGCAAGCAGTTCGAGCGCATCGATGCGGACGGGGACGGCACCATCACCGCCGCCGAGTTCAGGACCGCCCTGGCTCAGGGCGGCGACTGGAACGTGACCGAGGCGGTCGCCGAGGCGATCATCAAGAGCCGTGACCTCAACGGCGACAAGCTGCTGTCGTTCGACGAGTTCTGGTCCTACCTGAACAAGTGACGCGTGGGAGGGGTGCCCATCCGCCTGCCCGGCGGACGGGCACCCCTTCGTCATGTCTCGTCAACGCGGGCGCCGGATCGACACCGTCCAGCGGCCGCAGGGCGTGTGTGGTGCCGGGCGGGAGTTCCTCCAGGTGGTGGGTGACCAGGACTGTCGCCAGCCGGGGGTGGCCCCGGCGCAGTTCGTCCAACGCTTCGATCAGCAGCTCCCGGCCCGGCAGGTCCAGGCCGGTGGCCGGTTCGTCCAGGAGAAGCAGCCTCGGCTCGGGCAATCTGTCTGTCGAGCGTCGTCAGGCGTTCTCCGCCCACTCGCGCAGAGCGGCCTTGCTGGAGAAATTGGCCACGTTCTTGTCCAGCGGGTTGTCCGTGTACTGGTGGAAGCGCCACTTGGCCTGGATGCGGGGCTTGCCCGCGGTGACGTAGTCGGCGATCCAGAGGCCGTCGCCGGCGTAGGAGGTGGTGTCCACATTCAGCCAGTAGTTGCGATTGCAGTACAGAATGACCGGATTGTTCGGTCGTTTCTCTTTCACCTTCCTGATGAAGAGATCCTTCTCCGCGTTGCTCGCATGCGTCCCCTCGCTCGTCGTCTCCCAGTCGACGGCGAGGATGTCGCCCGCCTTCTCGGGGGCCTTGCTGACGAAGTAGTCGGCCTGGGCGGAGAGGTTGCCGGGCCACAGGAAGTGGTAGAAGCCGACGACCAGGCCGGCGTCGCGGGCGCGTTTGGTCTGGGCGGTGAGTTTGGGGTTGATGTAGGAGCGGCCCTCCGTCGCCTTGATGAAGACGAAGGAGAGGCCGTCCGTGTCGTAGGACGAGGACTGGTACGCGCTCACGTCGATGCCTCGGAGCATGGGGGAGGCTCCTTCAAGTGTCAGTGGGGGGATAGGAGTTGGAATTGGTGTATGCCCCTGCTTCATGAGGGCGGAACATCACCATGCGTGCAGCCAGTTCCGTGACCGTCCTGAGGAGGGCCGCGGGGGATTGGGCCAGGTCGACGGTGTGGGTCGTGACCGTGATGCCGGCTCGGCGGACGGTGTGGTGGGTGGGGGCGCTCGGGCAGCCCTGGGACGCGGCCGCGTACACCAGGTGGCCCTGGTGGAGGCCGAGTGCCGTGCAGTAGGCGAGCAGTTGGAACATGTGCTCCGTGCGGGGCGTGGCGTCGAGGTGGGCGTACTTCGCGTCGACGACCGAGACCGGGCGGCCGGAGCGGTACAGCACCAGGTCCGGCCGGAAGCGCACCTGCCCGGCCTCGTCGAGGCGGTGGTGGCCCTCCTGGGCGGCGCATCGGATGCCCAGTGGCGAGAGGGCCGCGCGCAGTGTGGCCTCCAGGAAGTGCTCGAAGACCCTCGGCATGTCGAGCAGGAAGCCGTCCACGGTCACGGTCGCTTCGCCGTCCGGTCGTACGGAACGCGCCGACAGCAGCAGCTCCGCGAGGCGTAGCGCGTGCCGGTAGCGGGAGTTGAGGCGGGTCGGGGTCCAGTGCGGCAGTGGTGCGCCGGGGTGCAGTGGCTGGACGCCGCTGAGGTGGTCGGCGAGGTGGCGCAGGGCAAGGTTGGTGCGGACGGGGACGCCCGGGAGCCGGGCGGCGAGATCCAGGGCGGTGAGCAGGATGCGGTTCTCGGCGATGTCGGCGGTGTGGTCGTCGTAGCGGACGGCCACCGGGAGCGGCATGCCCACGCGGCGCAGTTGGTCGGCGGTGCGGATCCGGCCGCGCAGCAGGGGCAGTTCCTCCTCGACCGTGCGGTAGCCGTGCAGCACTCCGGCGTCCAGGGTGCGGCGTGCGGTGCGGGCGAGGAGGCCGGCCAGGGCGGCGGTCAGCAGGTCGTCCGCGGTGGCGGCCGTGACCTCGTCCGGGTGCCAGGGGTCGGTCGGGGAGTAGGTGAGCAGGAACAGCAGGTCGCTTACGGCCAGTTTGGGGCGGAGGTGGAGCCGGATCGCCTCGCCGGCCGGGGTGTGCAGCCGGACGAGGCCGACCTTCTGGTTGCCGGTCAGCCGCCAGCGGCCGCCCGCCGCCGGGGTCAGCCGCAGCAGTCCCGGCACGCGGATGAGGCCGGCGATCTGGTCGGCTGTGAGGTCCCGGACGGTGCCGGTGCCGGTCTCCCGTACCTCCAGGTCCAGACGGTTCACGAGCCGATCGCCGCGCGCAGGGAGTCGAGGCCGTACTCCTTGTCCACGTCGACTCCCGTGCCGTACAGCTGGTCCTCCAGCAGGGGCAGGATCTGGGTGCGCCAGACGAGGTCCAGCACCTCGGGCCGGTCCACGCCCCGTCGCATCAGGTACGACGGTCCGATGGCCCGGTCGGCGTCGCCCAGTCGCGCGTTGAGTTCGTCCAGCAGCCGGGCGGGGGTGCCGGAGAGGCCGCGGTCGCGCAGCCAGCGGTCCAGAAGGCCGTGGACCGGCGGCTGTTCGGGGGAGAGCCGGCGGAAGGCGAAGCGGCGCCGCATGGCCGCGTCGACGAGCGCGATCGAGCGGTCGGCGGTGTTCATCGTGCCGATGAGGAAGAGGTTGCCCGGCAGGTGGAAGGGGTCGTGCGGGCTGTACTGGGTGGTGACCGGCTCCTCGCGGTACTCCAGCAGGAAGTACAGCTCGCCGAAGACCTTCGCCAGGTTGGCCCGGTTGATCTCGTCGATGATCAGGATGTACGGGTTCGCCGGGTCCTTGGCGGCACGCTCGGCGAGCAGCCTGAACGGGCCCGGCAGGACGTCGAACACCACCGAGCCGTCCTCGCCCCGTACGGGCCGGAACCCCTCGAAGAAGTCCTCGTAGGTGTAGGAGGGGTGGAACTGCACGAGTTCCACCCGGTCGGGGCTGGCCAGGTGCCGGGCGAGAGCGCGGGCCAGGTAGGTCTTGCCGGTGCCGGGCGGGCCGTGCAGGACGAGCTGCCCTTGCTCGTGGAGCTGTTCGGCCGTCTCCCGGAGCCAGTCCAGCGGCATCAGCAGCCGCGTGGCGAGTTCCTCGGTGACGGGTGGCAGCTCGAGCGGCTTGGTGACATCGACGTCGACTAGTTCCTCGGCCACGACGTCCTCCAGCCCCGCGCGTTCCGCCAGCTCGGCGGCCACGCTGCTGATGTCGTACACCGTGGGCGGCAGCGGGAGCCGGGCCTGCACGGTTTCGGGCAGCTCCGCGCGGTTGAGGGGCCGCCCGGTCGTCGCCCAGCTCACGTGTCGGCGGCGGGCGTTGTCGAGGCCGTCCGAGGGGTCGTACGTCGCGGGGCCCTGGACCGTGCCGACGTGGACCTCGTCGGGGGTGACGGTGACCACGAGGTCGCCCGGCTGCATGACGGTGAGGAAGACGTGCAGCTGGTACGCGGCCTGGCCGCGCATCTGGGTGCTGGCGTCCGGCATCGCGTCGGCGACCGCCCGCTGGACCTCCTGCTTGGTGGAGCCGGCGGGGATCTGCGGTACCTCGCGCCAGGACACCGAGCAGTAGCCCTGCTCGATCCAGGCCGGGATGAGGTTGCGTCCGTCGACGTTGTAGCCGCGCACCAGCCAGCCGCGCTGCTCGTGCTCGACGGCGCCTGCCCGCCAGCGGCGTACCCACGGCTCGTCGTAGAAGTCGACGCGTTCGCCGGTCTGTTCCTCCAGGGTCCTGCGCAGGTCCAGCAGGTCGCGGTCGTCGTCGCCGGAGGGCTGCGGCAGCTCGTCCGCGAACGCCTTGACGATCTCCTGCTTGTGGTAGGCGCTGGCGATCGGCTGGAAGGTGTCCGGGAAGAGCGTGTACAGCAGGACGTGGATCTGGGCGCGGCCCTTCTTGTGTCCCACCGACCGCTGCACGTCGAGGCACTCGTCCCGCAGTGCCCACGGGTCGTCCAGCAGTGCCTCCCGCTCCGGGAGGGGCCTCGCGGCGATCCGTTCCACCAGCAGGACCAGGATCTGGAACTGCGCCCACCGGTAGTTCAGGAAGCCCTGTCCGCCGTGCAGGAAGCCTGCCAGCGAGGTCTCCAGGTCGACGTCGATTACCGTCGCGTCCAGGCCGGCCCAGGACAGGACCTCGTCCAGGATCTGGAGCTTCTTCCTGATCCCGATCTGCTCGGGCACCAGCGGGGCCATGTTCACGAACAGCAGCTCGGCCGCGAGGGCGATCGTCGCGGCGGGTGCGCCGTCGAGCTGACGCCGCAGCTTGACGAGGAACGTGTCCGACGACGAGTCCGGCTGGTCCACGAAACGGGCCCGCAGGTCGGAGGCGGTCGCCGCGGTCCACGACTCCAGCTCCGGCGCGAGGGCCGACTGCCCGCTCAGCAGCCCGTCCCGGAAGATCCGCTGCACCGCCGCCACAACCCCGGCGGCGTTCTCCGGCCGTCCTGCCATGCCGCTCACCCCCTCGTGCTCGAAGTGCCCAGCCTAGAAGGGGCCTTGGGCGGGCGTCCCGGGATCGGGCGACTCACCGCCCGCTCACACCGCCCTCACCTCGCCACCAAGGCTTCCACGCCACAAACCCGAGTTTTCGCCAACTCCTTCTCGGTCGGCCGACCAGCGGCCCCGAGGCTGACGATCGTTCGTGCGCCGGGTTTGACCTCAAGGTCATTCCCAAAGGCGCAGACGGGGGGCGCATGCTCCGTGGTGTGCGCCCCCTGTGTGAGGTGGGGCGGGGGTGTCGAGGACAGGGTGATCTACCTGGCATTCCTCAAGTACCGGTCAGTACCCCCGGTGTGGCGCAATTGACTCGAGCCGGAACATCGTTCTGCCAGCATCTACACCCATCGAAAATCCAGGCGTCCGGAATGCGGCGGGGGACCGGCCATGGGGCTGCTCGGCAATGAGCTGGCATTCGCTCACGCTCTGACTGCTCAGGAGCGCGAGAGCGTCATGGCCCTCGGCAGCCGCAAGCGCTTCCCGGCCGACGCCCACCTCCTGACGGAGGGCGACCGGTCCAGTCATGTCGTGATCATCATTCGGGGGTGGGTGACGGTGTCCGTGGTGACGGACCGCGGGGCCACCCGGCTGATACTCGGCCTGCGCGGCCCGGGTGAACTCCTCGGGGAGATGGCCGCATTGGACCCGCATCCCCGCAGCGCCACCGTGCGCGCGCTGGGCGCCATAGAGGCCCAGCTCATATCCGGGGATGCGTTTCGCCGTTTTCTCGCCCTGCACCCCAGGGTCAGCGGCCTGGTGATACGTCAGCTCACCTTCCGCCTGCGCAGCTCCGACCAGGAGCGGTCCGCGCTCGCCTCGCTCACCGTGCTCCAGCGCCTGGCCAGCCGGCTCATAGAACTCTCGGGAGCC
This sequence comes from Streptomyces sp. NPDC012935, assembly GCF_042900345.1. NCBI lineage: Bacteria > Bacillati > Actinomycetota > Actinomycetes > Kitasatosporales > Streptomycetaceae > Streptomyces > Streptomyces sp. NPDC012935. Next base: position 35,019 of record NZ_JBIBBC010000007.1, read on the forward strand.
GAACCCGCCGGCCCCTACACCCCCTCCGGAGCGGGTCCTTCGAGTGACCCCTCGGCCTCCGGCCCCGTCGTGCACCTGGCCCAGGACGAGCTGGCCGCCACCATAGGCGCCACCCGGGAAGCCGTCGCCAAGGCGCTGCGCCTTCTGCGCACGCAGCACATCGTCCGTACCGGCAACCGGATGGTCGAGATCCTCGACCCCGCTCTGCTGGCCCTTCTCGCGGACGGTCATCAGGAGTAGACCCCCGCCCCGCCGTGTGTAAACGGCTACAGACGCCACTCCTCCCCGGCCCGAGGCTGAAGGGACGGAGCGTTTCTCCGGCAGGACGGACGAAGCACTCGCCGGGACGAATCACTTCCCCGGCGGGATGAACGGCCTCTTCGCCGGGCGAACCACCTCCCTTCGGCAAGACGAACCACCTCCCTTCAGCGAGACGAACCACCTCCCTTCAGCAAGGCGAACCATCTCTTCGGCACGGCGAACCACTCTTCGGCAAGGACGGAACATGCAGGGGGCACGGGTGAATGACGACGCTCTGGAAATCACCGAAGCGCACTACGAGTTGGTGATCAGCGTCGACGCCAGACGTTCCGGCGCCTACGACGACGTCGACAAGGTGCGGATGCGTGAGCGCATCTACCGCGTGCTGGAGACGGCGTTCGCCCACGCCAAGGTGGCCCGGGACGCCGTACACCTGGAGGACCGCGGCGACGGCGTGCTGCTGTCGGTGCCGGGCCGGATCGCGGCGAGCCGGCTGCTCGGCCTGTGGCTGATCGAGGTGCACGAGAAGCTCCGGGACGAGAACCGTGGTTTGGCCGTGCCCCTCGGGCTGCGTATCGGCATGCATGTCGGACCCGTCCGGCATGACGGGCGGGGCATCAGCGGACGCGCCGTCGATCTCGCCTGCCGGCTGGCCGACTCCTCGGTCGCCCGCGGGCTGCTCGACGCGGAGCAGGCCGACCTGGTGCTGGTCACGTCCCAATCCCTGTACGACGACGTGGTCGGCGCCGGCGGCAAGTTCATCGAGCCCGCGCACTACTCGCCGGCTCGCCTGGAGCTGAAGGAGGGCGAGGTCACCGCCTGGTTCCATCTGCCCGGGCGGACCGCGCCGGTGATCCCGGAGCCCGAGCCTGCACCGCCCTCGCCGTCACCTTCGCCGTCACCATCACCGTCGTCATCGGCTGCCGTCGGCGGCCCCCTGCACGCCGTCGACGGTGACGAGTTCGACGACGGCGAGGGCTTCGACGACAACGACGAGTTCGAGGTCGTCGGCGACGGCATGTCCGGTCATCGGCCCGGTGGCGTCGGCGTTCATTACAACGTCGCCGGCGACATGTCCCATCACCACCACAACGACTACCAGGGCAACGTGCACATCGGCCGGAACACCGACCGCGACGCCGAGCAGGGGAGGGGCTGAGCCGGGTGAGCGACGACGAGCAGGCGGGCGGCGCGTCCGACGACGCCCCCGAGAAGCCGGCCGGCGGCCGGTCGTCCGACGCCGACGACAAGAAGGCCGACGACAAGAAAGCCGGTGACCGGAAGGCCGGTGACCGGAAGGCCGGTGACAAGAAGGCCGGCGACGACAAGAAGCAGGCCAAGGACGGCAAGAAGCAGGCCCGGGACGACAAGGACCGGGACGACGAGGGCGAGGACGACGACGAGAAGTCCGCCGAGGACGGGGCGGACGACGAGGAGGACGAGCGGGAGAGGGAACGGGAGCGCGCCGCCGGGCGGTTCAAGGCGTACACCCGTGATCCCCTCGCCGAGGACCAGGGCGAGGACGGGCCCACCGACCTCGCCGCCGCCGCACGCACCCGCCGGGCCACCCGCCTGCTCTTCGACGTCGGCCGGGACCTGCACCGCTTCGACCGCTCGTACTTCAACAGCGCCCACATCGGCGACATCAACCTCCGGCTCGGCACGTCCCGGTTCGGCGCGGGCATGCGCAGCGGTCCCGTGCCCGAGGAAGAGCTGCGCAGGCTCCGCCGGGGCCATGTGGAACCGGCGGGGTACGTACAGCTGCGCAACGCGCTGCGCGCCCGGCGGCTGCTCGTGCTCGGCGCCGCGCCCGGCACCGGGCGCACCAGTACGGCGCTCTCCCTCCTCGACGAGGTCACCACCTCCACGGCACTGGGCACGGACACCGAGCCCACGGCCGGGTCCCGGGTCCGCCGGGTCGACCCGGACGGTGGCGTACGGCAGTTGGCCGCGTCGCTCGACGACTCGCGGGGCGGCGAGGGCGAGGAGGCGCGGCCCGGCACCGGGTATTTGCTGGCGCTGTCCCTCACCCGGCCCGGCGCGCTGCCCCCGGACGAGATGGACCTCGACGAACTCGCCGCCGCCCTCGCGCGCTGCGACGCCTTCGCCGTGATCGTCGTGACCGTCGGGTCGGCCGCGAACCCGCTCCTCACCGGGCGGTACGGCATGATCTGCCCGCCCGCGCCCACCCGGGAACTGCTCACCACCCGGCTGCGCGAGCTTCTGGAGGAGCACGTCGGTGGGGCCGCTGAGGATGACACCCCGCCGGCCGGCCTGCTTGCCCGAGCGGAGCAGCTCGCCGGCCGGGAAGAGATCAGGGACGCGGTCGGGCTGAAGGACCTGCGCCCCGCCGAGGCCGAGCTGCTGGCTTCGCTGCTGGCCGGGCACGTGCTGGGGGATATCACCTACGAGGCGCTGCTGGCCGGCTGCCGCAGCCTGGCCGCCGTACAGGCCCAGGAGTGGTTCGCCGGCGTGGACCGGGCGCTGACGGCCCGGCCGGCCGAGACGGAGCGCGGGGACCGGAACCCGGGGCGTTCGGGTACGGCGACACTGTTCCACCCGGTGGCGTTCCGGATCGCGCTCGCCGTCCTCGGCGGGGCATCGCACAGCGCCGTGGCCGCCGCCGCACACCTGCTGACCTGGGAACTGTCCGTGCAGTCGGACCCGGACAGCACCCCGGCACGCCCCCTGTTCTGCGACGACCCGGAAGCCGACCGGGCGCTCTCGCGCGCCGAACTCACCGACGGCAAGGTCGAGGTGGACGGGCACGAGGTGCCGGCCCGGCTGATCTGGTATCGGGGTTCCGCCCTGCCGTCCGCGGTGCTCACCGAGCTGTGGGACCGGCACTTCCCGGTCCGGGCGCCGGTGGTGCGCTGGCTGCGGCTGCTGGCGGACGACCCGCGCGACCAGGTGTGGATGCGCGCCGCGGTCGCCGCCGGGGAGCTGTGCGTACGGGACTTCGACCACGGCTACACGGAACTGATCCGCCCGCTCGCCGAGGCGACCACGAACCGCCGGCTGATCTTCGCGGCCACCACGCTGGACCAGGCCGCCGGCCACGCCTCGCACCGCAAGGCCGTGCACCGGCTGATCGGCGACTGGAGCAAGAAGGGCACCCCGTCGCAGCGCTGGAGCGCGGCCTGGGCGCTCGGCTACGGCAACGCCGCGGCCACCATGGACGACACCTTGGACGCCCTCGCGCGCATCGGCGTCCGTGACGAGGGGGAACTGGTCACGGTCGCCTCCCACAACGTCGTACGGCTGCTGGTGCTGCCGGACGCCGCCGAGGTGCTGGCGCGGATGGCCGAGTGGACCCACCACAAGCGGGAGCCGTATCAGGACCTGGGGCTCGCGGCCACCGTCCGGCTGGCGCTGACGACCGTGGACGAGCTGCTGATGGATCCCGACTCCCTGGGGGACGACAGCGATTCTCCCTGGGCGGACCGCGGGGACTGGCCGGTCGCGCTCGCCCTCGCCGCCATCCGGCCCGAACTCGTCGAGCCGATGGCCGACTTGATGTGGACCGCGCTGAACACGGCGCGGTCGAAGGACGTGGCGCTGGACGCGCTGGAGGAACTGCTGCGGTCGGCCGTGCGCAAGGACGGCACCGAGTGGACCCGGCCCGGGCTGGCGGAGCTGCTGCCCGCGCTGGCGACCGAGGAGCACGACCGGCGGCGGCTGGACTGGCTGCTGCGCCGAATGATGAGCGACCCGGAGAAGCCGCTCCCCGACGCGGACGCACGCGACCTGTGGTGGCTCGCTGTCGTGCCGGAGGAGAGGGCGAGGCCGGACGGGCCGCGCCAGGACCGGCGGCGTCAGGAGTGGCCGGGTCCGCACCGGCCGAGTCCGGGCGGGCCGCGTCAGGAGTGGCCACGACAGGACCGGCTGAGCCGGGAGCGGACCCGCGAGGAGGAGAGCTATGGCTGACAACGAGGACGAGGCACGCGACGGGGACGAGGCGGTCGGCGCCGACCCCGCGGGGCCCGCGGGTCCGTTCCTTCGGGACTTCAGCACGCTGACGGACGGGTTCCCCAAGGTGAGTCCCCGGTCGGCGCTGGTGCAGTTCTACCGGAACGGCGGCTACACGGTGAAGAGGGCCTCCGGGGTCCAGCATGTCGACAGGCCGGTGCTGGCCCGGACGCACAGCATGTGCGAGATCGCGCTCGGCACCTATGTGACGCCGCTCCGGATGGAACTCCCGGCCGCCGGCGGCACCACCTTCTTCAAGGCCGAGGTGGACATCCAGTGGGCCGTGACCGACCCGCACCTGGCGGCCCTGGAGGTCGTCACCGACGTCGCGGGCCGGCTCACCTCCCCTGTGCTGGAACGGCTGCGTGAGGTCACCACCACCTACCGGGTGACCGAGGCCGAACAGGCCAACCGCGCCATCACACGCGAGTGCGCGGGCGGCCGCTGGGCCGACCTGGGCTCCGAACTCGGCCTGCGCGTACGGCTGTACGTCCGGTTGCGCGTGGACGACCGGACCATCGAGCACGCGGACGAGGAACGGGACGCGCACGCCCAGGCCAAGGTGATCCGGCTGCGGCAGGAGTCGTACCGGCGCATGTTGCAGGGCGGGGAGCTGGAGCAGCTGAGCTTCATGCTCGCGGCCGACCCCGAGGGCGCCAAGGACTTCCTGGAGAAGATCCGCCAGGAGGGCAGGCAGGACGAGAAGGACCGGGTCGCCCGGCTGTTCACCATGGCCCAGCGGGGCGAACTCGCCACCGTGGACGTGGAGACGCAGGTCCTGAACCTGCTGAACCAGGGCGACGGACGGCCCATGGTGGGCCCCATCGGAACCGTGCCGGCCCGTCGGCCCCGGGAGCTGGAGGCGTCCTCCGGCCGTCCGTTCAACCCGGACTGGGCGTCGGACGAGCCGCCCAGACGGCGCCCTCAGCGGGCAGAGCCCTCCCGGGGCGAGCACGACCGGCGCTCCGACGGCCGAGGCGCCGACCGGCGGGGACCCGACCGGCGAGGCCCCGACCGGGCGGAGCCGTACCGGGGAGGCGAGGCCGACTACGACGCCGACTACGACGCCGAGTACGACACCCAGGGCACCCGCACCCGGCGCGCGAGCCACCGGCCGGACCCCTACCCGGGCGACGACCGCGTTCACGACGACGGGCGCGACCCGGTCCAGCGCCGGGTGCACCGGCCGGACCCTTACCCGGGCGACGACCGCGATCACGGCGACCGGCGCGTCCCCGCGCGGCGTCCGTCGTACCAGCCCGAGCCCTACTCGCCGCGCGACGACGCCGACTACGACGAGCCGCGCGTGCCGGCCCGGCAGCGGACCTACCGGCCCGAGCCGTACCCGGGAGCGGACCCCCAGGACGACGACCCGCGTACCCGCACGTCCCGGCAGACCTACCGGCCGGAGCCCTACTACCCGCAGGACGAACCCGACTACGACGACCCGCGTACCCGGGCATCCCGGCGCCAGACCCACCGGCCCGAGCTCTACCCGGTGGACGACGACCGGGAGCCGCCGCGCCGACGCCGACGTGCCGAGGACGACGGCTGGTCCTGGGCGGACGAGGACCGATGAGCGCCGACGGGGCGGCACGCACCTCCCCCGACCCGGTCGTGCCCGTGCCGGACGGGGGTCGGCACTGCCACGACCGGGCGGGGGAGCACATCGCGGAACGGCTGCTGAACTCCGTCCGGGAGGACGTCGGCCGGGCCGACTCCAAGGCGGCCGTGCTGCTCTCGGGGACGCTCGCGCTGCCCGCGTTCCTGGTCGGCTGGCACGGCACCCCGAGGTGGGACGGGTTCGCCGACGTGACCCTGGTCCTCTCCGGGGTGCTCTGGGCTGTCGCGGTGTCCGCGCTGGTCGGGGCCCTGATGCCGCGCACCGGCACGGTCCGCGGCCGGGACGAGGTGACGTACTTCGGCGATCTGGTGGCCGCCCGCGACCTGGCGGAGCTGTCCGCCCGGGTCGCCGAGGCCGGGCGCGATCCGGCGGCGTGGCTGCTCGTCCAGGCCGTGGACGTCAGCTCGATCCTCACCGCCAAGTACCGCGCCATCCGCTGGGGAGTGGGCTCGCTCGCCCCCTCGGCGGCGCTGGCCGTGGTCTGGGGGCTGACCGCGCGCTGACGCGCGACCGGCCGGCACGCACGAGGCAGGCAACGCAAGCAAACGCAGGCAGACGCAAGCACCCCAAGCAATCGACGCAACGCAGAGCAGAGACTCTCCGAGAAACAGGGGACGGCCGTGGAAAGAGTCACGGGAAGACGGCAATCACGAAGGGGCCGGGCGCGCCGCGCCGCGGTCTCGCTGCTGGGCGGCACCGCGGTGTTCGCGTCCCTGCTGGCGCCGGCCGCACAGGATCCGGTGCCCGCGGCGGACTCCGAACCGGCGTTCCCGGCGGTCAACTACGCGGTGGCCGTGGACGAGTCGGCCAGCCTCGCGCCCGAGGACATGAAGGCCGAGAAGGCAGCCGCCGCGCGCATCGCGCTGGGCGACGTGTCCTCGTCCTCGCATGTCACGGTCTTCGGCTTCGCCGCGGCCGAGAACGCCGACCAGCGCGCGGTGGACCCGGTCTGCCCGCGCACCGCGCTGGACGCGGCGGGCCGCGAGACGATCGGCAGGTGCGTCGGCAAGCTGCGCAGCCGCAAGGAGAGCGAGGGCACCGGCACCGACCTCCCGAGCGCCATCCGGCAGGGCGTGCACGACCTGACCGACGGCTCCGACGCCTCTCAGCCCCGGGTGCTGTTCCTGCTGACCGACGGGAAGCTGGACGTCAAGGACAGCCCCAAGTACGGCGATCCCGCGCACCGCCAGGCCGAGGGTGAACGGCAGTTGGAGCAGGCGCTGAAGGACGCCGCCGCGCAGAACGTGCAGATCTGGCCGCTGGGCTTCGGCCCCGACCCGGACAAGGCGCAGCTCGACCAGATCGCCGCCGGCGGATACCAGAAGGGCTGCGTCGAACTGCCCTCCGCCACCCCCAAGGCCCACAAGGTCAACGGGGCCAAGGACGTCGGCCCCACCCTGGAGCGGATCTTCGCCGCGGCCCACTGCCTGCGCCACGAGGAGGGCCCCAGCAAACGGCCACCGGCCACCCTGGAGATCGGCATCTCCCCGCTGGCGACCGTGGGCAGCATCGTCGTCGACAAGGGCGACCCCGAGGTCAAGATCAGCTACATCGACCCGAGCGGCGACAAGGTCCCCACCTCGGGGACGTACAAGAAGTCCCGCTTCGAGCTGGCCGGCGGCACCGGCCCCGTCGAGGCGCTGAAGATCGTCGACCCGCTGCCCGGCACCTGGAAGGTGAAGGCCGAGGCACCGGAGGGACATCGCTCGCTGCCCGTCGCGGTCAGCGTGCTGTGGCAGGGCGAGCTGCGCGGCGCCATCACCATGGACCCGCCCTCGCCGCAGGCCGGCGAGAAGGTCACCGTGACCATGCGGCTGCAGACGCGTGAGGGCTACGAGATCAAGGACCCGCGCGACTACGAGGGGCTGCGTGTACGCAGCGAGCTGACCGGGGAGGGCTTCTCCCCGCTGGCGCTCGACCTCGCCGACGGTGGCAAGGGAACCGATCCGAAGGCGAGCGACGGCTCCTTCACCGGCACGGTGACGATCCCGAAGGACGCCGACGGCGCGCTGAAGGTGAGCGCCACCCTGACGGCCTCCGGGCTCAGCGCCGACACCCGCAGCGAGGGCAGCACGGTCGCGCCCGGCGAGCTGCCCGTCACCGCCGCTCTCGAACTGCCCGCCGCCGACACCCACCCCGGCGCCACGGTCACCGGCACCCTCGCCGTCCACAACACCACCGACACCCCGCACACCCTGCGGCTGTCCGTGGCCGACCTGCGGTCCGGGCTGCTCACCGTCAAGCCCGCCGAGATCACGCTCAAGCCCGGCGAGTCCGGCACCCGCGAGGTGCAGGTCGAGGTCGCCCCCGCGGACGTCTTCGGCGACCGCCTCGGCGACGACGGGCTGAACCTCGCCGGCACCGTCACCGCCGTCGACACCACCGACGGCGACCGCACCCTCGTACGGGCACCGCTGTCGGTGCGGGTCGTGCCGGAGCCCGGGATCTGGGAGAGGTACTGGTGGGCGTTCGTGTCGGCCGCCGTCCTGATCGCCCTCGCCGGCGCGGCCCTAGTCGCCTGGCGGCAGCTGCGCAACCGGCGCAAGGACCCCTACGGCCTGATGCTGCAACTGGTGTCGGAGGACGGCCGAATCCTCAACGAGCACCCGGCGGGACACGGCAACAGCAAGCACTGGTACGAGTTCGCCGTCGTCGAGGCCCATCGCAGCCCACGTATCGAGCGGCGCCCGCACGGCCAGTACGCCGTGCAGCGCAGCCGTGAGGGCGGCGCGGTGCTGCGCACCAAGGGCGCCGGCCGCACCGCGCTGACCACCGGCGGTCAGGTCCAGCTGACCGACACCCTGAGCCTCGCCCTGGGCGAGGACACCCGGCCGGGCCGCAACAACCGCCGCAGGCCGACCGCCGCTGGGGCCACCGTCGGCGCCGGCTCCTCGACCGGCCCCGGCGAGGGCGGCAACGACAGCCCCTTCACCTCGTACCTGTGACCCGCACATCCACGGACGTACCCAGCACGAACCTGCGGCCGCGTCGGCCGTAGAGCGGGGAGGAAACCCATGAAGATCTTCCAGCCGATGCTCTTCGTCGGCCTGGGCGGCACCGGGGGCCTGGTCGGCGCCGAACTGGAACGCAGACTGCGCGCCGAACTGTGCGGCCCCGACGGCATGGCGCTCAGCAGGCAGAACGGTCACGCCCCCTTCCAACTGCCCGACTGCCTGCAGTTCGTGTACGCGGACTACAGCGAGAGCGACCTCCACCGGCTGCCGCAGTTCAACGTGGACCCGTCCCTGCGGGCGGCGTACGCCCGGACCTCCCGGGCCACCCACAACCTGCTGCCGAACTTCGACGCCTCACCCGAAGTCACCAAGATGCTCCGGGCCGTCCTGCGCGACGAGGTCGCCGACTGGCTGCCGCCGCGCATCGACGAACCCAAGGTCACCCCGCTGCACGCCGGTGCCGGCCAGCTGCCCACCGTCGGCCGCGCCGCCCTGTTCGCCACCCTGAGGCACAGCCTGGCCCCCGTCCTGGAGCCGCTGCTGCAGGCGATCGACTCGATGGCCAGGGCGGCGGGCGAGCTGAGCGAGCTCGGTGGCGGCAAGGTCAACGGCTGCGACGTCTTCGTCGCCTTCTCGGTGGCCGGCGGCACCGGCGCCGGGATCTTCCTGGACTATCTGCACCTGATCAACCACGCCTTCCAGCTGCGCCGCTTCGACGGCGTGAAGATCTACCCGCTGGTCGTGATGCCGTCGTCGTTCTCCGCCGCCACCGGTGGCGGAAGGGAGGCCGAACTCAACGCGGCCCGGGCGCTGGTCGACCTGTTCCGGCTCGTCGACACGCAGAACGCGCCGTCGGAGGGCGCCGAGATCGGCGATCTCGACCACGAGGTCGGCCTCGGCATCCGCTACCCGGGCATGATGCCGATCCGGCTGCGCACCGGCATCCTGCCCACGGCGTTCCTGTTCAGCCCGACCGCGGGCATCCGCGCCGACGACCTGCGCCGCTCCATCGTCTCCCTGGTGATGTCGCTGATCGGCACCGAACTGGGCGACGGCCGCGTCCAGGGCCGCAAGCAGGCCTCCGACGACGACTTCACGACCTTCGCCGCGAGCTTCATCAACCGGGGTGTGCAGCGCAGCGCCGTGTCCCCGACCGGCATCGGCCGCCAAGGCGTCTCCACCAGCCTGGTGGCCTCCATGACCGCGCCGATGGACCAGCTCGCCGACCTGGTCGCCGGGCGGCTGCTGCGGCTCGCGGTCACCGATCTCGTGGCGCGGCCGCGGGCCGTCCTGCGGGACGGGGCGGTGCCGATGATCCGGGAGCTGTTCGCCGACTCCCACCTCGAAGAGCTATGGGAACGCAGGCAGTTGCCGGTGCCCGAGCCCGATCCGCTGCCTCGCGGCGGCAAGAACATCGAGCAGGCGCTGGGGGAGCGGGTCGCGGACATGCAGCGGCTGCTGTCCGACCTGCGGGCCGAGGCCGACCGCGCGGCCACCGCCATGGCCGACCGGTTCGCCCCGCGCCCCGCCATCGACAAACTGCTGCAGAGCGTGGACCCCTTCCTCGCCGAGCGCGTCGTCAGGGGCGTCCCCGACAGCGACGAGCCGATCGCCCGGCTCGGCTTCCTCGGCATGCTGGACAACCGCGCCCGCACCCCGCAGCGCCCGCCCGGCGTCAAGGAGCAGCCGCCCAAGATCCCCCGGATCAAGGGCCAGTTGGGCGGCCTGGCACCGGCCCGCTGGGGTGACGACGACGTCCAGGCGGCCATCCAGGAGCAGGACGCCTGGTACCAGTGGCGCTGCCGCACGGTGTGGCACGAGGCCTGGCGGGAGCAGCAACAGCACTGGCAGCCCCACGCGGACGCGGCCGGCGCCGACATCGTGCGCCTGGTGAACGCCTTCCGCACGCACAGCGACCAGGAGCGCAAGACCGCCGAGCAGAAGGGCCGCGAACTGTACGAGGACCGCACCGGGATCTCGTATCTGCTGCCGCCGCAGCGCACCCTGAACCACTTCTACGAGGACGTCGTCACCCGGCTCATCCGCCGGGAGGGCCTGCGGGAGAACGATGACGAGGCCGCGCTGCTGCTCAAGCTGGTCGACGGCGACACCTGGCGTCAGGTCCACACGCTCAGCCGGCGCGACCCGGAGGGCGCGGTGGCCCGGGTCAAGGGGCAGCTGGAGGCCCGGATCACCCGGCTGTTCGCGGAGAGCGGCGCGCACCTGGAGGAGCGGCCGCTGCTGCCGTCGATGGGCATGCTGCTGGCCGCCGCGGCGGGCGACGCGGACGCCACCGAACAGGTCAGCAAGGAGGCCCTCGACCTCTTCGGCCGCAAGCTCGCCGGGCTGCTGCCGGTCGGGTTCACCCCGGAGGGCACCGGACTGCTGCGGGTGCTGGTGACCCATCCACGGGTGCAGGCCGTGGAGGAGGTGCAGGAATACCTCGGCAAGACGCTGCGGCTGCCCACGGACGCGAAGAACTCCGTGGAGTACCGGGGCGTGGAGAGCGACTCCGTCACCGTGGTCCTCTTCCGCAGCGAGATGAGCCTCACCCAGGTGCCCGAGGCCCGCAAGGTGCTGCGGCAGTGGGCCCGCGCGAAGGACTCCGAGCAGGCCCAGGACGTCCTGCGGTGGCGGCAGCGGCTCGGCTTCCGGGACAGCTGGATGGTGAGCAGCGAGGAGGACCGGCGCGTCATCATGCACCGGCTGCTGTGCTGCATGTGGAACGGCCAGGTCGACGTGGTGGACGGCGACCCCGCGTCGCCGGAGCGGGTGCGGCTGCGGCTGTTCCCCGAGAAGGGCGCCCATGTCCCGGGCGTGCGGCTGCGGCTTGGGGACTACCCCGGCGGGGTGTCCAGCTGGGCCGAGTTGCTGCGCGCGTACGAACGCTGGACGGTGCTCGACGACGAGCGGACCGTCGAGGACTACTGCCGTGAGCTGATGGGGGCGCAGCCGTCCGGCCTCGCCCGGACCGGCAGCGAACCGCACCCCCTCTTCATTGACCTCGTCGAGAAGATCGCCCCGCGTCAGCTGGAGCTGCTGGCGGACCGCCGGGAACAGGGCGGCGAGCGGGTCGAGGGCTGGGTGCGGCCGCTGTGGGAGTTCTGGGCGGAGACCCTCCCGGCCGCCCTGGACACCGAGTTCGGCGACCAGCGTGCCGTCCAGCCGACCCTGCGCACCCTGCTGGAACACGTCCGAGGCGGCACCCCGGCCCGCCCGCGCACCCCGGACGGCCTCGCGGAACCCCGCCGCCGCCCCCGGGACGACGACTTCGGCACCGCCCCGGTCGACTCGTTCGACTCCCTCGACACCTCCCGACGCGATCAGGGTGACCGGGACGACGACGCCGACGAGCGGGGCACGCGGGCAGGGGCGCGGTACGGCGGCGACGACGGGCCGTACGGCGGCGAACGCGGCGAGGCGGAGCGGGACCGCCGGGACAGGCGGGGCACGCGTCGTGACAGCGACGCCGAACCGCGTGCCGGTGACCACAGCGACGCCTACGACCGGCCGTTCGGCGACGAGCGCGGCCACGGGGACCCGGAAGGCCGGGACGACCGGGGCACCCGCCGCGCCGGCGAGACCGGGACCCGCGCCTACAGCCGCCACGAGGGTGACGACGACTACGACCGGCCGCACGGCAGTGAGCGCCGTCGTGCCGAACCGGGCGAGGAGCGGGACTTCTGGGGCGACCCTCGTGACAGTGGCCGCGCCGGGGTCCGCGACGACAGCCGTCGAGGCGCACACGGCGATCACGACGAGCCCGGCGGCGACGACCGGCGGGACGGTGACCGGCGGGACGACGAGGACCGCGAGGGACCGGGCGCTCGGCGGCGCGAGGGCGGCGAGGAGTACGGGACCAGGACCACTGCCCGAAACCGTGACGACCTGCCTCCGGCGCCGTGGGACGACGACTCCGCCCGGCGCACCGGCTCCTGGGACGGTGACGTGCTGTGAGCGTGTCGCAGGACTTCGGTGCCGTCATCCGTCTCGACCTGCGGGCCGGGGCGGCCGCGCTGCACAGCCCGTCGGCGCTGCGGGCCAGGGTCGCCCAGGAGTTGGGCCGGGCCGGGCTGCCCGAACCCGACGACCCGCTGTTCCTGGTCGTCGACACCCCGGCCGGGCTGACCGATCACCGGCCGCAGTACGAACTCATCACCGGCTACCGGGCCGTGGGCGAGGTCAGGCTTCTGGTGCTGCTGGTCGGCAGCGCGCCGGGCTCGTTCGCGGGCGAGGAAGGCGGCTTCCAGCCCGACCGCCGGCTGCTGCGCCCCTCGGTGCTGCGGGCGCCGGGCAGCGGGCTGCTGTGGGCCGGCGATCTGCGCTCCGCGCGCACCGCGCTGGAGCAGCCCGCAGCCGACGACCCGGACGCGCTGGCGGTCCTGGTCGACGTGCTGTCGGTCCCGGACGTCTACCTCAGCGTGCTGCACGGCGTCCAGTCGCTGCCCGAGGCCGTCGCCGCGCCCGGCGTACGGCTGCTGGAGCAGGACCTGCCGCCGGAGGTGCGCGACCGGGCCTGGCGCGACGCGCTCACCCGGTTCGCCGGCGATGACACCGAACTCGCCCCGGACGTCGTGCTGACCGCCTCCTCCGGCGCCGATCTGCCGGAGCCGCTGCGCCGCCTGGTGGTGGGCCGCGGCGGGCAGGACCTGGGACACCGGGAGCCCGGCGGAGTGGCGGACGACGCCCACCGCGCCTGCGCGGACGCCCTCGACCACGCAGAGGACGCGCTGGCCGGGCTGCGGACCCTGCCCGGGCTGCTGCGCGCCTCGCGCCGGGAGGCTTTCGAGGCGGACGTCGACCAGGCACGCCAGGCGCTCGACAACTACCGGGATCTCGTCGCCACGGCCCTGCGCAGCGGCGGCGGCACGGCAGCGTCCGCCGCCGAGTCGGCGACCCGGCTCGCGGCCCTCGGACTGCGGGTGCCGTCCGCCGAGGGCATGGGCGAGCGGATCGGCGAAGGGCTGAAGGAGTTCGCCCAGAAACTGCTCGGCCAGGGGCTCGCCCTGCGGTCGGTGGCGCAGCGCTTCACCGGCCTGGCCGGGCGCGCCGAGCCACTGCCGGGTACGGCGCTGCTGCCGAGGCTCGCCCCGTACTCCGCCGAGGCGGTGGCCCGGCAGACGGGGACGGCGGACGCCGCGGGCGCCGGCCTCCCGGTGGCCGGGCCGTTGGCGGCGGCCTGGGCGGGCCTGCTCGGTGCGCTGTGGTGGGGGCCGTTGCTCGCCCTGGCGGTCGTCGTGCCGCTGCTGTTCGTCGGCATGGCCATGCTCGGGGCGGCCCGGCTGCGCGGTGCGGGACGCCCAGGCCGCTGGGCCGTCGCCCCCAGGGTCGCGGCGGTCGGCGGCACGGCCGTCGGGGCCGGGGTGTCGTACGCCATCGAACCCCCGGTCTGGCTGGGCACGATCGGGCTGCTGCTCGGCCTCGGCGTCGCCCTGGAGACGGTGCGCCGGATCTGGCGGGCGGCGGCCGCCGACTGGGCGCCGGGCCACACGACCGCCGTACTGCGCCGGGCCCTTGACGGGCTCGACGCCCTGCTGGCGGAGGCGGTCCGGGAGCACTGGGCCGTCGAGGAGCGCCTGTACTGCGCCGACGCCGCCCGTTCCGTCGCCGGCATGCTGCGGGCGACGGCGGCAGCGGCGCAGGCCGAGGCGGTGCCCGAACCGGCGCGGCTCTCGGCGGCCGGGGTGCCCGGCGGCTTCGACGTGCCCGGGGCCCGCACGCCCGCCGACGACGACTGGCTCTCCGACGACCTGGACCTCGGACCGGACGACGCCGGTTCCGGGTCCGACGACGGTGAGAGCGACTGGGCGAGCGTGTACGCCTGGGACGACGGTCCTTCGTGGGAGGAGCCCGCGCAGGAGAAGGGGAACGAGACGGCCCCGCAGCAGAGTTACGCCGCCCCGTCGCCGGACCGCTCCAAGGGGGTTCCGCGCTGGCTGGACCGGGAGAGCGGGGAGGGTGGGCCCGACCTGGTCGCCACCCTGTCGGCCGATCTGACGGACGCCGCCCTGGAGGCGATGAAGCCCTACTGGGGTGCCGTCGAACGCGGCCAGGCCGGCACCCTCGCCGTCCGGCGCACCGAGGAACGGGTCCGCGCGCTGCTGTCGACGGCCCGTCATCACCTGCAGCACAACGGCGTTCTGGCCCCACCCCCGTTCGCCGCTGCCCGCCGCGTCCGAGCCACCTCGGCCAACCTCCTCGGCACCGACCCGCACGGACCGGCCGACCTGGTCGGCGCCGAGGCCGACCGGCAGGCCGTCGTGCAGCTGTCCTCGCCCGAACAGGGCGCACTGCTCAGCCGCGACCCGGCGGCCGCGGTGTGGCTCAGGTTCGCCCCCAGGGCGGTACGCGACGAGGTCGAGAAGGCCTGGCGTTCGAGCGGCTCGGTCCACCCGGACGACGTCCGGTGGACGTCGTCGGGACGCTACGCCGGCCTGATACGGCTCACCCCGCTCCGGATCGGCGTGGTGCACACCGTCCGCCCCCGGCACGGCGCCGAGCCCGACGGGGCCGACAGCGACGCGGTACTGGACACGGACGACGCGCCGGAGACGTACGGCACGACGACCGCGTACGACAGGGCCGACCGGGACGAGCCGGTGAACCGCCACGAGCGGACCGGCTCCCACGACCGCCCGGGACGGACGGAGTCGTACGACTGGCCCGACACGGACGGCGACCCCTGGTGATCCGTCTCGCGCACCCCGACCGGGTGCACCCGCACACTCCGGTGCACCCGCACACTCCGGTGCTCACGCACGAACGAAAGGACCGCCGGTGAGCAGCACCCCGTATCCCCCGCAGGGGCCGGGCGGTCCGCCGCCGGACAAGCTCGCCTTCACCGTGCCCTCGGGGCGGCGCCGGGTCACCCCGGTCCGCGTGGGCCGGGAGGTCCGCCGCGACCGGCCGCTGCCCCAGCTGATCCGCAAGGCGAGGCTCGACGACGAGGGACAGCAGTGCGTGCAGGTGCGCCTGAGCGCCAAGGACGCGGCGAACCCAGCGGCGCGCGCCCTGCTGGACACGGAGGCGGGCACCGCCCTGCACCTGCAACAACTGCTCGGCGACACGGAGTTCGCCGCGCTCTTCCCGAGGATCGTCGGCTACGAGCTGGACACGGCCGAGCCGTTCCTGCTGTACGACCCGCCGCGTGGCACGCCCGTCGCACGGATCCACGTGATGTCCGCGACCGACCAGGACGTCTTCACCAGGGATCTGATGCTGGCCCTGTGCCTGCTGGAGGGCCAGGGCCTGGTGCCACGCGACATCTCCCCCAACTCCGTGCGCTGGGACGGCGCCAAGGTGCAGCTGTGGGGGCTGGAGTCGGTGACCCGGACCGGGCGGCCCAGGCGCCCGTGGGGCCGGACGCCGTTCTGCCCGCCGGAACAGCGACGGGGCGAGGGGCTCGCCGACTCCCGGGACGCGGTGTGGAGCGCGGCCCAGGTGCTCTACCAGCTGGTGACCGGACGGCCCGGACCGGCCGACCGGACACCTCCCGACCTCGCCGAACACCGCAGGCTCGACCGGACCCTGCGGGACGCCTTCGCGCCGCGGGCGGCCGACCGGCCGACACCCGCCCAGGTGCTCGACCTGGTGAAGCCGGGCGCCGCCCGCCGCGTCCGGCTCGCGGTGCCGCCCGACGAGACGCGCCCGCACCACGAGGCCTTCGAGGAGGCGCTGCGCCTCAAGCGCGAGGCACCGGCCGGGCGCAGCGACGGCGCGGTGCGCGGCGACGGCGAAGTGCTGTGCCCGTACTGCCTGGAGACCATCCGGCTCGACCTCACCAAGCTGTTCGTCACCGACAGCCGCATGCAGTACCAGCCACTGGACCTCGCGGGCATCACCAACCCCGTGCGGCGGACCGACATCATGCGCGGCGCCGTCCAGAAGTGCACGGCGGACCAGGACTTCCCCGAGCACTTCATCCCGGTGCCCTATCTGACGTACGGCCGCCCGCTGACCGTCGCGATGGTCGGCCAGTCCTCCACCGGCAAGAGTCATCTGCTGACCCAGATGATCGCGGCCGTCACCGACGGCGGGCTGGAGCCGTACGGCCTGAAGTGGCAGTCCGTCAACCCGGAGCAGCACGCCCGGTTCGTACGGGAACGGGTGCAGCCGCTGCGCAACGGCAAGGTCCTCGACCACACGGCCGCGCTCGGCCTGGACGACTTCGCCCGCTTCGTGGAGTCCCTGCTCATCACCGACGCCCGCGGGCAGGTGCGCCCCGTCGCCTTCTTCGACCTCGGCGGCGAGGACCTCGTACGCACCGACGCGGCGCTGCGGTTCCTGCTGGGCGTCGACGCCCTGGTCTTCGTCGTCGACCCGGCGCTGGCACTTCCGCTGCCGCAGCTGGACCACGCCAGGGAACGCTGGGGAGTCGAGGTGAACCGGGACGGCGACCTCGCCTTCGGCACCGTCCTGGACCGGCTGCCCAAGAACGGCCCGTACGTGGACGTGCCCGCCGCGATGGTGCTGGGCAAGGCAGACCTCCTCAGGTTCCAGCCGCCCGTCGACCGGTGGCTGACCCGCCCGCCGGCCACCTCCCTGGACCCGGAACTGATGCGTGAGGAGAGCCGGGACGTGCACGGGCTGCTGCGCCGGCACGCCGGCCAGGCGTGGTTGCGCCCCTTCGACGCGATCCGCCGCTGCACCCTGCACGTCGCGTCCGCCACCGGCGGCCAGGAGGACCAGGGCCGTTATCCGGCGGGCGCGGGACCCCGGCGGGTGCTGGAGCCCCTGGTCGCGCTGCTGGCGATGCACGGGCTGATTCAAGTGCCGGGCGGCGCCGAGGCGTTGGCCGTGGGCGAGGCGCCCGCGCTGGAGGCGGTGCCGTGGGACGAAGCCGGGGCATTCGAGGCGATGTCCGCAGGAATCGAGAGGTCTGAAGGGCCCGAGGAGCCCGAGGGATCCGAGGGAGGGGAACATCGGTGAGCGAATTCCAGGACCGGGGCCCGGTGCACCAGGCCGTCTTCCGCTGGGACGGCAACCACGGCCGTCAGGGCACCGGCATGAACGCCGTCGCACACTCCTGCGAGCCCGCGCGTGCCGAGGAACTCGGCCGGGAACTGGGCCCGTTGCTGTGGGTGTCCGGCGCGGCGGCGGCACGGCCGAGCGTCGTGCGCACCGTGTCCCGCGACGGTGACGTCCTGCTCGTCCAGCGCTGGCCCACCACCGACCGGGGCGGCCGGCCCAGCACGGTCAGCCATGTACTCATCGGCGACCGCGGCACCCTCGGGGTCCGGGAGTGCCTGGGGCTGGCGTACCGCGGCTGGCGCAAGCAGGAGAAGGCCGAGCAGGCGTCGGGCCGGCTGCCCGAGATCGACCCCGCGAGACTCGACGACCTCGCGCACCAGCGGCTGCCGGAGATGCTGGAGCGGCTGCCCAAGGTCGCGCACGCGCTGATCCTCACCACCGCGGAGTTGCTGCGCGATCCCACGCAGCGGGTGTCGCTGCTCCTGGAGGAGGAGACCCCGCGCGACTGGCCGGACCGGGACGCCGTACCACTGGTCTGTCTCGGGCTCTACCTGCTGTTCGGGCGTTGGCTGGGGCAGGAGTGGACGTTCGCCACCTGCGACTCCGTCGACACCCACGCCCTGCGGCTGATGGCCGTCCCGCGCTGGGAACCGGACACGGGCGGCTCCGGCCCGCTCGCCAGGGTCATGGGCCGCCCGCAC
This sequence comes from Streptomyces sp. NPDC012935, assembly GCF_042900345.1. NCBI lineage: Bacteria > Bacillati > Actinomycetota > Actinomycetes > Kitasatosporales > Streptomycetaceae > Streptomyces > Streptomyces sp. NPDC012935. The sequence continues at coordinate 53,498 of NZ_JBIBBC010000007.1, forward strand.
AACAATCCACGCTTCGAGCACAAGGCGGCGGCCCGGCTGGTCGACTACCTCCTGGCGCACCGGGAGGAGGCCCCTGGCGTACCGCAACTCGTCGAGGAACTTCCCGACGGGGCGGCCCTGGACTGGGAGCGACGCCGTGACCGGCTCTGGAGAATCCTGGGGGAGGAGCGGGAACGGGAGCAGGATCGGGATCGGGATCGGGAAGCCGGACGAGCGCGGGATCGGGATCCGGGCCCTGAGAGGCCCCCGACACCGGCCGCCGCCCGCGCCACCGTCGCCCCGGCGCCGCAGACAGCGCCGTACCCGCACCCTGTCGCCGAGCACCACGCGGAGGCACACACCGAGTCGTACGAGCATCCTCGCCGGGAGCCGTACGCCGAGCCACGCCCGCAGCCGTACACCGGGCCTCGCCCGGAGCCGTACGCCGAGCCTCGCCCGCAGCCGTACGCCGAGCCACGCTCGGAGCCGTACGCCGAGCCGTACGCCGAGCCCTCTCCGGAGCCGTACGGAAGACCGTATGCGAGCCCGGCACTCGCACCCTCCCCGGCGTCAGCACCCTCTGCCCTGCGCCGGGACCTGCGCGAGTACCGCCGCGGGGACGGGAGTCGGCGCAGCATCCTGATGGCGGACCTGCGCATGCGGCCCGACGAGGTGCTCCTCGGTGAGCTGCGCTCCGGCGAACTGCCGCGGGACTCGGTGGAACTGCTGCTGAACGAGTTGGGCAGGCCGGACCGTGCCAACGTGCGTCACCCGGACCTGCGACACGAGCTGTGCGCCGAGGTGCTGCGCAAGGACCTGTACTTCACCCCGCAGACGGCCAACGGGGAACACCCGTCGAGGAAGGCCATGATCGATCTCTCGGCCGACCTCTTCACGTGGGCCGTCGCCCCGCTCACCCGCGACGAACGCTATCTGCGCGACCTGCAGGAACTGCTCTACCGCATGAGCCGCGACCCCCACCCCACCACCGGCAACTGGCTCCGGCAGAGCATCATCGAACCGGCGAACGGCAAGATCCCCGACCTGCCGCCGGTGCTGTGGAGGCAGCTCCTGCGCGATGCCATGAGCCGCAACGAGGGGCTGCCGCCCGCACCCGCCCTGCCCCGCCCCACGACGGTGCCCCTGGCGCCAGCGGCACCCGCGCAGCCGTCCGCCTTCAGACCGCAGCCGCCCACCGCCATGGCACGCGTCTCCGACCTGATGAACAACCCGGGCTGCTTCATCACAACCAGCCTCGTCGTGATCGCCGTACTCCTGGGAGTCGCCCTGATGCTCTTCGTCTAGCCCTCGGTCAGCGTGGATCAGCACTCGATGATGTTGACCGCCAGCCCGCCCCGGGCCGTCTCCTTGTACTTCACGGACATGTCGGCGCCCGTGTCCTTCATGGTCTTGATGACCTTGTCCAGGGACACCTTGTGCGAGCCGTCCCCGCGCATGGCCATCCGCGCCGCCGTGACCGCCTTCACGGCGGCCATGCCGTTGCGCTCGATGCACGGGATCTGGACGAGGCCGCCGACCGGGTCGCAGGTCAGGCCGAGGTTGTGCTCCATGCCGATCTCGGCGGCGTTCTCGACCTGCTCCGGGGAACCGCCGAGCACCTCCGCCAGCGCGCCCGCCGCCATCGAGCAGGCCGAGCCGACCTCGCCCTGGCAGCCGACCTCGGCGCCGGAGATGGACGCGTTCTCCTTGAAGAGCATGCCGATCGCGCCGGCGGCCAGCATGAAGCGGACCACGCCCTCCTCGTCCGCGCCGGGCACGAAGTTGATGTAGTAGTGCAGGACGGCGGGGATGATGCCGGCCGCGCCGTTCGTCGGGGCGGTCACGACGCGGCCACCCGCCGCGTTCTCCTCGTTCACGGCCATCGCGTAGAGAGTGATCCACTCCATGGCGAGCGCCTTGGGGTCGCCCTCGGAGCGCAGCTTGCGGGCCGTGTTCGCGGCACGGCGGCGCACCTTCAGGCCGCCCGGCAGGATGCCCTCACGCGACATCCCCCGCGACACGCACTCCCGCATCACCTGCCAGATCTCCAGCAGGCCCGCGCGGATCTCCTCCTCCGTGCGCCAGGCCCGCTCGTTCTCCAGCATCAGCGCGGAGATCGACAGACCCGTCTCCTGTGTCAGGCGCAGCAGCTCGTCGCCCGTACGGAAGGGGTACTTCAGGACCGTGTCGTCCAGCTTGATCCGGTCCGCGCCGACCGCCTCCTCGTCGACGACGAAGCCGCCGCCCACCGAGTAGTAGGTCTTGGAGAGCAGCTCCCCGCCGGACGCGTCGTACGCCCACAGCGTCATGCCGTTCGCGTGGTAGGGCAGTGCCTTGCGGCGGTGCAGGATCAGGTCCTCGTCGAAGGAGAACGGGATGTCGCGCTCACCGAGCAGCCGCAGCCGGCCCTCACTCTTGATCGCCTCCACCCGCTCGTCGGCGCTCTCCACGTCCACCGTGCGCGGCGAGGCGTCCTCCAGGCCGAGCAGCACCGCCTTCGGGGTGCCGTGTCCGTGGCCGGTCGCGCCCAGGGAGCCGTACAGCTCGCACCGCAGGGACGCGACGGAGTCCACCAGACCCTCGTTGCGCAGACGGCGTGCGAACATGCGTGCCGCGCGCATCGGGCCGACCGTGTGGGAGCTGGACGGGCCGATGCCGATCGAGAACAGGTCGAAGACCGAGATGGCCACGGGGGACTCCTCAATACGGGGTGGAACAGGGGCGTGGGGTGTCCCGCTCACCTACGAGTGTGCGGGACACCCCACAGAAAGGAACTACTTGTTCAGACCGGGGTACAGCGGGTGCTTGTCCGCGAGCGCCCTGACCCGGGCCTTCAGCGCGTCCGCGTCGTAGGACGGCTTCAGCGCCGCGGCGATGACGTCCGCGACCTCGGCGAAGTCCTCGGCCGTGAAACCGCGGGTCGCCAGCGCCGGCGTGCCGATCCGCAGACCCGAGGTCACCATCGGCGGGCGCGGGTCGTTCGGGACGGCGTTGCGGTTGACCGTGATGCCGACCTCGTGGAGGCGGTCCTCGGCCTGCTGGCCGTCCAGCTCCGACTCACGCAGATCCACGAGGATCAGGTGCACGTCGGTGCCGCCGGACAGCACGTTCACACCGGCCTCGCGGGCGTCGGCGGCGGTCAGACGGTCGGCGAGAATCCGCGCGCCCTCGACCGTACGGCGCTGGCGCTCCTTGAAGTCCTCGCTCGCGGCGACCTTGAAGGAGACCGCCTTGGCCGCGATCACGTGCTCCAGGGGACCGCCCTGGAAGCCCGGGAAGACGGACGAGTTCAGCTTCTTCGCGAAGTCCTTCTTCGCCAGGATGATGCCGCCGCGCGGGCCGCCGAGCGTCTTGTGCGTGGTGGAGGTGACCACGTCCGCGTGCTCGACCGGGTTCGGGTGCAGGCCCGCCGCGACCAGACCGGCGAAGTGCGCCATGTCGACCCACAGGTACGCCTCGACCTCGTCGGCGATCCGGCGGAACTCGGCGAAGTCCAGCTTGCGCGGGTACGCCGACCAGCCGGCGATGATCACCTTCGGGCGGTGCTCCTTGGCGAGCCGCTCGACCTCGGCCATGTCGACCAGGCCGGTCTCGGTGTCCACGTGGTACGGGACCACCTTGAACTGCTTGCCGGAGAAGTTCAGCCGCATCCCGTGCGTGAGGTGGCCGCCGTGGGCCAGGTCCAGGCCCAGGATGGTGTCGCCGGGCTGGGCCAGCGCGAACAGGGCGGCCTGGTTGGCGGAGGCGCCCGAGTGCGGCTGGACGTTGGCGTACTCGGCGCCGAACAGCTCCTTGACCCGGTCGATGGCGATCTGCTCGGCGACGTCGACGTGCTCGCAGCCGCCGTAGTAGCGGCGGCCCGGGTAGCCCTCGGCGTACTTGTTCGTGGCGACCGAGCCCTGCGCCTCCATGACCGCGACCGGCGCGAAGTTCTCGGAGGCGATCATCTCCAGGGTGGACTGCTGGCGCTCCAGCTCGGCGTCGAGCGCGGCGGCGATCGCCGGGTCGAGCTCGTGCAGGGGCGTGTTCAGAAGCGACTTGTCAGACATAAGGGGGTGTAACTCCTCAGCCGGCGGTGTGGGCGACGTACTCGTCGGCGGAGAGCAGGTCGGCCGGCTCCTCCGTGATGCGCACCTTGAACAGCCAGCCGCCCTCGAAGGGGGCCGAGTTCACGAGCGCCGGGTCGTTCACCACGTCCTCGTTGATCTCGGTGATCTCACCGGTGACCGGGGAGTACAGGTCCGACACGGACTTGGTCGACTCCAGCTCGCCGCAGGTGTCACCCGCGGTCACGGTCGAGCCGACCTCGGGGAGCTGGGCGTAGACGACATCGCCGAGCGCGTTGGCCGCGAACTCGGTGATGCCGACCGTCGAGACGCCGTCCTCGGCGGTCGACAGCCACTCGTGCTCCTTGCTGTAGCGCAGCTGCTGGGGGTTGCTCATGGCCTGAATTCTCCTGTACGCGCGGGAGTGGTGATGAAGGGGGACTGCTGGAAACGTGCGTGAGCAGCACAAATGTGCGCAGGCTCACGCATGGGCCGCTGCCAGTCTCTACTTCTGGAGCTACTTCTGCCGCTTGTAGAAGGGCAGCGCCACGACCTCGTACGGCTCGTGGCTGCCGCGGATGTCCACGCCGACCCCGGCCGTGCCCGGCGCGGAGTGCGCGGCGTCGACGTACGCCATCGCGATGGGCTTGCCCAGCGTGGGGGAGGGCGCACCGGAGGTGACCTCGCCGATGACCTCGCCGCCGGCGACGACCGGGTACCCGGCGCGCGGGACGCGACGCCCCTCGGCGATCAGGCCGACCAGGACGCGCGGCGGGTTCTGCGAGGCACGCTCGGCGGCCTCGGCGAGGGCCTCGCGTCCCACGAAGTCGCCCTCCTTCTCGAACTTCACCACCCGGCCGAGCCCGGCGTCGAACGGCGTGAGAGACGTCGACAGCTCGTGGCCGTACAGCGGCATGCCCGCCTCGAGCCGCAGCGTGTCCCGGCAGGACAGACCGCACGGGATCAGGCCGACGCCCTCGCCCGCCTTGGTCAGCGCCTGCCACACCTCGACGGCGTGCTCCGGCTTCAGGAACAGCTCGAAGCCGTCCTCGCCCGTGTAGCCGGTGCGCGCGATGAGGGCGGGGACACCGGCGACGGTGCCGGGCAGACCGGCGTAGTACTTCAGGCCGTCCAGGTCGGCGTCCGTGAGCGACTTGAGGATGCCGGGGGACTGCGGGCCCTGCACGGCGAGCAGGGCGTACGCGTCGCGGTCGTCACGGACCTCGGCGTCGAAGCCGGCGGCCCGCTCGGTCAGCGCGTCCAGCACGACCTGGGCGTTTGAGGCGTTGGCGACGACCATGTACTCGGTCTCGGCGAGCCGGTAGACGATCAGGTCGTCCAGGATGCCGCCGTCGGCCCGGCAGATCATGGTGTAGCGGGCGCGGCCGACGCCGACGGAGGCGATGTTGCCGACCAGGGCGTGGTTCAGGAGGGCCGCCGCGGCGGGGCCGGTGACGGTGATCTCGCCCATGTGGGAGAGGTCGAAGAGGCCGGCCCGGGTGCGCACGGCGTTGTGCTCGTCGCGCTCGGAGCCGTAGCGCAGGGGCATGTCCCAGCCGGCGAAGTCGGTCATCGTCGCACCGAGCGAGCGATGCAGGGCATCGAGCGCGGTGTGACGGAGTTCTTCTGTACTGCTCATCGGACGGTCTTCTCCCAAGGCATGACGGGCGAGGTCGTTCCTCCCCATCTGTCATCGGAACCTGAGAGGTTCGCCATGACCGGCTCCGGGCCAGGTCACGGCTTGCACCTTGGGTGGAGCCCAGGCCTCTTCTCGGCGAAAAGGGGGACTCGCTTTTCAGATGTGCCTCGCCCGCGCGGTAACGGGGCCTGAGAGATTCAAGGGAGGGACTTGCTCCTTCGGCGCCCCAGCGATGCACTGCTGGGAACTCTCCCGCGCGGATTCGAACGGCCGGTATGCAGTTGGCGCGGACATCATTGCACGCCCGGCCCGTCTTCGGCAGGCCACGTCTGTAACGGGGTTGTGGCAGGAAGTGAACGAAAATGCGGGAGATCATCCATTACCTTCTCTTTACGCTCAGTGGGGATGGGGAATCCTGAACCGGAGGAGGACGATGACGGTGAAGCGCACCACGGCGTACGCCACGACGTCGGGCATGGCGCTGCCCAAGCAGCCCGCGGCCCCGGCCGTCGAGGCCCCGGGCACGCGCGTCGCACCGGTGGTCCGTGACCTCCGCGAGCGCTCCGGCCACAGCCCGCACGCGCTGCTCTTCGGCCCCGAGGACCTCGTCGTGATCACGGGGCTGCCCGGCAGCGGCAAGTCCACCCTGATGCGGCGGACCGTGAAGGGCGCCCGCATCGACTCCCAGGACACCCGGGACCGCTGGGACGCCCGGATGCCCGGCTTCCTGCCCTACGCCGTCTACCGCCCCCTGGTCCGCCTCGCGCACTACGCCGGCCTGCGCCGCGCCGTGCGCTCCGGCGAGGGCGTCGTGGTGCACGACTGCGGTACGCAGGCCTGGGTGCGCGGCTGGCTGGCCCGCGAGGCCCGCCGCCGCGGCGGCACCCTGCACCTGCTGCTGCTCGACGTCGACCCGGACACGGCCCTCGAGGGCCAGCGCGAGCGTGGCCGGGGCGTCTCGCGGTACGCCTTCGTGCGCCACCGCAGGGCCGCGGCCCACCTGCTGCGCTCCGTGGAGAAGGGCCACCTGCCCCCGGGATGCGGCTCGGCGGTGCTGATCGACCGGGATGCGGCGGGCGTGCTGCGCCGGATCGGGTTCACGGGCTGACCGGCCGAGGGCCGGTCCGGGACGGCCACCCGCTAGCCTTTTGAGCCACAGCAGCGGTTCACAGCAGGCGGTTGAGAAGTAGATGGACTTCCCGGCGGAACTCCCCGCGGACTTCCCGGCAGGGGCACACCACCACTCCCACGGCGGTTGGCCCGGCAACGAACTGGAGGAGGTGCTCTCGGCCTCCCTCGGCCTCCCCTCGGCCGGCGGCCGGATCATCGAGGTGCTCGGGCGCAGCTTCGTCTGGGTGCCCCTGCCCAGCGGCGGCGGCCCGGACAGCGGACCGCTGGATCTGCCGACGGTGGAGATCGAGGGCCAGGCGTACGTGCCGGTCTTCAGCTCCGAGGAACAGTTCCGCCAGGTGGTCGGCTCCCACATGTCGTTCACCATCGCCCCCGCGGTGGAGTTCGCCCGCGGTCTGCCGCCGCAGGTGGGCATCGCCGTCAACCCCGACGGCGTGGTCGGCGTCCCGCTGCCCCCGGCGGCGGTGGCCGAGCTCTGCCGCGTGGGCCGCACCCCCCTGGACGGCCTCACCTCCGGGGGTCGCGTCAAGCTCTACGAGCCCGACTGGCAGGACGACCCGATCGACTTCCTCGCGGTGGCCTCCGCCGAGTTCGCCGAAACCGGCGTGGTCACCACGGCCCGCCGCTGCCTCGCGTCGATCGAGACGGCCACCCCGGTGATGTTCATCGGCGTGGAACTCGCCCTCTGGGAGGGAGACTTGCGCGCCGCACCCATGGACGCCCTGGCCCGAGCCCTCGGCCGCACCCCGGTGCCGTGGCCGGTCAACCTGATCCTGCTGGACGTGGCCGAGGACCCGGTGATCGCCTGGATGCGCCAGCAGGTGCGCCCCTTTTACCAGCGGGATTTCTAGCGTTCCTCACGGGCAGCGCCCTCCGGGGGCGCGGGGCGGTATCAAAGTGCGGCGCAGCCGCGCGGGCTCGACCAGCCACCATGCACCCGTACACGCGCACGCAGCACAAGGCCCGAGCTGCTGGGCGCCTAAGCTGTCACTCGATGCGGGGCAACTCTCAGAAGGGGCGGTACCACAGGTGAGCGCGAGCCTCAGCGGCAGCGTCGAGCACATGCTGCGCCAGGTGACGCCCGGGCGCTACGACGCCTACGAGGCCCTCCTGCGTGCGCTCGCGACCCCGTCCTCCGGCCAGGTCTGGATGCTGCTGTGGCACGGCCAGGGCGGCTCCCCGGACGCCCAGTACGGAAACATGGAGGTCGACGGCTACGGCTACGCCCCGTGCGTCACCTCCGCCCAGGAGCTGTCGGCCAGCGGCTGGAACCGCAGCTACGAAGTCGTCGACGGGGTCGACGTGGCCCGCACCCTGTACCCGGACCACTACGGCCTCTGGCTCAACCCGCACGCCCCCGGCGGCGGAGTCGGCATCCCGTGGCTCGACCTGCGCCGCATCGCCACCGGCCTGGACCGCCAGCCCGCCGGACCGCTGCGCCTGTCGGAACCCGGCATCGAGGTCCCGCAGTTCTACGCCCTCCTGGCGCAGAACGCCCACCGCACCGCGGCGGTCCGCTCGCTGCGCCGCGCCTGGGTGCAGCCGGCGCTCGGTGCGCCGTATCTCGCCATCGGGCTCGACGTCTACGACACCAGTCCGCCCGCGGTCGACTCGGTGCGCTCGATGATGTCGCAGTCGATCGGCGCGGTCCCGGACGGGCTGCCGGTCTCGACCGTGGCGATGGCCGACGAGGACGACCCGGTCGCCATGTGGATGAGAGCGAGCGCCCGCCCCTTCTACGACCGCGAGGCACACGCCGCCGCCCCCGCGCAGGCACCGGCGGCCGGCTATGGCTACCCACCGGCACAAGGCCGTTACTGATCATTTGTCGGCTAGCCTGCTGATCGGTCCGCAACCCGACTGTCGTAGGTGCAAAGGGTCGTGGACTGCGGTTTCCCAGGCCGATCTCCGCGCGTAGATGCGATCGGAAGGTCCCGGTCCGCCCTCATACGCCCCAACTGGACCCCGTCCGGCGGCCGATACCCACTGTTCGGATAACGGAACCCCTCAGACAGCATCACGGTTGCGCATCCTTTCCCCGCCAACTCTGGCAACAGATCGCCAAAGCGTTGAAGACTCCCGGCAAGACACGGGCCGGTCGGTCCTGTGTACGAGTGGAAGCAACCGCTACAGCGGCAGCCAGGGGGGTCGGCAACCGCCGGCCGAGAGGGGTCAATCTCACTGTGACCGCACCGATCGAGACAACCGGAGCGGAGGCCGGCGCGCAGCCCGAGGCCGTTCTCTCCGGCGTCGAGAAGAGCCAGATCGAGGGGCGTTCCCTCGGCCAGATCGCCTGGTCCCGGTTCAAGAAGGACAAGGTGGCTGTGGCCGGCGGGGTCATCGTGATCCTGCTGATCCTGCTCGCGATCCTCTCCCGCCCCATCCAGGCGATGTTCGGCCTGGACCCCAACGCCCTGAACCAGGATCTGATCGATCCCAACACGTCGCTGCCCAAGGGTGACTTCGGCGGCATGAGCTGGGAGCACCCGCTCGGTGTGGAGCCGAAGTTCGGCCGGGACATCGCCACCCGCATCCTGGAGGGCTCCTGGGTCTCGCTGGTCGTCGCCTTCGGCGCCACGATCCTGTCCAACACGATCGGCGCCGTCCTCGGCGTCGTGGCCGGTTACTACGGCGGACGCGTCGACACGATCATCAGCCGCCTGATGGACACCTTCCTGGCGTTCCCCCTGCTGCTGTTCGCGATCGCCATCTCCGCCACCCTGCAGGGTGGCGCCTTCGGCCTGGAAGGCCTGCCGCTGCACATCGGCGTGCTGATCTTCGTCATCGGCTTCTTCAACTGGCCCTACCTGGGCCGCATCGTCCGGGGCCAGACACTGGCCCTGCGCGAGCGGGAGTTCGTCGACGCCTCGCGGGGGATGGGGGCCAAGGGTCCGTACATCCTCTTCCGGGAGCTGCTGCCGAACCTCGTGGGCCCGATCATCGTCTACTCGACGCTGCTCATCCCGACCAACATCCTCTTCGAGGCGTCCCTGAGCTTCCTCGGCGTCGGTATCCAGCCTCCGCAGGCTTCCTGGGGCGGAATGATCAACCAGGCGGTCGACTACTACCAGGTCGACCCCCAGTTCATGATCGTTCCTGGCCTCGCCATCTTCGTGACCGTCCTGGCGTTCAACCTGCTCGGCGACGGTCTCCGTGACGCTCTCGACCCGCGCAGCCGCTGATCCGCGGCCGCGGCGAGAGTCCCAAAGATTTCCAACAATGGAGGGGAAGCAGACCATCATGCGAAGGTCAATGCTGGCCGCGGTCGCGGTCGTCGGCAGTGCGAGCTTGCTGCTTTCGGCCTGCAGCAAGGCCGATGACAACTCGGACAACAACGGAAACAAGTCGGCTGGGGCCAACGCAGCGACCAAGGGTGTCGTCAACGCCTCCACGCAGAAGGGGGGCACGGTCACCTACGAGTACTCGGACGTGCCGGACTCCTTCGACCCCGGCAACACGTACTACGCGTACATGTACAACCTCAGCCGGCTCTACGCGCGCCCGCTGATGACCTTCAAGCCCGGCGCCGGCGAGGCCGGCAACGAGCTCGTGCCGGACCTCGCCGCGAGCGCGGGCGTGCCGAGCGACGGCGGCAAGACGTGGACGTACAAGCTGCGTTCGGGCCTGAAGTACCAGGACGGCACGCCGATCACCTCGAAGGACGTCAAGTACGCCGTCGCGCGCTCCAACTTCGCGCGTGACGTGCTCTCCCTCGGCCCGAACTACTTCCAGCAGTTCCTCGATGGCGGCGACAAGTACAAGGGTCCGTACAAGGACAAGAGCGCCGAGGGCCTGAAGTCCATCGAGACGCCGGACGACAACACGATCGTCTTCAAGCTCAACCGTGCCTTCCAGGAGTTCGACTACCTGGTCGCGACGCCGCAGACCGCACCGGTGCCCCAGGCCAAGGACAAGGGCATCGACTACGTCAAGAGCATCGTGTCCTCGGGCTCGTACCAGTTCGAGAGCTACGAGGAGGGCAAGCAGGCCGTCCTCGTCCGCAACAAGAACTGGGACCCGAAGACGGACCCGCTGCGCAAGCAGTACCCGGACAAGATCGTCGTCAAGCTCAAGGTCAACGCCGAGACGATCGACCAGGACGTCCAGTCCGGCACGGCGATCGACCTCGGTGGCACCGGTGTCCAAGCCGCGACGCAGGCGAAGGTCGTCAACAGCGCCGACCTGAAGGCCAACACGGACAACACCTACGGTGGCCGCCTGGTCTACATGGCGATCAACACCCAGGTCGCGCCGTTCGACAAGGTCGAGTGCCGCAAGGCCGTCCAGTACGCCATCGACAAGGTCTCCGTGCAGACCGCCGAGGGCGGCCCGATCCGTGGTGACATCGCCACCACCGTCCTTCCGCCGGACATCCCCGGCTACCAGAAGGCGGACGTCTACGCGACCGAGGGCAACAAGGGCGACGCGGCCAAGGCCAAGGAGCAGCTGAAGGCCTGCGGCAAGTCGACCATCACCACCAACATCTCGGCGCGCAGCGACCGCCCGCAGGAGATCGACGCGGCCACCGCGATCATCGCCTCGCTGAAGAAGGTCGGCATCAACGCCAGCCTGAAGCAGTACCCGTCGGGCAAGTACTTCACCGACTACGCGGGTGTGCCGGCGTTCGACAAGAAGCAGAACATCGGTCTGCACATGATGCAGTGGGGTGCCGACTGGCCGTCCGGCTACGGCTTCCTGCAGCAGATCCTGCACGGTGACGCGATCGGTGCGTCCGGCAACACCAACCTCTCCTACATCAACGACAAGCAGATCAACGAGATGCTGGAGAAGGCCATCGCGACGGAGGACGACTCCGAGCGCAACAGCCTGTACGCCCAGATCGACAAGCGTGCGATGGACCAGGCCGCCCTCGTCCCGCTGACCTACTTCAAGGTCCTGCTCTACCGCCCCGCCAACTTCACCAACCTGGTGTCCACGGCGGCCTTCAGCGGTCAGTACGACTACCTCAACATCGGCACGACCAAGAAGTAGCCCCGGAAGGCAGGTGAAGGCATTGGTGCCCGCGGGCTTTGCGGCCCGCGGGCACCAGCGCCGGTCCCCGTGATCTCGTACATCCTCCGTCGGACGCTCGCGGCAGTGATCCTGCTGCTGGTCGTCACCGCGGTCACCTTCGCGATCTTCTTCCTGCTGCCACGGATGGCCGGCCAGACCGCCGACCAGCTCGCGCAGCAGTACATCGGAAAGAGCCCGACGAAGGCCGACATCGCCGCGGTCAAGCAGAACCTCGGTCTGGACCAGCCCCTGTACGTCCAGTACTGGCACTTCATCAAGGGGATCGTGGCCGGCGCCACCTACGACCTGGGCCCCACCACGACGCAGTGCAACGCGCCGTGCTTCGGCTACTCCTTCAAGAACCACGTCGAGGTGTGGCCGCAGCTCACCTCGCGCCTTCCGGTGACCATCTCGCTGGCCGGCGGCGCCGCCGTGCTGTGGCTGGTGTCCGGCGTGCTGATCGGCGTGATCTCCGCGCTCAAGCCCCGCAGCTTCTTCGACCGCACGTTCATGGGCGTCGCGCTCGCCGGTGTCTCGCTGCCCATGTTCTTCACGGGCAACCTGGCGCTGCTGCTCTTCACCTTCCAGTGGCCGATCTTCGGCCGCACCTACGTACCGTTCACCGAGAATCCGGCGCAATGGGCCAACACGCTCTTCCCCGCCTGGTGCTCGCTCGCCCTGCTGTACTCCGCCATCTACGCGCGGCTCACCCGCTCGGGCATGCTGGAGACGATGAACGAGGACTTCATCCGCACGGCCCGCGCCAAGGGCCTGCGCGAGCGCAAGGTCGTGGCCCGGCACGGGCTGCGGGCCGCGCTGACCCCGATCATCACCGTTTTCGGTATGGACCTGGGCCTGTTGCTCGGCGGCGCCGTGATCACCGAGACCGTGTTCTCGCTGCCCGGCATCGGCCAGTACGCGGTGCAGGGCATCACCGACAACGACCTGCCCCCGATCCTCGGCGTCACCCTGCTGGCCGCCTTCTTCGTCGTGATCGCAAATCTCCTGGTGGACCTGCTCTACGCCGCCGCCGACCCGCGCGTGAGGCTCTCGTGACCGAACTCTCCAAGACCGGTGCCGCCGTGGGCGAGCCGACCAGCTCACCCTCGAACGGCTCCGACGCCTTCCTCGCGGTCCGAGACCTCAAGGTGCACTTCCCCACCGACGACGGCCTGGTCAAGTCCGTCGACGGACTCACCTTCCAGGTGGAGAAGGGCAAGACCCTCTGCATCGTGGGCGAGTCGGGCTCCGGCAAGTCCGTCACCTCGCTGGCGATCATGGGCCTGCACCGGCTCGGGGCGCGCGGCAAGAACGTGCAGATGTCCGGCGAGATCTGGCTGGGTGGCAAGGAGCTGATCTCCGCCGACCCGGACGAGGTGCGCCGGCTGCGCGGCCGCGAGATGGCGATGATCTTCCAGGACCCGCTGTCCGCGATGCACCCGTACTACACGATCGGCAACCAGATCGTGGAGGCGTACCGGGTCCATCACAACGTCAACAAGAAGACCGCGCGCAAGCGGGCCGTGGAGATGCTCGACCGGGTCGGCATCCCCGAGCCCGGCAAGCGCATCGACAGCTACCCGCACGAGTTCTCCGGCGGTATGCGCCAGCGCGCGATGATCGCCATGGCGCTGGTCAACAACCCCGAACTGCTCATCGCGGACGAGCCGACGACCGCCCTCGACGTGACCGTCCAGGCGCAGATCCTCGACCTCATCCGGGACCTGCAGAAGGAGTTCGGCTCCGCGGTCGTCCTCATCACCCACGACCTCGGCGTGGTCGCCGAGATCGCCGACGACGTCCTCGTGATGTACGGCGGCCGGTGCGTGGAGCGCGGCAGCGTCGACGACGTCTTCGAGCGGCCGCAACACCCGTACACCTGGGGCCTGCTCGGCTCGATGCCGCGCATCGACCGAGAGACCTCCGAACGGCTCATCCCCGTCAAGGGCCAGCCGCCGAGCCTCATCAACGTCCCCTCGGGCTGCGCCTTCCATCCCCGCTGCCCGTACGCGGACATCCCCAAGGGCGATGTCACCCGTACCGTGCGCCCGGAGCTCCAGCCGGTCGGCAGTGGACACTTCTCCGCCTGCCACCTCTCGGCGGAGGACCGTACGCGGATCTGGACCGAAGAGATTGCGCCGAAGCTGTGAGTGAGACGAAGAAATCGGACGCGGCCGTCCCGGCGCAGGCGTCGGCTCCCGTTGCGGAGCGTGAGGTGCTGCTCAAGGTCGAGGGCCTGCAGAAGCACTTCCCGATCCGTAAGGGCGTCCTCCAGCGTCAGGTCGGCGCGGTCAAGGCGGTCGACGGCATCGACTTCGAGGTGCGCAAGGGCGAGACCCTCGGCGTGGTCGGCGAGTCCGGCTGCGGCAAGTCGACCATGGGCCGGGTCATCACGCGGCTCCAGGACCCGACGGGCGGCTCGATCCACTTCGAGGGCCAGGACATCACGCGGCTGAGCACGGCCGGGATGCGTCCGCTGCGGCGGGACATCCAGATGATCTTCCAGGACCCGTACGGCTCCCTGAACCCCCGGCACACCATCGGCGGCATCGTCTCGGCGCCGTTCCGGCTCCAGGGCGTCGAGCCCGAGGGCGGGGTGAAGAAGGAGGTCCAGCGGCTCCTGGAGCTGGTGGGTCTGAGCCCCGAGCACTACAACCGCTACCCGCACGAGTTCTCCGGCGGTCAGCGCCAGCGCATCGGTATCGCCCGGGCACTCGCGCTGAAGCCGAAGCTGGTCGTGGCGGACGAGCCGGTGTCCGCCCTGGACGTGTCGATCCAGGCCCAGGTCGTGAACCTGATGGACGACCTCCAGGAGGAGCTCGGCCTCACGTACGTGATCATCGCCCACGACCTGTCCGTCGTACGGCACGTCTCGGACCGGATCGCGGTGATGTACCTCGGCAAGATCGTCGAGCTCGCCGACCGCACCTCGCTGTACGAGGCGCCGATGCACCCGTACACCAAGGCCCTGATGTCGGCCGTGCCGGTGCCGGACCCCAAGCGCCGGGGCGCCAAGAGCGAGCGCATCCTGCTCCGCGGCGACGTGCCCTCGCCGATCTCCCCGCCGAGCGGCTGCCGCTTCCACACGCGGTGCTGGAAGGCGACGGAGATCTGCCGGACGACGGAGCCGCCGCTGCTGGAGCTGAGGCCCGGCCAGCGGGTGGCCTGCCACCACCCGGAGAACTTCGAGGACCAGCAGCCGCAGGACACGGTACTGCTGACCGTGGCCAAGGAGGCCGCGGAGCTGGTGCCGGCGGAGGAGACCGCTGAGGCTCCGGTTTCCAAGGAGGCGCCGGCGGCGGCTGCGGAGTCCGAGGCTGTGGAGGCCGAGGAGGCGCCGGTGGACCAGGCGGTGGAGACCGAGGAGGCGCCGGTGGCTGCGAAGTCCGCGGAGTCCGCGGAGACGCCGGCGGACGACGCTTCCGACGAGGCCCCCGAGCCTGAGGCTGCCGCGGAGTCCGCTGCGGAAACTCCGGACGAAAAGAAGTAACCCAGCCCCGGCCCCCGCCTTCCTTTGCAAGGCGGGGGCCTCGCGCTGAGTGAGAATGTGCGGGTGCTCCAGCAACTGTTCAGCCCGTCCGTCCAGCACACGCTCGACCTGATCGGCATCTTCGTCTTCGCCATCTCCGGTGCGCTGCTGGCGGTCCGCAAGAACTTCGACGTCTTCGGCATCGCCGTCCTCGCCGAGGTCACCGCCCTGGGCGGCGGGCTGTTCCGGGACGTGGTCATCGGCGCCGTACCGCCGGCCGCCTTCACGGATCTGGGGTACTTCCTCACCCCGCTGCTCGCCGCGCTGCTGGTCTTCTTCCTCCACCCGCACGTGGAGCGGATCCAGACCGGCGTGAACGTCTTCGACGCGGCGGGCCTCGGCCTGTTCTGCGTCGCCGGGACCACGAAAGCGTATGACTACGGCCTCAACCTCACCGCCTCAGCCGCGCTGGGTCTCGCGACCGCCGTGGGCGGCGGTGTGCTGCGTGACGTCCTCGCCAACGAGGTGCCCTCACTGCTGCGCTGGGACCGCGACCTGTACGCGGTCCCGGCGATCGTCGGCGCCACGATGACCGTCCTGTGCATCCACTACGGCGCCCTGAACTCGCTCACCAGCACGCTCGCGGCCGTCACGGCCTTCGCGCTGCGGCTGCTGGCGATGCGGTTCCACTGGCGAGCTCCGCGCGCCTGGAACCGGCGGTCGACGGTGCGAGAGGAGTAGTCCCCGGCGCCGTACGGGTCTGCTCCTCGGGCCCCATCACCTCGCTCAGCCACCGGAACGCCGGAACCACCTGCGGCTTCCACAGCGCCATGGTGTGACCGCCCGCGCTGCTCGGGATGGACACCACGTTCACGGTCGTCGGCGGCTTCGCGGCCCGCTCGACGGCCATGGCAGCCTCGTACCCGTCCTTGGGCTGACCGGAGAGGTAGAGCGCCACGCGCGGCGGGACTCGGGACTCCTTGAGGAGGACATACGGGTTGTTCGCGGCCCGCAGTGCGGGGGACCTGGCGGCGAGCGACTGGGGTACGGCGGCGGGGTCGTTGTAGCCGGACAGGCTGACCGCGGCCCGGTAGCGGTCGGGGTGCGCGACGGCGAGCTTGGCCGCGCAGTGCCCGCCCGCCGAGTACCCGGCGACGGCCCAGCCGTCCGGCGCGGCCTGGGCGCGGAAGTTGTCCATGACCATCCTCGGCACGTCGACGCTGAGCCAGCTGTCGGCGTTCACCTTGCCCGGGATGTTCGCGCAGCCGGTGTCCACGCCGGGCAGCAGCGAGGTGCGCGGCGAGACGATGATGAACGGCTCGACCTGCCCACTGCGCATCAGCGGCGCCAACTGCTGGGGCGCGTCCATCGTCCCGTACCAGGCCTTCGACGAGCCCGGGAAGCCCGGCAGCACCTCGACGACCGGGAACCGGTGATCGCGGTAGGCGGGCTCGTGGTACTGCGGCGGCAGCCAGACGTTGACCTCGGCGTGCACACCGGAGACCCGGCCCTTGAGCTGCGTCACGAGCACCCCGCCCTCGGCGCGCATGCCCGGCCCCTTGGCCGGCTTGAAGGTCTGCCGCACCGTGGGCAGCTTCTCCAGCGCGATCCCGCCGGTGCCGCTCGCCCCGAGGTCGGCGGCCTCGTGCACATGGTCGCTGGTGCCGAGCAGATCGCCCCAACTGTCGTACAGCTGGTTGGAGTTGTTGACCATGGTGAAGACCAGGGCGACCGCCGTGGCCTGGGCGAAGAGCAGCATCAGCACCCGGGCGGCGCCCCGTACGACCTTGGGCCCGCGCACTCGCGACCACAGGACCAGCGGCAGCGCGACGGCGACGACGCACAGCGCGATCAACGTGTAGAGGAACGGGGCCCCGGTGAGACTCATGTCCTCATAGAGGGGCAGAGCGGGCTTCGGGTTTCGGACGAGCGGGGCACTTGCCGAAAAGTTGCGCACATCTCGTCCGAGGGTGTGGGACCTCGCTGGAAGGGGTGTGGGCCCTCCCTAGTGCTCTGACCGCATGGTTCGCCGGGTTGGCGGATGCGGCGGCTGGATGGGCGGTGCCGTGCGATCCGGCCGCTGGAGGCGCGGTGGCCGAGCCTGTCCGTGTGCGCGGACTGACCGACCAGGAAGGGCAGAAGCTGCAGCAGATCGTGCGCCGCGGAAGCACCAGCTCGGTGCGCTACCAGCGCGCGATGATGCTGCTACTCTCGGCCGGCGGGAATCGGGTGCCGGTGATCGCGCAGCTGGTGTTGCAGGCCGACGAGGACACCGTCCGGGATGTGACCCACCGGTTCAACGAGATCGGCCTGGCCTGCCTAGACCCTCATGGGCGGGAGGCCATCCCCGTCTGCTCAGCGATCAGGACGAGGACTTCGTCATCCGGACGGCGACCACCCGCCCGGGCCAAGTTCGGCCAGTCCTTCACTCGCTGGTCAATGCGCAGGCTCGTCGCCTACCTGCGCAAAGTCCACGGCCGGGCCAGCCGCGTCAGCCGTGCGGCGTAACGCGGCCCGCTCGCCCGCCGCGGTGTCACCCTCCAGCGCACCAAGACCTGGAAAGAATCCGCGGACCCCGAGCGGGAGGCGAAGCGGGACCGAATCGAAGAGTTCCTGGACCGTTTCCGGACCGAGTCTTCGCGTTCGACGAGTTCGGCCCGCTCAGGATCCGGCCGGCCGCAGGCTCGGGCTGGGCCAGGCAGAAGCCTTCCGACCGGATACCCGCCACCCACCACCCACCACGGCATCCGGTACTTTCACGGCTGCTATTCGGTGACGACACCCGTTGGCGTCAACCGCCGTAGGGGAGGGTGCTGTGAACACGCTGGCCGCGTTGAAGTCGATCAGCGCCGCACGTCCGGACGGCGCCTCGATCTACGTGATCACGGACAACCTGTCCGCCACAAGGGCCCTGACAGCCGCCGCTGGGCGAAGATGAACAAGGTCGAGCTGTGCTTCACCCCGCCCTATGCCTCCTGGGCGAACCGATCGAGGCGCACTTCGGGCCACTGCGGCAGTTCACCGTCGCCAACTCCAATCACCCCAATCACACCGTGCATACTCGGGCCCTGCACGCCTAACTGCGGTGGCGCAACGCGAACGCCCGCCACAGCGAAGTCGTCGCCGAACGCAAGGAACGTGCCCGCATCCGCAGCGAGAGACATCTGCTGGGGCGGACGCCACCTCAAAGCCGCATCTTGAATCAACCCGGCGGACCCCTACGGTCAGAGCACTAAAAGGCTCAGGTCGCCTCGCCCGGGACGTGATTCCGCACGCGACCCGGCCCGGGGGCGATCCGCGTGACTGGCCTCACAGAGAACGGAGTTGACGGCGCTCCCACCTTGCGTGTTCAGATGCAATGCATGAGTGACAAGGGGGAAGGGAACAGCGCAGAACTGCTCCCTGAGGTGCGTGGGGCATTTCTGCGGGGTCGCTGGTATCTGCAGAAGCCAGAACGGCCGGGTGTGATGGTTCTCGGCATCCCGGGGGAGGACAGCGCCGCGATCCCGATTTTTTCTTCGCTGGGGCAACTTGCCCGCTATGCCGGGGCTGTGGAGTGGTTTTCCACATTCGGGGATGACCTGCTGACTCTGCTGCCGACCGGGTTGGGGCTGGCGGTCGACCTGGCGAGCGCGCAGCCCCAGCTCATACGAGCCGATCAAGTCGACATGCTGCGCGCTCAACCGACCGCGACGGCTGATCAGGAGACTGCTGGTGAGTAGCGGCTACAAGGTCGAGATCGCCGCACTAAAGCGGGTTCAGGCTCCTATGGCGGAGTCCATGGTCGCCGCGAAACGCGTCGCGGAGAAGAAGGACCAGTTGGCCGCCGACGCCAAGAACGCTGGCAACGACGAGGTGCGCTCAGCAGTGGAAGGCTTCTTGGAGGCGTGGGGGTACGGCTGCAAGCAGTTGGCCAAGTATGCCGAGGACATCTCCTCCAAGCTCGACGAGACCATCCAGGCTTACCAGACCTGCGAAGAGCTCAACATCGAAGGCTTCACGCCCACCGAGGACAATCTCGCCTCTCTGCCCAGTGGCGGAGCCAGCCGTTGGATGGTCGACCACGGCGGCTACACGCTGCCGAACAGTGAAGAGAGTGGCTTCGAGAAGACCATGAACGACTGGCAGACCGACGTAGAGGACTGGATGTTCGGATGAGTGCGCACGGTATATCTCCGGACGCCACGAAGACCGGCCTCATCCCGGGCAGCGTTGAGAAGCTGGACCAGCTCTCCGTCACCCTGCGTGCCTACGCCCACGCCTTCACCGATGCCCGGCGCCACGTGAAGATGATGGACGAGGACGAGTGGTCAGGCACCGCGGCGATCGACTTCCGCAAGGCCGTCTCACATATACCCAAGGAGCTGGACAAGGCCTGCGATTCCTTCGCGCGCGCCGGACAGGCCCTGCACGCCTACGCGCGCGTGCTGGAGCATGCGCAGAACGCGTGCAAGCCACTGATCGAGGACGCCGCAGAGTCCCGCGCACAGTCGCGCAAGTACCAGCAAGACGTGGACGACTACAACGCCGCCGTCGCCCGCGACGACACCGTCCTGCCCGACAAGCCGCCCGCCCAGGACCCCGGCGCGGCGGCGATGGACGACCTGGTCGAGAGGCTCAACAAGCTGCGCGTGCAGGTAGCCGAGGCCGGACGTGAGGCGAAGCGGAAGCTGGACGCGGCAGCCGAGGACGCCCCGGACGAGCCTGGCTGGTTCGACAAGTTCCTCTCCGGGGCAGGGAACTTCGGAAAGGGCCTGTGGGAGGGCGCTGTCGGCGGACTCGGTAACGCACTCGACACGGCGCTGCACCCCTCACGGTGGGGCATGACGATCGGCACGACCATCGACTCCGTGGTCTACGGCGTCCAACACCCCAAGGAATTCGCCAAAGCCGTCGCCGACTGGGACACCCTCACCACTGAGCCCGCCCGCTGGACTGGCCGGATCATGCCCGACGCGGCCCTCAGTCTCGCCGGCGGCGCGGGAGCGGCCACTCGTGGCTCCCGTGCGGCGAGCCGTCTTGCCGAGCGGATGCGCGAGATCCGCCGCACGGACAAAGGTCGCGACCACACCGACGAGCGACCTGAGGACGTCTGCCGTTCCGACGGGGACAAGTGCAAGGCGGGTGAGCCCGTCGACATCGCCACCGGCGAGATGTCCCTGACCCGCACCGACATCGACCTTGCGTGCTCCCTCCCACTCCAGCTCGCACGCACCCACCTGTCCGGCTATCGCGCAGGCTGCTGGTTCGGCCCTTCCTGGGCTTCGACCCTCGACCAGCACCTTGAGGTCGACGAACGCGGCATCGTCTACGCGGGTCCGGACGGCCAGCTCCTCGCCTACCCTCATCCCGAGTGCAACGAGACAGTCCTCCCCGAGCATGGCCCGCGCTGGCCCCTCGACCACAATCCGGCAGACGGCAGCTACCGGCTCCACCAGCCGCAAACCGGCCGCACTCTGACCTTCACACCGCTGCCCGACCGCCCCTCCGAGGAATGGGGCGCCCCGCTCACGGAGGTCCGCGACCGCCAAGGCCGCCATATCCGGCTCGACCACGACCCGGCCACCGGCTACCTGACCGCCGTACACCACAGCGGCGGCCACCACCTGGCCGTCGACACCCACCCGGAGATGGCGCGCGTCACCGCCCTGCGCCTACTCGACCCGGACAGCCCAAACGGCCCGGGCACCACCCTGGTGCGGTTTGAGTACGACGAAGTCGGCAACCTCATCGCCGAAACCAACTCCTCCAGCAGGCCTCTGACTTACACGTACGACGAAGACGACCGCATCACCACCTGGACCGATCGCAACGGCACGTCTTTCGGATACGTCTACGATCATGGAGGCCGCGTCCTGCGCACTCTCGGCCCGGACGGCATGTGGTCCGGCAGCTTCCGCTATCTGCCCGATCAGCGCACCACCGTCTACACCGACTCCCTGGGCAACGGCACCACCTACGAGTACGACGAGCACTGCAAGCTCCTCGCCATCATTGACCCGCTCGGCAACACCCGCTGCCAGACGTGGACCCCCGACGGACAGTACCTCGCCACCGTCACCGACGCTCTCGGCCACACCATCCACTACGAGCACGATCAGGTCGGCAATCTCCTCGCTGTGCGCGTCGCCGGCGAGAGTGAGGCGCAGACCGCCTTCGATGAACTGAACCTGCCCACCCGAGTGACCCGTCCCGGAGGCGCCGTCTGGCGTTACTGCTACGACGAGAGCGGCTGCCTCCTCTCAGCCATCGATCCAGCAGGTGCCGAGACCTCCTACACATACGACGAGGCCGGGCACCTGAGCGGTACGACGAACGCACTCGGCCACACGCGGCGCTTCACTCACGACGCGGCAGGCCGCCGGCTCGTGACTGTCGACACCGAGGGCGGCACGGCGACGGTCACGAGGGACGCCTTCGGCCGCCCTACCACCTACACCGATCCTCTTGGCGTGCAGACACATTTCGGCTGGACAGTCGAAGGGCAACCAGCCCACATCCAGTACCCAGACGGTACGACAGAATCATGGGGCTGGGACGGCGAGGGTAACCTCCTCGCCCACACCGACAGGGCGGGCCGTACGACCACGTATAGCTACACACACTTCGACCTCGTCGCCTCCCGGACGGATACGGACGGCAACACCTTCCGCTTCGACTACGACACGGAACTACGCCTGACCAGGGTCACCAATCCGAGTGGCCTCACCTGGACCTACTTGTACGACGAAGCGGGCAGACTCACCGCGGAGACAGACTTCAACGGCCGCACGCTGACATACACGTACGACGCTGCAGGACGTCTGCGCACCCGGACCAACGGCGCGGGCGAGATGCTGACGTACATGCGCGACGCCCGGGGGCGAGTCACCACGCGCCAGTCGAGCACGGGAGAACGCGCCACTTTCACCTACGACGCAGAGGGCCGCACTGCCGTCATGAGCAACGCGGACGCAACGGTCGGATACACATATGACGCCCTCGGCCGAACCCTCACCGAGACCGTCAACGGCCGTACTATGCACTACGCATACGATGCTCTCGGTCGTCGAACGACCCGTACCACGCCAACTGGCTTGGTCTCCACATGGCGGTACAGTCCCGAAGACCAACCCATAGCTTTCACCAACTCCCTAGGCCATGTGCTCGATTTCGGGTACAACGCAGGAGGCCAGGAGATATACCGCACCGTCGATGCCACGTCGCTCTTCTTGCAGACCTATGATGCTGCCGGCCGCCTGGCGAGCCAGTCCCTGCGTTCCACAGAACCCGGTTCAACGCCAATTCAGGAACGCGAATATCACTATCGCGCTGACGGAATCCTGGCCAGAGTCAGCGAGACATACTCAAGCCAGCGAAGCTTCACCCTCACTCCAACGGGTCGGGTCACCGCTGTGGACGGTGCCAACTGGGCTGAAAGGTACGCTTACGACGCTACCGGCAACATCACCACGGCGGATACACGTCACGCTCCCGAGCACAACGGCACGTGGGAGACAACCGGCACTCTGCTGCGCCGTTCCGGCCGCACGCGCTACACGTACGACGGCCAAGGCCGCCTCGTCGAGCGGACCCGGAAGCTCCTCAGCGGACAGACGAAGCGCTGGACCTACTGCTGGAACGCGGAGGACCGCCTCACGGAGGTGAACCTTCCAGACGACACCCGGTGGCGCTACGCCTACGACCCGGTAGGACGTCGAGTGGCCAAGTATCATCTGGCGAGCGACGGCACCAGGGCAGCGACCGACTTCGCGTGGGACGGCACTCGCCTCGCCGAACGCACCGAAGCAACGGGACGCATCACCAGCTGGGATTACGAGATCGGCGGTCATCGACCGCTCACACAAACCACACGAGTGTGCCGCTCCTCAGTTCGTGACCCACGCCTCGGCTTCGCCGTGTCCCCTACTCAACTCCGTGAAGAACAAGCGCAGTACGACGCGGAATTCCACGCGATCATCACCGATCTTGTTGGCACCCCGACAGAGCTCGTCACTCCGACAGGGAAGATCGCATGGAGGCGTACGCAGTCTCTCTGGGGGGCCGCTCTGCAAGAGCGGAACGATGGAACGGACTGCCCGCTCAGGTTTCCGGGTCAATACGAAGACGAAGAGACAGGGCTCTTCTACAACAACCAACGCTATTACGACCCGCACTGTGGCCGGTACGTCTCACCCGACCCGCTCGGGCTCGAGGCGGGCGACAACGAATTTACGTACCCCTGGTCTCCGCTCGTTTGGTCGGACCCTCTGGGCTTGGCGAAGTGCCCGGAGGAGCGAGCACAGAAGGCGGCCGACAAGATCATCGAGAATGCCGAACAGGGGAAGATGCGGAAGGCCAGCAACTACCACCCTCACTTCGGAGATGATCGTGTCCTAGAAATCCTCAAGGACCCCGACGCCGTATACCTGTCAGAAGGAGGCAGGGGGAACCTCATCTTCCGGCAGGGCGAGGATATCGTGGTGGCCAAGGGGGCTGGCGCAGGCGCAGGTGACGTCATTACTGGATACGGGCCGTCCGGGGTCAAGGGCGACAGTGGAGCGGACGCGCTGGGAGGCTCTCCATCCGACCCAGGGCCACCGATCAGACATGACGACATCGTCAATGGAAAAATCCCCGGAACGGGAGGCACATTCATGCCTCCCGCCAAGCAAATTCGTTGAGGTCCCCCGTGGAAGTAAGAATTGCTGACTCGGTCCGTGCGCAAATTGTGGATGGCGCACTTGCATATACGCCGCGCTTTATTCTCTCCGGCCCGTTCGTCGCGGTCGGCGCGTACAAAGATATCCAAGAAAAGGAAGGGGAGCTGGTCTCCACCTTCGGTAGCGCGCAGTGGCTTTGGTCGGAAGACGACGACCTTCGCTTCCGGATGGCTGATCACGAGCTGCAGAGCCTCTGCCTGTACCTTCCGCAAGCCACCGCAGCTTCGGACTTCGATGTGAGCGGCTGGGAGCGAGCCAGGCGCATCACAGGCGGGTTGCGCACAGTGGCAAACGCGAATTTCTCCAGCCCACAGACCAACTCGTGCTGGGTCGCTCCGGATGCCACTCACCTGATCTGTCTCCGAAACTCGGCGCCCCATCCCGACGCGAGCAGCTTCCGCCTCTCTGTCGCACCTGACCTCGACCTGCTCTTCGTGCAGGGACAGTTGGTCGGCTGGCTGCTGGGCGATCCGGCGCGCTATCTGACTGCGGGTTGGGAGATGCCGGGTTCCGAAGCTCCGGCTGAAACCACTCGATCGCTATTGGCCCGGACCCTCGTGATGACGATGTCCCCGGAAGCGGAAGCGATCGAAGACGGTGACCCTGTGGCCTGGCGCCGTCTTCGTGGGCTCGCCGAACAGCTCCGTGCCGTCCGGGGCGACCGGCGGAGAACTGAAATCCTTCAGGCAACTGTCGACAGGTTCGTCGAATGGCACGAGTCGTAAATGGCGCATCTTTGGTGGAATGACGCCCAGCGAGCGACGGCGGAACCACGATCCACCGCGTGAATTCTGATCACGATGTCGGGTTGCTTCCGGGTGTGTCTTGAGTCATCGCGCGCTGGTAGCGCACCGAGCTGGTGCTTCCGCGGCGCACGATCTGCTGCAGCTTCTGCCCTTCCTGGTCGGTCAGTCCGCGCACACGGACAGGCTCGGCCACCGCGCCTCCAGCGGCCGGATCGCACGGCACCGCTCATCCAACCGCCGCATCCGCCAACCCGGCGAACGCATGCGGTCAAAGGACTAAAAGGGCATGAACCATGCCGGAAAGGGCGTGAGCCTTCGCTCCAAAAAGCTACCGCTTAGTAGTTAGCTGTTGTACCGTTCATCCATGCCAGAAGCAGCCTCTGCCCCGACGGCCCGGCGGGCCACGATCGGCGACAGCGAGTTCGACCGCGACACCGCGCTGACCCTGCGCGAACCCGGTGTCTACGACATCGATCTGTCCGCCGGGTGGACGATCATCAGCGCCGTAAATGGCGGCTATCTGCTGGCCGTCCTCGGCCGCGCCCTCGCGGACGCCCTCCCGCACGGCGACCCGTTCACCATCTCCGCGCACTACCTCACGGCGTCCCAGCCGGGCCCGGCGGTCGTGCGCACGGACGTCGTTCGCACCGGGCGGACCCTGTCGACCGGCCAGGCCTCGCTCTTCCAGTACGACGAGCGGGGCCGCGAGGTCGAACGCATCCGCGTCCTCGCCTCCTACGGCGACCTCGGCGCCCTCCCCGACGACGTGCGCACGACGGCCAAGCCGCCCGCGATCCCGCCGATGGACCACTGCTTCGGCCCCGAGGACGGCCCGGCCCCCGTCGACGGCAGCTCGGCCATAGCCGACCGCCTCATGCTCAAGCTCGACCCGTCCACCCTCGGCTGGGCGCTCGGGCAGCCCTCGGGCAAGGGTGAGATGCGGGCCTGGTTCGGCCTCGCTGACGGCCGTGACGCCGACCCCTTCTCCCTGCTGCTGGCGGTCGACGCACTGCCCCCGACGGCCTTCGAGATCGGCATCTCCGGCTGGGTCCCGACGGTCGAACTGACCGTCCACATCCGCTGCCGCCCGGCACCGGGCCCCCTCCGCGTGTCCATCACCACCCGCAACCTCGCCGGCGGCTTCCTGGAGGAGGACGCGGAAGTATGGGACAGCGCGGACCGGTTGGTGGCGCAGTCGAGGCAGCTCGCGCGGGTGCGGCTCGGCTGAAGCAGCCCCGGGAGTGCGAGGTCGCATCGTGATGCGGCCGGGCCGTGTCACGGCCCTGTACCAGCGAGTTGGCTGAGTATCCAAGGAAAGTCGCAGGTCGGCGGCGTGTGTTGAGGTGCGGTTTGCCGGGCGCACAGGCCCTCGACAGCCGGGCCTCAAGGGAGCCCTAAGCGGCGTTGGTTGAGTGCCCGCCCAGGACTTCCTCGGTTTCCTCATCTTCCTTGGAGCTGTCTCTCATGAAGCGTGCGCGTCTCCTCCCCGCCGTGGCCCTGCTGGCGATCTCGCCCCTGGCCCTTGCGGCCTGCGGGTCCGGCGACTCGTCGTCGTCGACGTCGAACAGCGGCAACTCCGGACAGCGGCAGTCGTCGTGTCAGCAGCCGAGCGGGGCTGCGTCGGGGGTGCCCGGTGGTGCGCCGTCGGGCGCTCCGACCGCACAGCCCTCGGGTGTGCCGTCCCTGGCACCGTCGGGTGCGCCGAGTGGTGCGCCTAGCGGTGGGCCCGATGGGGGTCAGGGTGGCGGCGGCTGTGGTGGTCCCGGAGGCGGGGGTCCGGGCGGCGGTGCCGCTCCCGGCGGGGCGCCGAGTGGTGCGCCGAGCGCGGTGGCGACGGCGACTGCGACTGCAACGGCGACCAAGAGCTGACGTGCTGAGGTAGGGGCCGTACGAGGCGTACCAGCCGTACGACAGGGGCGGCACTCCCGGTGAACGGGGGTGCCGCCCCTGTCGCGTACCGCGTCGTGCCGCTCCTCGGTTCCTCAGTCCAGCCAGTGCTCCCGGCCGATGCTGATCAACCGCATCTGGCGGGTCGCGACCTGGGCGACGCGTCGCCGCTCCTCCTCCGGCGTCTCCAGGGCGTCGAGGAACAGCGAGGCCGCCATCAGCATCTGGTCGACGTAGAGGTTGGCGAGCATGAGGAGGTCGTCGTCGTTCCAGCCCTCGGAGACCGGGTCCTTGGTGAGCGCGACCTTCACCTCCTCGGCGAACCGGGCCAGTTGGTCCTGGATCGCCTCCCGCACCGACTGCACGCCGCCGTGCCGCTCCCGGGCGATGAAGCGGACGTGGGCAGGGTGGGTCTCGACATGTCGGGCGATCAGGTCGACGGCGCGTTCGATGCGTTGGTCGCTGTCGCCGACGGAGCTGACGATCGTACGGATCATCGGGTGCAGGCTGCCCAGCGCCTCCTCGACGAGGGCGACTCCGAGGTCGGCGGTGGAGCGGAAGTGCCGGTAGAAGGCAGTGGGGGCGACGCCGACGGCACGGGTGACCTCGCGCAGGCCCAGACTGCTCAGGCTCTGCTCCTCCAGCAGTGCGAGCGCCGCGTCCAGGAGGGACTGACGGGTCTTCTGCTTCTGGGCCTGCCGGATACCGAAGGTGTGACTCATACCATGCAGTTAACAACTGTTCTCTGGAATTGAAAAGCCGTGGGGCGCGCTAGACTTGGAGTCAGTGAACAACTGTTACTACAACTGTTCACCGAAACGTAACGAGAGAGATCTCCAGCGAGAGGGATCTCGAAGGGGGCTCCATCCCATGCTGTTCCTCGTCGCCGCGCTCCTGCTGCTGGGTGTGCTGCTGGGCACCGTGGCCCACGCACCGCTCGCCTTCACGGCCGTTGCCGCCGCCGTGATCGCCGTCTGGCTGGGCATCTTCGCCGCCCGCGAGCGTCACGCCCGCCGCAACTGACTCCGTCGTCCGAACCGACTTCGTCATCCGCACCGACTTCTCGGGAGCTGACACCCCATGCACCTCACCGCACCGGCCACCACGCGCCCCGGCACCCGCACCCGCGACGCCGACGGCATGGCCGTGGCGTCCTTCATCCTCGGCCTTCTCGGCCTCCTCGTCTTCAACCTCTTCCTCGGCCCGACCGCCATCGTCCTGGCCGCAGTGTCCCTGTGGCGAGGCACCAAGCGCAGGGGCCGCGCCTACCTGGGCATGGGCCTCGGCGTCGCCGACCTGCTCGTCCTGCTGGCCTTCGTGCAGGCGGACAGCACGCTGTCCTGGAGCTTCTAGAAGTTCCGGAAGGCCGGCCCCCGGCCTCCGGCGCCGACGGCAACCCGGCCTCCGGCCCCGACGGCCCCCGGCACGCGACGAACCGCAGCCGCGGACGGACCGCCGGGCGCCGCATGCAGGCCGCCGGGGCCGGGGCCGCCGCCGTCCGCAGCCAAGCTGCCGGGACTGCGGAGTGTTCTGCGCGCTGGCTGCCGCCTGCCCTCGGTTGACCGCTGCGCATCGTCGGTCGACCGGCAGGCTCCGAGCGCTGACTGCCGGCCCTCTGCTGCCGCCTGCCGCCCGCGGTCCGCTGGCCAAGCTGCTGGGATTGCAGAGTGTTCTGCGCGCCGCCTGCCGTCCGCCGACCGCCGTCCGTCGTCCGCTGGCAAGCTGCTGGGACTGCGGGAGTGGTTCGCGTGCCGCCTGCCGCCTGCCGCCTGCCGCCTGCCGTCGGCCTGTCGCCAAGGCCGCCGCCTGCCCTCCATCGTCGGCCCGCCGTCGCTGGGTGACTGCCGCGCGCCGTCGGTCGATCGCGGAGTGGGCGCCGCCGGAGCCGCGGGAGTGGCCGCCCCAACCGTCAACGCCCGCGGGCAGTCGTTCCGCAGGGCGGAAAGGGTGGGCGTGTGCTGCAGCGGCGGGGGGGGGGGGGGGGCACCGCCGAAGTCGACTGCAACGCGGGCAAGGCACGACAACGCGGACAAGGCACGATCCAGCCACACTCCGCGCCAACCTGGGCACGAGGCCGCCCGGCAGCGCCCGTAGAATCGGGCTCACCATGGCTTACCTCGACCACGCCGCGACGACCCCCATGCTCCCGGAGGCGGCAGAGGCGCTGACCGCCCACCTGAGCGTCACCGGCAACGCCTCCTCCCTCCACGCATCCGGCCGCCGCGCGAGGCGAACCGTCGAGGAGGCCCGCGAAACCCTCGCGGAAGCGCTCGGCGCCCGCCCCAGCGAGGTCGTCCTCACCGCCGGCGGCACCGAGGCCGACAACCTCGCGGTCAAGGGCCTTTACTGGTCCCGCCGCGACGCCGACCCGGCCGGCGCCCGCACCCGCATCCTGGCCAGCCCCGTCGAACACCACGCCGTCCTGGACGCCGTCCACTGGCTCGGCGAGCACGAGGGCGCCACGATCGAGTACCTCCCGGTCGACTCTCACGGACGTGTCCACCCCGACGCCCTGCGCGAGGCCATCACCCGCGACCCCCACGACGTCGCCCTGGCCACCGTGATGTGGGCCAACAACGAGATCGGCACCGTCATGCCGATCCGTGAACTGGCCGACGTGGCAAGGGAGTTCGACATCCCTCTGCACGCCGACGCCGTCCAGGCCTTCGGTCAGGTCCCCGTCGACTTCGCCGCCTCCGGGCTCGCCGCGATGACGGTCTCCGGCCACAAGATCGGCGGCCCGTACGGCATCGGAGCCCTGATCCTCGGCCGTGATCAGACCCCCGTCCCCGTCCTGCACGGCGGCGGCCAGGAACGCCACGTCCGCTCCGGAACCCTCGACGTCCCCGCCATCGCTTCCTTCGCGGTCGCCGGCCGCCTCGCCGCCGAGCAGCGCGAGTGGTTCGACCGGGAGATCGGTGCCCTGCGCGACGCCCTGGTCGAGGCGGTCCGTACGGCCGTCCCGGACGCGATCCTCGGCGGCGACCCGGCACCCGGCGGCCGCCTCCCGGCCAACGCGCATTTCACCTTCCCGGGCTGTGAGGGCGACTCCCTGCTCCTGCTGCTCGACGCCCAGGGCATCGAGTGCTCCACCGGCTCCGCCTGCACCGCGGGCGTCGCCCAGCCCAGCCACGTCCTCCTGGCCACCGGCACCGACCCCGAGCTGGCCCGCGGCACCCTCCGCTTCTCCCTCGGCCACACCTCCACGGAGGCCGACGTCGAGGCGGTCGCCAAGGCGATCGGCCCGGCGGTGGAGCGGGCACGGGCGGCGGGCCTCACATAGGTGCTATGCGGGCGCCGTACGCGCCGCCCGCACAAGCTTCATGTACCGCTCCCAGTCCCAGTGCTCCCCGGGATCCGTGTGATCGGTCCCCGGCACCTCCACGTGACCGATGATGTGCTCCCGGTCGACCGGGATGTCATAGCGCGCGCATATCCGGGCCGTCAGCCGCGCCGAGGCCTCGTACATCTCGTCCGTGAGGTCCTGGGGCCGCTCCACGAAGCCCTCGTGCTCGATGCCGACACTGCGCTCGTTGTAGTCCCGGTTGCCCGCGTGGTACGCCACGTCCAGCTCTCGGATCATCTGCGTGACGTGGCCGTCCTTGCGGACGATGTAGTGCGCGGCCGCACCGTGTTCCGGGTCCTGGAACACCTTCACCGCGCTGTCGAAGCTGCCCTGGGTGACATGGATGATCACCATGTCTATGCCGTAGTCGTCGGGTCGGTCCGCCCGCCGCCAGTTCGCGTCGGACGCCGCCACCCAGCGCGCCCCGGTGTAGTCGACCTCGCCCTCCTTGCGCGGCTTCTCCACGCCCGGCACCCGCCACCACAGCCGCGCGAGCTCGTCGCGGGCCAGCACGGCCGTCCCCGCCGCCGCCACTGCCCCACCGATCAGCAACGCGCGACGGCCGACCTTCTGGTCGCCGTCCTTCGGAGCCTTCCGCTGTCCCATGTGATCGTCAACGGATACTCGCGGGTCCTGGTTCCCGCGCCCCCGTACCCTGGAAGGGTTATGACTGACACCGCGCAGCCCTCCCGCCCCCTCCGTGTCCTCGCCGCCATGTCCGGCGGGGTCGACTCCGCCGTCGCCGCCGCCCGCGCGGCCGAGGCGGGCCACGACGTGACCGGCGTCCACCTCGCGCTCTCCGCGAACCCCCAATCCTTCCGCACGGGCGCGCGGGGCTGTTGCACCATCGAGGACTCCCGCGACGCCCGCCGCGCCGCCGACGTCATCGGCATCCCGTTCTATGTGTGGGACCTCGCCGACCGCTTCCGCGAGGACGTGGTCGAGGACTTCGTCGCCGAGTACGAGGCCGGCCGCACCCCGAACCCGTGCCTGCGCTGCAACGAGAAGATCAAGTTCGCGGCCCTGCTGGACAAGGCCCTGGCCCTCGGCTTCGACGCGGTCTGCACCGGCCATTACGCGACGGTCGTCCTGAACGAGGACGGCACCCGCGAGCTGCACCGTGCCTCCGACATGGCCAAGGACCAGTCGTACGTCCTCGGCGTCCTGGACGAGCAGCAGCTCGCGCACGCGATGTTCCCGCTCGGCGACACCCTGACGACGAAGGACGAGATCCGCGCGGAGGCCGAGCGCCGCGGCCTGGCGGTGGCGAAGAAGCCCGACTCGCACGACATCTGCTTCATCGCCGACGGCGACACCCAGGGCTTCCTCGCGAACCGCCTCGGCAAGGCGCAGGGCGACATCGTCGACGAGTCGGGTGCGAAGCTCGGCACCCACGAGGGCGCGTACGGCTTCACCATCGGCCAGCGCAAGGGCCTGCGCATCGGCACCCCGGCACCCGACGGCAAGCCGCGCTACGTCCTCGACATCTCGCCGGTCAACAACACGGTGACGGTCGGCCCGGCGGACTCCCTCGACGTCAGCGCCCTGACCGCCATCAAGCCCCGCTGGTGCGGCACCGCCCCGTCCGGCCCCGGCACGTACACCGCACAGCTGCGCGCCCACGGCGGCGAGACCGAGGTGACCGCCGAACTGGTCGACGGCACCCTGGAGGTCACCTTCACGGACCCGGTCCGCGGAGTGGCCCCCGGCCAGGCGATCGTCCTGTACGACGGCACGCGCGTGGTGGGCTCGGCGACGATCGCGTCGACGGTGCGGGCGACGACCGCGGCCGTCTGAGGCGAGGCGGCTGGGCAGGGCCGAACTCCAGGCACCCGCGTGTGCCCCACTCCCGTCCCGGTCACTCCCCGAAGAACTCCGCCAGCACCGGCCCGAGAACGTCCGGCTCCACCATGTGGGTCTGCCCCTCCAGGCTCCGGTACGTCCCCTCGGGCACGGTCTGAGCGACCGCCCGCGTCGCCTCTCGCATCCACCCGGGGCTCAGGCTGCCCGCGACGGCCAGCACCGGCACCCCGATCGAGGCCAGCCGGTCGCGGGGCAGCAGACCGTCCCCCATCACGGCGTTGTCGTACGCCAGGCTCGGCGCGATGGTCTCCAGGCCGGGCCACATGGGGGACTGGCGGGCGCCCTGGATCATCTGCTCGGCCATGCCCGTGAGCCGCAGGAAGAGCTCGACGGCGTCCCCTCGCCGGCCTTCCGCCAGCGCCTCGGTCAGCCGCTCGGTGTACTCCGCGCGCTCCTTCGCGCCGCCCTCGTAGACGGCGAACGGCACCTCGTACACGGCGACCTGACGCACCGGCAGCCCGCTCGCCGCCGCCTCGAGCGCCAGGGCGCCGCCCGACGAGACGCCGTAAAGCGCCGCCTCGCCACCCACCGCCTCGATCAGCGCGGCAAGATCCTCGACCTCGCGCTCCACCGCGTACGGCTCGGTGTCACCGCTCTCGCCGCGCCCCCGACGGTCGTACGAGACGACCATGAAGCGATCCGCGAGAGGCGCGGCCAGCGGCGCGACCGTGGCCCCGGTGGACATCGCCCCGCTGACCAGGATCACCGCCGGTCCCTGCCCGCTGCTCTGGTACGCGATGGAGGTGCCGTCGTGCGAAATGGTGTTCTTGTCCATGCCTGTGGAGATTGCCGTATGGGACGGCCCTAATCGTCTACGACACCTCGACTTCGTAGAAGCACAGGTGGTCCTTGATCTCGGCCACGTCCGGCTTCGGGTCCGGGTAGGCCCAGACGAGGTCCGCCGCGTCGGGCAGCGACCAGTAGGAGGCCGTTCCCTTGAACGGGCAGTAGGAGTGCGTCTCCGAGGGCGTCAGCAGGTCCAGGCGTACGTCCTCCGGAGGGATGTAGTAGCGCACGGGACATCCCGTCTCCCGCAGGAGGAGCGGGCGGTCGGATTCAGCCAGGATCTGGTCGCCGCGGACGACCCGCACGCGTCGCGTGCCCTGCTCGATCGTGATCGTGTGTCCTTGAGTCATATCGGAAAAGCGCTCGCGGGCCCCCGGTTCTTCCCGCGTACGGTGGCTGCATGCGTATCTGTGTCTTCCTCTCCGCCGCCGACCTCGACGACCGTTACACGCGACCCGCGCGCGAGTTCGCGAAGCTGCTGGGCAAGGGCGGGCACACGCTCGTGTGGGGCGGCTCCGACGTCGGGCTGATGAAGGTGGTCGCCGACGGGGTGCAGGAGGCGGGCGGCCGGCTGGTCGGGGTCTCGGTGCAGTTCCTGGCCTCCAAGGTCCGCCCGGGTGTCGACGAGATGGTGATCGCGAAGGACCTGGCCGAGCGCAAGAAGCTGCTGCTGGAGAAGGCCGACGCCGTGGTGATCATGGTCGGCGGCACCGGGACCCTCGACGAGGCGACGGAGATCCTGGAGCTGAAGAAGCACGGCCACACGGACAAGCCGGTCGTCCTGCTCAACACCGCGGGCTTCTACGACGGCCTGAAGGAACAGTTCCGCCGCATGGACGACGAGGGCTTCCTGCCCCGTCCCCTGACCGACCTGGTGTTCTTCGCGGAGGAGCCGGTGGGGGCGCTGGCGTACCTGGAGGAGAGCCAGGGAGTGGAGTGACCGGGCACTGATGCGAGCATGGCGGGCATGGCTACACATGTGATCACCGGAGCGGGCTCCGGAATCGGCGCGGCCGTCGCCCGCCGCCTGCACGCGCGCGGGGACGATCTCGTCCTCCACGCGCGCGACGCGGGCCGCGCGAAGGAGCTCGCGGCGGAGTTCCCCGGCGCGAAGACACTGGTCGGCGACCTGGCGGACCCGGACAAGCTGTCCTGGGCCTTCTCCCACCAGACGCTTCCGGGCCGGGTGGACTCCCTGCTCCACATCGCCGGGGTCGTGGACCTCGGACCGGTGGGCGACCTGACCCCGAAGTCCTGGCGCCACCAGCTGAACGTCAACCTGATCTCCCCGGCGGAACTGACCCGCCACTTCCTTCCCCCACTCCGCACCGCCCGCGGTCACGTGATCTTCGTGAACTCCGGCGCGGGTCTGCGCGCGAGCGCCGAGTGGTCCGCGTACGCCGCGTCCAAGCACGGCCTGAAGGCCCTGGCCGACTCCCTGCGCAACGAGGAGCACGACAACGGCGTCCGGGTCACGTCCGTCTACCCCGGCCGCACCGCCAGCCCGATGCAGGCGAAGGTCCACCAGCAGGAGGGCAAGGAGTACGACGAGTCGCAGTGGATCGACCCCGAGTCGGTCGCCACGACGATCCTGATGGCCCTGGACCTCCCGCGGGACGCGGAGGTCAACGACCTGACGGTGCGGCCGGGAAACTGACGGCACGGCCCGGGCGCCGGTCCTGGCAGTTCAGCCCGGCCGGCAGTTCAGCCCGTCCGGCGTTTGAGGACGAGGCCCGCAGGGCCGAAGCGGGGGTCTGGGGGCGAGAACCCCCAGACACGGCCTCACCACGCCTGCCTACCGCGGCTGCCCACCGCGAAGGGCCACCCCGGAGGGGTTACGTAGGCTTCGGGGGTGAGCAACAACACCACCCAGGCCGGCTTCGGCGGAGCCACCGGCATCGGCTCCATGCCCGGCGGCGACGCCCGTGAGGCCGCCAAGACCATCACCGGGTCCTTCGAGGACTTCCCGTTTCTCGCCGAGCTGCCCGCCCGCGGCCCCGGCGCGGACATGATCGGGCGGACGGCGGGGATGCTCGTCGAGCTGTACGCGCGCGTGGAGCCCAGCGGATGGCGGATCGGGGACCGGCCGGGGCGGGACACCAGACGGGCGAGGTCGTGGCTGGGGGAGGACCTCGATGCGCTGGAGGAGTTCACCCAGGGATACGAGGGGTTGCTGAAGGTCCAGGCCGTCGGGCCCTGGACGCTGGCCGCGGCCCTGGAGCTGAGGAACGGCGAGGTCGCTCTCTCCGACGCCGGCGCCTGCCGTGACCTCGCCGCCTCGCTCGCCGAGGGGCTGCGGCAGCACCTGGAGGAGGTACGGCGCCGCGTACCCGGCGCCCGGCTCGTCCTCCAGCTCGACGAGCCCTCCCTCGCCGCCGTACTGCGGGGGCAGGTGAGGTCCGCCAGCGGCTACCGGACCCACCGTGCCGTGGACCGGCAGATCGTCGAGGCCACCCTCCGCGACGTCTTCGGGGTTCACGGCGACGGGGCCGTCGTGGTCCACTCATGCGCACCGGACGTCCCGTTCGCCCTGCTGCGCCGGGCGGGCGCGGCGGCGGTCTCCTTCGACTTCTCGCTCCTCACCGAACGTGACGACGATGCGATCGGCGAGGCGGTGGAAGGCGGCACCCGGCTCTTCGCAGGTGTCGTCCCCGGCACGGACGGCCCATTGTCAGACCCTGCCGGTAGCGTCATGGGTGTCAGGACGCTGTGGCGCAGGCTGGGGCTGTCACCGGGGCTTCTCGCGGAGGCGGTCACCCTCACGCCGTCGTGCGGACTCGCGGGGGCCTCCCCGGAGTACGCGCGCAAGGCACTCGCCCACTGCGCCCGGGCGGCGAGATCCCTCGCGGACAACCCAGAGTAACGGGAGGACCATACGGTGGCCGGCGACAAGCAAGCGGAGACGACGGTGCCCGCACAGGCACGGGAGAAGCACGCGAAGCTCGCTGAGCAGATCGAGGAGCACCGCTTCCGGTACTACGTGAAGGACGCTCCGGTCATCAGCGACGCGGAGTTCGACGAGCTCCTGCGCTCGCTCGAAGCGCTGGAGGACGAGTATCCGGAGCTGCGCACACCGGACTCGCCGACCCAGAAGGTCGCCGTCGAGTACGAGACGGACCTCGCCGAGGTGGAGCACCGCGAGCGCATGCTCTCCCTGGACAACGTCTTCGACGACGCGGGCCTCGCGGCCTGGGCGGAGCGAGTGGCCCGGGACGTAGGCGGCCCCGACTACCACCTGTTGTGCGAGCTCAAGGTCGACGGCCTCGCGGTGAACCTGACGTACGAGGACGGCCGGCTCACCCGGGCCGCCACCCGTGGTACCGGACGGATCGGCGAGGACATCACGCCCAATGTGATGACGATCGCGGAGATCCCGCATCGGCTGACGGGCGATCGTGTGCCGCGGCTCGTCGAGATCCGCGGCGAGGTCTACTTCCCGATGGAGGCCTTCGCGGACCTCAACGCCCGGCGTGTGAAGGCCGGGGAGAAGCCGTACGCCAACCCGCGCAACTCGGCCTCCGGGTCGCTGCGGCAGAAGGACCCGAAGGTCACGGCGACGCTTCCGCTGCACATGGTGGTCCACGGCATCGGCGCCCTGGAGGGGTACGAGGGCATGACCCGCCTCTCCGAGGCCTATGACCTGCTCAAGAGCTGGGGCCTGCCCACCTCCACGCACGCCCGGGTGGTCGACGGCCTCGACGGCGTCCGGGAGTTCATCGCGTACTACGGCGAGAACCGCCACTCCGTGGAGCACGAGATCGACGGCGTCGTCGTCAAGCTCGACGAGATCCCGCTCCAGGGTCGCCTCGGTTCGACCTCGCGCGCGCCGCGCTGGGCGATCGCGTACAAGTACGCGCCGGAGGAGGTCAACACCAAGCTCATCAACATCCGTGTGGGCGTGGGCCGTACGGGCCGGGTCACGCCGTACGCCCAGGTCGAACCGGTCACGGTTGCGGGCTCGGAGGTGGAGTTCGCCACCTTGCACAACCAGGACGTCGTCAAGGCGAAGGGCGTCCTCATCGGTGACACGGTGGTGCTGCGCAAGGCCGGTGACGTGATCCCGGAGATTCTCGGGCCCGTGGCGGACCTGCGGGACGGCAGCGAGCGCGAGTTCGTCATGCCGTCCGAGTGCCCGGAGTGCGGTACGGCGCTCAGGCCGATGAAGGAGGGCGACGTCGACCTGCGCTGCCCGAACGCCCGCAGCTGTCCGGCCCAGTTGCGTGAGCGCCTGTTCTATCTCGCGGGCCGCAAGGCACTGGACATCGAGCACTTCGGCTATGTCGCCGCCGCCGCGCTCACCAAGCCGCTGGAGCCGTCCGACCCGCCGCTGCTGGACGAGGGCGACCTGTTCGACCTGACCGTCGAGCAGCTGCTGCCCATCAAGGCGTACGTCCTCGACCAGGACAGTGGTCTGCCCAAGCGCGACCCGAAGACCGGCGAGGAGAAGATCGTCACGATCTTCGCCAACCAGCAGGGCGAGCCCAAGAAGAACGCGGTCGCGATGCTGGAGAACATCGCCGCTGCGAAGGCGCGCCCGCTCGCCCGCATCCTCACCGGCCTGTCGATCCGTCACGTCGGCCCGGTCGCCGCCGAGGCGCTGGCCCGCGAGTTCCGCTCCATCGAACGTATCGAGCAGGCCGGCGAGGAGGAGTTGGCGAACACCGACGGCGTCGGCCCGATCATCGCCGCCTCGCTGAAGGAGTGGTTCGCCGAGGAGTGGCACCAGGAGATCCTGCGCAAGTGGAAGGCGGCCGGTGTCCGCACGGAGGAGGAGGGCTCCGGGGAGGACGAGGGACCGCGTCCGCTGCAAGGGCTTACCGTCGTCGTCACCGGCACTCTGGAGCACTTCACACGCGATGGCGCCAAGGAGGCGCTGCAAACTCGCGGAGCGAAGGTGACCGGTTCCGTTTCGAAGAAGACATCTTTTGTTGTCGTAGGTGACAACCCCGGGTCCAAGTACGACAAGGCAATGCAGGTCAAGGTGCCAGTTCTGAACGAGGACGGCTTCAACGTCCTCCTGGAACAGGGGCCCGACGCAGCGGCCGAAGTTGCGCTCCCCGCAGAGGAGTAGCGGTTGAAGGCCCCCCGATCGGCGCATACCAGATGCATACGGGTGGCTGGGGCGCATTCGGGCAACCGTCGACGACCGCTGCCCGTGGAAGCCTTCTGCGGCCTACTGTTGAGGTGTGCGCCTGCCGTGCCCAGCTGCGGTCGGGGCATCCCCTTGGCTCTGCAGAGTCCTGAAGGGCGAGGGGAAGGGTTTTCCAACGCGGTGCCGTTGAAGGTTGTTGTCGGGCATCGGGCCGCGTGGCGTGGGCACCGCCGGCTGTGAGAGGGACGGGAATGGAACCGACCGAGAGCGCCGCCCCCGACTCACGGCTGCGCCGGATGGCCGGCGCGTGGCGGGGGTGGGCGGCACGGACCGCGGAGCGTTCGCGGGCGGAAAGAGGCGCGGGGAGCGCCGCCGGGCGAACGGTCATGGCGGAGGGGCGTACCGCCGTGTCATTCGGCGCCGAGCGCGCCGACGGGCTGCCCGGCTCCGATCACGAACGGCACCTGTCCTGGCCCGCGCTGCCCGCGGCGGTCGTCGCGGCGGCCGGGTTCGTTCTCGGCGCCGGGTTCTACCGGGCGTTCTCCGGCGACCACGCCCTCTTCCCGTCCGGCACCGTCGGCTGGTCCCTGGCCGTGCTGACCGGCATCATCGTCGGCCACCTGGTCGCCCTCGGCCGCGCCCGCTGGTGGGGCGGTACCGGATCCGGCGCCGCCCTCACCCTCGCCGTGCTGATGCTGTACGGCTGGGTGCCCGCCGGCATGGTCAGCCTCACCGTCGTCGTCCTGGTGGGCATCGCCCGGCGGGGGCGTTGGCTGCAGGGCGTGCTGCACGGCGCGGTGGACATCCTCGGCATCGCCGCCGGAGCCCTCGTGCTCGCCGCCTTCGGCCGGGTGCCGACCGTCGAGAACCCCTGGAACCCCGACACCTGGACGCTCTACACCGCCCCTGGCGTGGTGCTCGTCGCCGCTGCCTATCTTGCGGTCACCCGTGTCCTGCTCTGGTACTTGCACGCGCCGCGCGGCGGCCTGCCCACCGTCGCCCGCACCGCCCTGGTCAGACAGGGACTGGTCGCGGTCGCGCTGCTCGGCATCGCCCCGCTGGTGTGCGTGGTCGCCACCGCCAAGCCCCTGCTGCTGCCGCTGTTCTCCATCCCCCTCGTCGCCCTCGACTCCACCCTGTGGATCGCCCGGGCCCGGGCCGAGGAGCAACTGCGCGACCCGTTGACCGGGCTGCCCAACCGGCAGTGGCTGCTGGAGCGCATCTGGACCGCGCTCGACGACGCCGAACGCATCGGCGCCCGGTCCGCCCTCATGCTGATCGACCTCGACCGTTTCCGATCGGTCAATGACACGCTCGGTCATCTCGCCGGTGACCGGCTGCTGTTGCAGATAGCCGACCGGCTGCGGCTCGCCCTGCCGCGCGGAGCGGAGGCCGCCCGGCTCGGCGGTGACGAGTTCGCCGTCTTACTGCCGGTCGCCGACTCCACGACGTCCGCGACCCGGATGGCCCGCAGCCTCGTCGCCGCCCTCAGCTCCCCGCTCGACCTCGACGGCCTCACCCTGGTCCTGGAGGCCAGCGCCGGTGTCGCGGTCTTCCCCGACCACGCGCTCGACGCCGAGGGGCTGCTGCGGCGCGCGGACGTGGCGATGTACCAGGCGAAGCGGGACCGTACGGGCGTGGAGGTCTACGAGTCGAAGCGGGACTCCAACACCCCGGACCGGCTGGGCCTGTTGGGAGATCTGCGCCGGGCGCTCGACGCGCACGAGGTCGAGCTGCACTATCAGCCGAAGGTCCGCTTCGACGGACAGGTCGCCGGCCTGGAGGCCCTGGTCCGCTGGGTGCATCCGGAGCGCGGGAAGGTGCCGCCGGACGAGTTCATAGCGATCGCCGAGTCGTCCGGGCTGATGCCCCATCTGACGGAGTACGTGCTGGAGACGGCGCTCGGCCAGGTCGCGCAGTGGCGGGCCCAGGGCCTGTTCGTGCCGGTCGCGGTCAATGTCTCCCCGCGTGACGTCCACACCCCCGGATTCGCCGGCTCGGTCGCCGCGCGGCTCGCCCGGCACGGTGTCCCGGCGGGAGCGCTCCAACTGGAGATAACGGAACACGTTCTGCTGGAGGACCCGCAGCGGGCCGCGGACACGCTCGCCGCGCTGACCGGGCACGGCGTGAAGATGTCCCTCGACGACTTCGGCACCGGGTACTCCTCCCTCGTGCACCTCAGACGGCTGCCCGTGAGCGAACTGAAGATCGACCGCTCGTTCGTGGCCCGGCTCGCGGTGGACACCGAGGACGCGGAGATCGTGCGCTGCACCGTGGACCTCGCCCACTCGCTCGGCCTGCTCGTGGTCGCCGAGGGCGTCGAGGACGACGAGACCTGGGAACGCCTGCGGGACCTGGGCTGCGACGCCGTACAGGGATGGCTGGTCGCTGCGGCGATGCCGCCCGAGGAGACCACGGCATGGCTGCTGGCGCGGGGATCGCGCGGGTGGCAGCGGCCGCGCGCGGCGCTGCCGGCCGCCGAGTAGGTCTCCTGTGAGTGCCGCGAGGGGTGGTGCGGCGGCTGCGGCACCGTCGTGGCCGGTCGCGCCCAGGCGGCGGTAGCCGCAAATGGACACAGCCCCGCGCCCACAGGGCGCTGTCCGGCCGCAGGCTGCCACCGAAAATGGACACAGCCCCGCGCCCCTCAGGGCGTTGTCCAGCCGCAAGCTGCCACCGAACCGGTTCAGCGACTCGCGCCTGCCGTGAAGTGTCCGATCAGCAGCGCCAACCTCTGCTCATGATCCCTCTCCGGTAGCCGCCCGCTGCGCATCAGGGTCACCAGACCGTGCAGCCCCGCCCAGTACGTCTCCGTCAACACCCCCAGGTCCTCGCCCGGCCCGGCGATCGGCTCCACCGCCGCCGCGATCTCCCCGAAGGCCCGTTTGAGTGGCTCCGGCGCCTCGTCAGTGGCGAACGGCAGATCCACCCGGTGCGTGAACATCGCGTCGTAGAGCGCCGGCCGGCGACGTGCGAACGCCGTGTACGTCTCGCCCACCGCCGCCAGCGCCGCGCGCCTGCCCTGCGCCGCCGTACGGGCCGCATGCAGCTCGTCGGCCAGGTCCGCGCAGCCCTGCACCGCGACCGCGGCCATGATCGCGTCCTTGCCCTTGAAGTGGCTGTAGAGGACCGGCTGGCTGTACTCGATCTCCGCCGCCAGCCGACGGGTCGTCACCGCGTCCCAGCCCTCCGCCTCGGCGAGTTCCCGCGCGGCCGTGACGATCAACCGCTCGCGTTCCGCTCGTTCGCGCTCCCGGCGCGTCTGGATCGACATGCCAGAAATACTAGCAGCGCTAGCACATCTGTCGATGCTCTGCTAGCTTCGCTCCTGTCCCTAGCAGTGCTAGCGAGGAGTGAAGACATGACCGTGACCGCCTACACCCTGGCCGTCGTGCTCAACCTGTTCTGCGTGTTCCTCGGGTACCGGTTCCTGTTCCAGCCCGC
The DNA here is from genome assembly GCF_042900345.1 of Streptomyces sp. NPDC012935. NCBI lineage: Bacteria > Bacillati > Actinomycetota > Actinomycetes > Kitasatosporales > Streptomycetaceae > Streptomyces > Streptomyces sp. NPDC012935. The sequence goes on from NZ_JBIBBC010000007.1 coordinate 94,638, forward strand.
CTCCGCCGCCACCGGTTACGGCGTCCCCGCCCGGCCGGACGGCGACGCCGGCGCCTACCTCTCGATCAAGGGCCTGAGGGACGGCACCTTCGGCCTGCTGGGCCTGGCGCTGCTGTTCTTCGTGGGCAGCCGCGCCGAGGCCTGGTTCATGCTCGCCGTGGCGATCGTGCCGCTCTGCGACACACTGATAGTGCTGCGGCACGGCGGAACGAAGGCCGTCGCCTTCGGGATCCACTTCGCCACGGCGGTCGTCGTCCTGATCACCGCCGCCCTGCTCTTCCTCGTCTGACCTCGTCCGAGTACGTCAAGACCGGCCCCGGGGGTTCGGCATGTCACTGTTCATCCCGAAGTTCGACGAGTCCGTGATCGTCCGCGAGGCCGAGGCCGAGGTCGTCGGCCGCGCGCCCACCACCATGCGGCTGCTGGCCGACAGCAGCCGGACGGGCGGTGCGTTGTCCACCCAGCGCGTCACGCTCCAGGGCGGCGCCGACGGCGCCAAACCGCACTGGCACGACAACTCCGCCGAGATGTTCTTCCTGCTCGCAGGCGCCGCCGAGATCCTCTCCGGTGACGACGTCGTCACCGCCGGCCCCGGCGACCTCGTCGTCGTACCGCCCGGCAAGCCGCACGCCTTCGCCGCCGTGCCGGGCGCCGATGCCGACCTCCTGATCGTCATCACGCCCGGTGTCGAGCGCTTCGAGTACTTCCGCCACCTCCAGCGCGTCGCCCTCGGCGAGGCCACCCCGGAGAGCCTGCTGGAGGTGCAGGAGCTGTACGACAACCACTTCCTCAGGAGCGAGGTCTGGGAGGGGCGCCGTCGCTGACGGACGAGGCCCTGGGAAACCGTTTCACGGGCACAGGTCCCCGCCCCATAGGATTGGGCCAAACCACACACACTCACCCCAGAGGATCGCTGCATGCCTGGCATCACGCGCGAGGAGGTCGCCCACCTCGCCCGGCTGGCGCGTCTGGAGCTGAAGCCCGAAGAGCTCGAGCACTTCGCGGGACAGCTGGACGACATCATCGGCGCGGTCGCCCGCGTCAGTGAGGTCGCCGACCAAGACGTACCGCCGACCTCGCACCCGCTCCCGCTGACGAACGTCATGCGGGCGGACGAGGTCCGTCCGTCGCTCACCCCCGAGCAGGCGCTCTCCGGCGCCCCGGCCCAGGAGCAGCAGCGTTTCAAGGTGCCGCAGATCCTGGGGGAGGACTAATCGCCATGACGGACATCATCAAGCTCACGGCCGCCGAGACCGCCGCGAAGATCGCCTCCGGCGAGCTCACCGCGGTCGAGGTCACCGAGGCCCACCTGGCCCGCATCGAGGCCGTCGACGAGAAGGTGCACGCCTTCCTGCACGTCGACCGCGAGGGTGCCCTCGCACAGGCCCGTGCCGTCGACGACAAGCGGGCCAAGGGCGAGAAGCTCGGCCCGCTGGCCGGCGTCCCGCTCGCGCTGAAGGACATCTTCACCACCGAGGGCATTCCGACGACCGTCGGTTCGAAGATCCTCGAGGGCTGGATCCCGCCGTACGACGCGACGCTCACCAAGCGGCTCAAGGCCGCCGACGTCGTCATCCTCGGCAAGACCAACATGGACGAGTTCGCCATGGGGTCCTCCACCGAGAACAGCGCCTACGGCCCGACCGGCAACCCCTGGGACCTCACCAAGATCCCCGGCGGCTCCGGTGGCGGCTCCTCCGCCGCGCTGGCCGCGCACATGGCCCCCCTCGCCATCGGCACCGACACCGGCGGCTCCATCCGCCAGCCGGCCTCCGTCACCGGCACGGTCGGCGTGAAGCCGACGTACGGCGCGGTGTCCCGCTACGGCATGGTCGCCTTCTCCAGCTCCCTCGACCAGGGCGGTCCCTGCGCCCGTACGGTCCTGGACGCGGCCCTGCTCCACGAGGTCATCGCCGGGCACGACCCGATGGACTCCACCTCGATCGACGCGCCGGTCCCGCCGGTCGTCGAGGCCGCCCGCAACGGCAGTGTCGAGGGCATGCGCGTCGGCGTCGTCAAGCAGTTCCGCGGCGAGGGCTACCAGGCCGGCGTCATCCAGCGCTTCGACGAGTCCGTCGCGCTGCTCAAGGAGCTGGGCGCGCAGATCGTCGAGCTGGACTGCCCGTCCTTCGACCTGGCGCTCTCGGCGTACTACCTGATCGCGCCCTCCGAGTGCTCCTCCAACCTCGCCCGCTTCGACGGCCTGCGCTACGGCCTGCGAACCGGCGACGACGGTACGAACTCCGCCGAGGCGGTCACGTCGATCACCCGCGAGGCGGGCTTCGGCCCCGAGGTCAAGCGCCGCATCATGCTCGGCACCTACGCCCTGTCGAGCGGGTACTACGACGCGTACTACGGCAGCGCCCAGAAGGTCCGCACGCTCATCACCCGCGACTTCGAGAAGGCCTTCGAGCAGGTCGACGTGATCGTCTCCCCGACGACGCCGACCACCGCCTTCGCGATCGGCGAGCGTGCCGACGACCCGATGGCGATGTACCTCGCGGACCTGTGCACCATCCCGACCAACCTGGCGGGCAACGCGGCCATGTCGCTGCCCTGCGGTCTGGCTCCGGAGGACAACCTCCCGGTCGGCCTGCAGATCATCGCTCCGGCGATGAAGGACGACCGCCTCTACAAGGTCGGCGCTGCTGTCGAGGCCGCCTTCGTGGAAAGGTGGGGGCACCCGCTGATCGAGGAGGCTCCGTCGCTGTGAGTGCACTGACCAAGGCCAAGGGCTTCAAGAAGTCCAAGTCCGGTACGTACCTGTCCATGGCCGCCACCGCGTTCGGCGCGTTCGGCGTCGCAAAGCGGCTCAAGACGGCCCGCGCCGAGAAGGACACTCTGGTCCTGATCGACGCCACCGTGTCCGCCGCCGCCATCGTCACCGGCCTCGCCATCCTCTACCGCGAGCTGAAGCGGCTGGGCGACGACGACGTCCTGCTGGGCTGAGAGGGAAGTTTCACCGTGACCACCACGACCGACCTGGTGTCGTACGAGGACGCGCTGGCGTCGTACGACCCCGTCATGGGCCTCGAGGTCCATGTCGAACTCGGCACCAAGACCAAGATGTTCTGCGGTTGTTCGACCGAACTCGGTCAGGACGCCAACACGCAGACCTGTCCCACCTGCCTCGGCATGCCCGGCGCGCTCCCGGTCGTCAACGCGATCGGCGTGGAGTCGGCGATCAAGATCGGTCTCGCGCTGAACTGCGAGATCGCCGAGTGGTGCCGCTTCGCCCGGAAGAACTACTTCTATCCGGACATGCCGAAGAACTTCCAGACCTCCCAGTACGACGAGCCGATCGCCTTCAACGGCTATCTCGACGTGCAGCTGGAGGACGGCGAGACCTTCCGTGTGGACATCGAGCGCGCCCACATGGAGGAGGACACCGGCAAGTCGACGCACGTCGGCGGTGCCACGGGCCGTATCCACGGCGCCTCGCACTCGCTGCTCGACTACAACCGCGCGGGCATTCCGCTCATCGAGATCGTCACCAAGCCGATCGAGGGCGCGGGGGAGCGTGCTCCCGAGGTAGCCAAGGCGTACGTCCGTGAGCTGCGCGAGCTCATCAAGGCGCTCGGCGTCTCCGAGGCCCGCATGGAGATGGGCCAGATGCGCTGCGACGTGAACCTCTCGCTGCGCCCGAACGGCACCGAAAAGTTCGGCACGCGGTCCGAGACGAAGAATGTCAACTCGCTGCGGTCCGTGGAGCGCGCGGCCCGCTACGAGATCCAGCGGCACGCCGCCGTGCTCAGCGGTGGCGGGACGATCATCCAGGAGACGCGGCACTTCCACGAGGACACCGGGTCGACGACCTCGGGCCGCGTGAAGGAAGAGGCCGAGGACTACCGGTACTTCCCCGAGCCGGACCTGGTTCCGGTGGCCCCCTCGCGCGAGTGGGTCGAGGAGATCCGGGCGGGTCTCCCGGAGCTGCCGCTGGTCCGCCGTACCCGGCTCCTCGCGGAGTGGGGCATCTCGGCGGTCGAGATGCAGGCGATCCTCAACGCCGGTGCGCTGGACCTGATCGTCGCGACGATCGACTCCGGTGCCGACGCAGCCTCCGCCCGCAAGTGGTGGATGGGTGAACTCGCCCGCAGCGCCAACGAGTCGGGCAAGTCGCTCGACGAGCTGGCCATCACGCCGGCGCAGGTGGCCCGCGTCACCGAGCTGGTCTCGAAGGGCGACCTGAACGACAAGCTGGCCCGCCAGGTCATCGAGGGCGTTCTCGCGGGCGAGGGCACCCCGGACGAGGTCGTCGACAAGCGCGGTCTGAAGGTCGTCTCGGACGAGGGCGCGCTCACCACGGCCGTCGAGGAGGCCATCGCCGGCAACCCGGCCATCGCGGACAAGATCCGCGGCGGCAAGGTGGCCGCGGCCGGCGCCCTGGTCGGCGCGGTCATGAAGGCCACCCGTGGCCAGGCCGACGCGGCGCGCGTGAAGGAGCTGATCCTTCAGCAGCTGGGCGTCAGCGAGGGCTGAGCCGAAGCGCGTACGGCCCCGGAGGCAAGTCCTCCGGGGCCGTTGCCGTGCTCGGCGCTACGGCTTACGGCGTCCTGCGAGCCGTACGAAGCCCAGCGCGCGGCCCTCGTCATGGCGCAGCATCTCGCCGACCTGGCGTGCCATCGTGCGATGCCACTCCTCCGGGCTCTCCTCGGCGATCACCTCGCACCACAGCAGCCAGTCCCGCCAGCCGTCGTCCAGCCAGTCGGCGGCCTCGACCTCGACGGCGCCGCTGCGGGTCCACTGGCGTCGCCACCAGTCGGCGGAGTGGAAGCACCAGTAGTCCGGCTCCCACCACCGTTCGAGATGCTCCGGCGGTTCGAGGCCGGTCGGCTCCTCCCGCAGCGCGGGCACGACGACGCCGATCCGCCCGCCGGGCCGGAGCAGCCGCGTCAGGGTGGGCAGATAGAGGTCGTCGGTGCCGAAGTACTGGTACGCGTCGACGCTCACGATCGCGTCGAAGCTGCCCTCGGCGAACGGCAGGTCGTGTGCCTCGGCGTGCACGGGCAGCACGCGGTCGGCGAAACCGGCCTCGGCGATGCGCCCCGCGTTGTCGTCGGGCTTGATCCACAGGTCGGCAGCGGTGACCTGGGCGTCGTACTCCCGGGCCAGGAAGACGGAGGTCATCGCCCGTCCGCAGCCCAGGTCGAGGACACGCGCGCCGGGGCGCAGGGCGTCAAGGCCGAGGGCAGGGGCGAGCCACTCCAGCAGCCAGAGCGCGTTCGGGCCCATCTGGTTCTCCACGACCCAGCGAGGGTCGTAGCTGTTGCTGCGCGGATAGCGCGGGTGGGTCAGCCGCTTGGTGAGGTCCTCATTCGAGGTCCTCGGGGTGATGTCCGGCATCGGTGAACGGGCTCCTTGAGTCCGGGAAGGCGGAAGGGGATACGGAGGAGCTCGCCCGGACGCTCAAACAATGCACCTGCTCAGGTCGGCGGCGGTGTGCCGCGGCATGGCTGACCTCCGGAAACTAGCAGCCGCCCGGACGGCCCGGCATCCGGTTTCCCAGCGCGACCCGCTACGCTCGCCCGCCATGAGTGGACGCGGTGATTCCGAGATATCCGAGACGGGGGAGGACCGGACCGAGACGCCCGAGGACCTGGACGACGGTAGGGACTTGGCGGACGTCGAAGACCTGGCGGACGTCGAAGACCTGGCGGACGTCGAAGACCTGGCGGACCCCGAGGATCCGGCGCAGGTGGCGCGGCGGGCCCGCTGGACGGCGGCCGTGACCGGGGCGCTCCTCGCCCTCGCCGGACTGGCCGCCTCGATGCTCCGCGCCACCGGTTCCGCACCGCCCCTCGTCCCGGCCGCCTACGCCTTCGGCGCCGCCCTCTGCGCGCTCGCCGCGTTCCTCGGCTCGCGGGGTCGCACCCGGCGGGCGCTGTGGCTGCTCGTCACCGGGGTGATGGTGATGGCGCTGGGGGATCAGTTCGACTGACGCGAAAGGTGCCACTCATCAGCGACAGAGTGGCTGTTACTGTCCTGTGATCTGCCTCCCACTCGTGTGAATAAGCGCACGAACGCGGCAAACGATCATTTTCGCCTGCGAGAGTTTGCTTCACATCGCTCACGCGTTCTTTGCGGGCTGTTCACTTCATATGAACGACTGTTCCCGGTCAAAGATCCATAAATAGTCCAGGGAGCACGTTCGTGGCAGCCCTCGCACGCTGGTGTGTCCAGCGCCGCCTCGTCGCCGTACTGCTCTGGCTGCTTGCCTTCGGCGGGATGAGTGCGGCCGCCGCCGTGACAGGCTCCGCCTACTCGAACGACTACCAGGTCCCCGGCACCGAATCGGGCCGCGCCACCCAGCTGCTGGAAGACGGCTTCCCCGGCCTCGGCGGCGACAGCGGCACCGTCGTCTGGCACACCAACTCCGGCACCGTGCGCGCCACCGACGTCGAGCAGACCATGACGCGCACCCTCGACGAGATCGCGGAACTGCCCGGAGTCGCGGCCGTGAGCAGCCCGTACGACAAGCAGGGCGCCGCGCAGATCAGCGAGAACGGGCACACGGCGTACGCCACCGTCACCTTCGAAGCCGGAGCCGAGAGCCTCGACGAGGGGGACGCACAGGCCGTCGTGAGCGCGGCCAAGGACGCCGAGACCGACGGGCTCCAAGTAGAGCTGGGCGGCAGCGCCGTCGGGCTCACCGAGTCGCCCGGCGGGCACATCGCCGAGATCGTCGGGGTGGCCGTGGCGGCCGTCGTGCTCTTCCTCGCCTTCGGGTCGCTCGCCGCCTCGCTGCTGCCCATCGCCACCGCGCTGGTGAGCGTCGGCACCGCGTACGCCGGGATCGCGCTCCTCGGGCATGCCATGACCGTCGCCGACTTCGCGCCCATGCTCGGCATGCTGATCGGGCTCGGCGTCGGCATCGACTACGCGCTGTTCATCGTCACCCGGCACCGGCGCGGGCTGAAACGCGGGCTGCCCGTCGCCGAGTCGATCACGAACGCCGTCGCGACCACCGGGCGGGCCGTCGTGTTCGCGGGTGCCACGGTGTGCATCGCCCTGCTCGGCATGCTGATCCTGCAGCTGAGCTTCCTCAACGGCGTCGCGATAGCCGCCTCGCTCACCGTGGTCCTGACGGTCGCCGCGTCCGTGACCCTGCTGCCCGCCCTGCTGTCCTTCATCGGCATGCGCGCCCTGAGCCGTCGCGAGCGGCGCCGGCTGGCTGAGCACGGACCCCAGCCCGAGCTGCCGACCGGATTCGCAGCCCGCTGGTCGGCCTTCGTGGAGCGCCACCCCAAGGCGCTCGGCGCGATCGCCCTGACCGTGATCACGGTCCTCGCACTGCCCACCGCCGGCCTGCGCCTGGGCACCTCCGACCAGGGCAACAACCCTCAGTCCGCCACCACCCGCCAGGCCTACGACCTCCTCGCCGCCGGCTTCGGCCCCGGCGTGAACGGCCCGCTCACCCTCGTCACCCAGGTCGACGGCGGCGACGACAAGCTCGCCCTCGACAACCTCGACACCACCCTGCGCACCACCGAGGGCGTCGCGGCGGTGACCCCGGTGACGTACAACAGCGGCGGAAACACCGCCTACCTCACCGTCGTACCGGAGTCATCACCACAGTCGCGGCAGACCAGCGACCTCGTCGACCGGCTGCGCTCCGAGGTCCTGCCGCGCGCCGAGACCGGCACCTCGCTCGATGTGCACGTCGGCGGCATGACGGCCGGCTACGACGACTTCGCCGACGTGATCGTCGGCAAGCTGCCGCTGTTCGTCGGCGTCGTCATCGGCCTGGGCTGCCTGCTGCTCCTGCTCGCCTTCCGGTCGGTCGGCATCCCGCTGAAGGCCGCCGCGATGAACGTCGCCGCGGTCGCCGCCGCCTTCGGTGTCGTCGTCGCGATCTTCCAGTGGGGCTGGGGGAGCGAGCTGCTGGGGCTGGGCCGCGCCGGGCCGATCGAACCCTTCCTCCCCGTGATCATGGTGTCCGTCCTGTTCGGTCTCTCCATGGACTACCAGGTCTTCCTGGTCAGCCGGATGTACGAGGAGTGGCTGGAGACCGGTGACAACCGGCGGGCCGTGCGGATCGGCCTCGCCGAGACCGGCCGGGTGATCAACTCAGCCGCGGTCATCATGATCTCGGTCTTCCTCGCCTTCGTCCTCAGCGGCGACCGCGTGATCGCCATGTTCGGCATCGCCCTCGCCGCCGCCGTCGCCCTGGACGCCTTCGTCCTGCGCACCCTCCTCGTCCCTGCCCTGATGCACATGCTCGGCGGCGCCAACTGGTGGCTGCCCCGCTGGCTCGACAAGCGCCTGCCCCGCATCAGCATCGAGCCGCCCGAGTCCCGCGCCGCCCATGAGAGGCTCACCGATGTCGTGGCGGAACTGGAGAAGGAGCAGCGGGGCGATGTACGCGATATCGCTGGGTGACGACGGAGCCGAGTTGCGGCCACTGGAGCCGTGGCACGCGGAGGAGCTCCTCGCCCATCTGGATCGGGGGCGGGAGTTCATCAACCAGTTCGTTCCCTTCGGGTCGAAGGCCACGGACGTGGACTCCGCACGCGAGGTACTGCAGCGGTACGCCGACATGCGCGCCGCCGACACCGGGTCCCTGCACGGCATCTGGCTGGAGGGCAAGCTGGTCGGCGGGGTGCTCTTCCCCAATTTCGACGCCGACAGCGCCAACTGCGAGGTCGGCTGCTGGCTGGAGCCCGCCGGCACCGGGCGGGGGCTCGTGACGCGCGCGATGCGCGTACTCATCGACTTCGCCGTCGAGCAGCGCGGCATGTACCGCGTCGAGTGGATCGCCTCCGCCGGGAACACGCCCAGCCTGAACGTGGCGCGCCGCCTCGGCATGACCCGCGAGGGCGTACGCAGGGAGAGCTACCCCTATCGTGGGGTGCGGCACGACGTCGAGGTGTGGTCGATCCTGGCCCCCGAGTGGCGTGAGGCACGCACGCGTGCCGTCCACACTGATCAGTAAGAGGCCTCAACGATCATTAAGAGACCTCTCATACAGCGTCCGTACGGTGCGAGGCATGGGAACGAAGACAGTGGACGAGACCGGCGCCGACCGAGGCACTGAGGCGAAGACCGACGAGGAGAAGGTGGACGTCGTCAAGGCGAGCGACGCCACCGACGCCACCGGCTCCGACGAGGTCGCGGAGAACGACGACATCGAGGCCGAGGACGAGGTGACCGCTCAGGCCACGGAAGCGAGCCCCTCTGCTGTCGGCCAGGGCGCGGGCGCGGTCGTCTCCGCGGCGCTCGGCGTCGTCTCTCTGACCGGTGGCTGGATCGGTACGGTCGCCGCCGCGCGCGAGACCCTCGTGGGCCAGCTGGAGACCGCCTCGAACGCGAGCGTCTCCCAGCAGATCAAGGAGGTCTACGGCGACGCCTGGCAGACCTCCGCCCTGTGGGCCGGCGTGTTCGCGCTGGCCGCGCTGATCGTCGGCGTCGTCGTGCTGGCCCGTCCCGCGTTCGGCGCGCCCGGCAAGCCGCAGGCCCCGTGGATCAAGTCGGTCGCCTGGGGCGGTGTCGCGCTCGGCGTCATCGGCCTGCTGCTGGCGGTGCTCAAGTACACCGACGCGCTGCTCGGCCTGCCCTCAGCAAGCTGAACCACCTCAATCACCGCAGGTCCCGAGGGGCCTCAGGACCGCCGTAAGGACCTTAGACGGCGCCCTGAGGCCCCTCAGGCGCGTCTAAGGCCCCGCGGCCGCCGAAGATGCGGAACTCTCCCGATGTGGCGGACCCACCTTGGAGACGAAGCTTGACCCATCGCACAAAGCGATCTCGGAAATAGCGTCTCACCAGGGAAAACGAGGGTCCTGCCATGTTCGAGTACGACCTCCACCACATCCGCTCCGCCGACATGATCCGCGAGGCCGAGCACGACCGCATGGTCCGCGAGGCCATCCGCGTCCGCCGCGCCGCGAAGCGCTCCGCCAAGGGCGCGGCGGTGGCGGAGTCGCATACATCCCGCCTCCGCAGGCTCCGGCATCCGCGTGCCGCGTGAAGGCGGCGGTAACGGGGGATTACGGCCGCCTCCCGGCGCCGGTCGCGGCCGACTCGGCCCGTCCGGCACCTGAGGACGGGCCCCGTTCAGGGACGAAGGGGTTTTCCGGGGGCGACAGCCCCCGGAAAACCGATGCCGGACTCGCCGCAGCGCATGCGATGCTCGGACCCGTGGAGAGCCGGTCCGTCAGTCCCGTGTTCGTCGGTCGCGCAGCCGAGTTGGAGACTCTGAACGACGCCCTCGCCCGAGCCGCCGCGGGCGAACCGCAGGCGTTGGTGATCGGCGGCGAGGCAGGGGTCGGCAAGACTCGCCTCGTGGAGGAGTTCGCCAACGCGGCGGGCGAGGGCGCGGCCGTCGTCGCGCTCGGCGGCTGCGTCGAGATCGGGGCCGACGGGCTGCCGTTCGCCCCGTTCTCCACCGCCCTGCGCGCGCTGCGCCGCGAACTGCCCGGCGAGCTGGCCGCCGCGGCCGCCGGCCAGGAGGAGGAACTGGCCCGGCTGCTGCCCGAGTTGGGCGAGGCAGCCCCGACCCGCGGCGCGGACCGCTCCGACGAGGAGGGCATGGCGCGACTCTTCGAGCTCACCGCCCGCCTCCTGGAGCGCGTCGCCGCCGGCCGCACGGTCGTCGTCGCCCTGGAGGACCTGCACTGGGCCGACGCCTCCACCCGCCACCTCCTCGCCTATCTTTTCCGCACCCTGCGCACCGGCCGCCTCGTCGTCCTCGCCACCTACCGCTCCGACGACATCCACCGCCGCCACCCGCTGCGCCCGCTCCTCGCCGAACTCGACCGGCTGCGCACGGTCCGCCGCATCGAACTCGGCCGCTTCAACCGGGCCGAGGTCGGCCGCCAGATCGCCGGCATCCTCGCCACCGAGCCCGCCCCGGCGCAGGTCGACGAGATCTTCGAACGCTCCGACGGCAACGCCTTCTTCGTCGAGGAACTCGCCGTCGCCGCCCACGAGGGCAGCTGCGCCGGCCTCACCGACTCCCTGCGCGACCTGCTCCTCGTCCGGGTCGAGGGCCTGCCCGAAAGCGGCCAGCGGGTCGCCCGGATCGTCGCGGAGGGCGGCTCCACCGTCGAGTACCGGCTGCTCGCCGCCGTCGCCCAACTCGCCGAGGACGACCTCATCGAGGCGCTGCGGGCAGCCGTCAACGCCAACATCCTCATCGCCGCACCCGGCGGCGACGGCTACCGCTTCCGGCACTCCCTGGTCCGCGAGGCCGTCGGCGACGACCTGCTGCCCGGCGAGCGCTCCCGTCTCAACCGCCGCTATGCCGAAGCCCTCGAGGCCGACCCCACGCTCGTCCCCGCCGGCGAGCGCGTGATGCGGCTGGCCAGCTACTGGTACCACGCCCACGACCCGGCCAAGGCATTGCCCGCAGTCCTGGACGCCTCCGTCACCGCCCGCCGCCGGCACGCACACTCCGAGCAACTGCGGCTGCTGGAACGCGCGATGGAGCTGTGGGACTCCGCCCCCGAGGACATCCGGGCCACCCTGCGCCCCGTCGACTACACCGAGGTCTACCCTCCCTGCGGCTGCGACCCCGACACCACACCCCTGCGCTACCTCGACCTGATGGCCGAGGCCGCCGTCGCCGGACGGCTCTGCGGGGAACGCGAACGCGCCCTGAAGATCACCAAACGCGCCCTGCACCTGCTGGAGGACGAGAGCGATCCGATGCGCGCAGCCTGGTTCTGGGTCCAGCGCTCCCGGCTCGTCCAGTCACTGGCCCGCGGCGACGGCTGGAAGGAGCTGGGCACCGCCCAGCAGCTGGTGCGCGGCCTGCCCCCGTCCGAGGTGCACGCCGAGGTGCTGGCCACCGCGGCCAACTGGTCGATGCTGCGTGCCCCAGGCCCTGACGCCATGTCGGCCGCCGAGCGGGCCGTGGAGTACGCCCGCATGGTGGGCGCCGAGGACATCGAACTCAACGCGCGCCTCACCCTCGGCGGCCTCATGGTCGACGCCGGCCACATCGACGCCGGACTGGCCCAGATGTACGAGGTCAAGGAAGAGGTACTGACCCGTGGCATCACCACGGTGGTGGGCCGGAGCCATGTGAACCTGCCGTCCGCGCTCGAAGGCATCGGCCGTTCGCAGGACGCCGTCGGCATCCTGCGCGAGGGACTTCGCCTCACTCAGGAGTGGGGGCTGCGCGACTCCGAGGCGTGGGTCTGGACGAACCTCGCCGAGTCGCTGGTCTCCCTGGGCCGCTGGGACGAGGCCGCCGACGCCGCGGTGAACGCCCAGCGCACGGGGCAGTCCGCCAAGCCGCGCGGCGGGGCCTCGAACAGCCTCGCCCATCTCGCACTCGCCCGCGGAGAGGTCACCGAGGCCGCCCGCCATCTCGCCGCCGCCCGCGCCTCCTACGGCACCCACGACCCCATGCCGCAGAACAACCTGCCGATGGCCTCGCTGGCCCTCGGCACAGCCGCCGCCGAGGGCCGTCTCCTCGACGCCCGTGCGGAGGCCGACCGGGTCCTGGACGCCGGCTTCCCGCCCGGCACCCACCGCTACGCCTGGCCGCTGCTGCTGGCCGCCGCCGTGGCCGAGTCCGACGCCCGCGTCCAGTCGCTGTCCACCGCCCAGGAGGGCCGCGCTGCCTTCCTGCAACGGCTCTACGAGGCCGTGCGCAAGCTCACCACGGGCGCGCCCCTGTGGCTCGCATACGAGAAGTGGGCCCGGGCCGAACTCGACCGGGCCGACGGCCGGACCGAAACCGACACCTGGTCGGACGTGGTCACCGCCTTCGAGGCCCTGGAGCGGCCCTACGACCTCGCCCGGGTCCGCCACCGCCTGGCCGAGGCCCTGCTCGCCGTCGGCGGCGACGACGAGCGCGCCCGCGCCTCGGAACTGCTCCGCCTGACCCGGGCCGCCGCCACCCACTTGGGCGCCCGCCCGCTCGTCGACGCCACGACGCAGCTCGCCCAGCGAGCCCGCCTCGCCCTCACGACGGCCCCGCCCCCGGCCGACCCGGCCGACTCCCTCGGCCTCACCACCCGCGAACGAGACGTCCTCCGCCTGGTCTCCGCCGGCCGCACCAACCGCCAGATCGCCGAGGAACTCTTCATCTCCCCCAAGACGGCCAGCGTCCACGTGTCGAACATCCTGGGCAAGCTCGGCGTCTCGGGGAGGGGCGAGGCTGCGGCCGTGGCGCATCGGACGGGGATGTTCGCGACCGAAACGCTCACCTCCGGGACATGAACCCGAGGTTTACGCTGTAAGGGACGCCGCAGGCTCAGGGAGGTTCCGTGTTCAACGCGTTCGAGGAACTCTTCGCGCCCGGCCGCAAGCACACCACCGACGAACAGAACCGCCTGGAACTGACCCGCGAGGACGTCGGGGACAACGACCCCGGGCGCGGACCGATAGATCTCGCGTCCGGGAAGGTCGTCGTACGGCCACCAGAACCGAGGGTCGAGGGGGATGGCGAAGGGGCTGACGGGACGCGCGACGGGGAGGAGTGACGGCGGCCGCTCAGGTCACCTGCACCTCCAGGATCCGGTCGTCCCCGTCCTTCGGGCTGCCCCGACCGTCCGTGTTGCTCGTCGTCACCCACAGCTTGTCGCCGCCCGCGGGAACGACCGTCCGCAGTCGGCCGTACTCGCCCTCCAGGAAGGCCTGGGGGTCGGCCGACGCCTCGGTCCCCTTGAGGGGGGTGCGCCACAGACGCTGGCCCTTCAGGCCCGCCATCCAGACGGACCCCTGGGCGTAGGCGATACCGCTGGGGGAGGCTTCGTCGGTGCCCCACTGGGCGAGGGGGCTGCGGTAATCGGCGTTGTCCGACTTGCCCTCGACTTCCGGCCACCCGTAGTTGTCGCCGGGCTTGATCGCGTTGAGCTCGTCCCAGGTGTCCTGGCCGAACTCGGCTGCGAACAGGCGCTGTTTGGAGTCCCAGGCCAGGCCCTGGACGTTGCGGTGGCCGTACGAGTACACGGGGGAGTCGGCGATCGGGTTGCCCGGAGCCGGTTCGCCCTCCGGCGTCATGCGGAGGATCTTGCCGCCCAGGGACTCCTTGTCCTGGGACAGGCCCGTGTCACCGCTCTCGCCCGTACCCGCGTACAGCATCTTGTCGGGGCCGAAGGCGATCCGGCCGCCGTTGTGGATGAAGCCCTTGGGGATGCCCCTGAAGATCGTGTCGGGTGCGCCGAGCTGCTCACCGCTGGGCCGCTGCTCGTCATACAGGACGCGGACTATGCGGTTGTCCGAGGCCGAGGTGAAGTACGCGTAGATCATGTGGTCCGAGGCGTAGTCCGGCGACAGTGCCAGGCCCATGAGGCCGCCCTCGCCCGCCGGGGACACCCCCGGTACCTCGCCCAGCTCAGTCTTCTTGCCCGTCTCGCCGTCGACCCGCGTGATCGTGGCCTCGTCGCGGGAGGAGACGAGCAGGTCGCCGTCGGGGAGCGGAGCCAGGCCCCAGGGGGTGTTCAGGCCCTCGGTGACCGTGCGCACCACCTTGGCGGAGCCCTTCGCCGACGGGGTCTCCTCGGCGGCCTGCCCGGAGGGCGACCCCTCGGCCGTACTCCTGCTCGGCGCCGCGGCTCCGCCCTCGCCCGGAGATCCCCCGTCGTCGGAGGAACAGCCGGCCGTCAGCAGGAGTGCGGCCGCGGCCATCACGGCCGTCACAACTCGACGTTGCACGATCAAGGTCCCTTCGACGCGGCGGCTTCTACTTTTCTTACACCGCTCGCGCCTCACAGGTTCCCGAACCATGAACCTCGAACCTCCGCCGTGCGGGCGTCCCGTCCGTGTCTGGCAGGCAGCCGGCGCCTGTGACCTGCGGTCGAGTCCCGTCTCGGCGGTCAGCGGGGGCAGCGTCCCGCGACCGAGACTTCCCTACGGGACGGGCCCGAAGCAGGGCTGCGGGCCACCGAGAAGGGGTTCACAGCGGGCCGGCCGGCCCTTCGACCCGGCGGCCCTCCGGCAGTCCGCCAGCCCCCGGCAGCCTGCCCTCCGGCTGGCCGCCCCTGCTCTCGGTCCGTCCGCCCTCCGGCCGTCCGGCCCAATATCCGCTTGTGGCCCGGCGATTTCGAACCAGGACCCTTGTGTCGTCAGGCCCAGGGGCTCCTGGTGGTCCCAGGCAGCCGCGAAACCCCGCCGTGTGCGCCTCCGGCGGCTGCGTCCGGTCCTGGCCTGCTCACCAACCCGGCTCTTCCGCCCGGCCGGGACTTCGGGGCGGCCGGGGCGCCTGGGCTCCCGGCAGTTGCGCCGCTTCCAGCAAGGTGGTCTGCGTCGGCCGCATTGCTCCGGTCCTGGCGTTCCAGCAAACCCGGTGCTTCCGTTTGGCCGGGACCTGGGACCTGGGGCCTGGGACTTCGAACCGGGGACCGGGGACCGGGGAGCCGGGATCAAATGGCGCTCGGTGTCGGCAGCCAGGGCGGTGTTGCGTGATCTGGCGGTGTCAGTCCCAGGAGCCCAGGGCTCCCGGCAACTCCGCCACCTCCGCCAGGTCCGTCTCCGTCAGCCGCAACCCCCCGGCCGCCGCGTTCTCGTCCACCCAGCGCTCCTGCTTCGCCCCCGGCACCGTGACCACGTGCCGGCCCTGGGCCAGTACCCACGCCAGTGCCACCTGCGCCGCTGTGACGCCCTCCCCGTGTCGGGAGGCGATGCGGCGCAGGCCGGCGACTATCGGCTGGTTCGCTGCCATCATCTCCGCGGTGAACCGCGGGTGCCGGGCGCGGACGTCGTCCGGTTCGAAGCCCTCGCCGGGGGTGAGCCTGCCGGTGAGGAAGCCGTTGCCCAGCGGCATCGCGGCCAGGAAGCCGATGCCGCGGGCCTCGCACCACGGCAGCAGCGTCTCCAGTGCCTCCGGCGACCACACCGACAGCTCCGCCTGTACGGCGCTCACGGGGAAGACCTGCTGCACCCGCTGCAGCTGGCGGATCGTCGCGTCGTGCAGACGGTTTCCGGAGCGGCGGCCACCTCGCGCACCCACCGCGCACAGTCCCAACGCCCGTACCTTTCCGGCCCGAACGAGCTCCGCCATCGCGCCCCAGGTCTCCTCGACCGGTATTTCGGGGTCCGCACGGTGCAATTGATAGAGGTCGATGACGTCCGTCTGCAGGCGGCGCAGGGAGGCGTCGCAAGCGCGCTTCACATAGCCGGGACGGCCGTTGGCCACGATGTGCTGTTCGCCCACGAGCAGGCCGACCTTGGTCGACACGAACGCGTCCTGGCGGCGCTCCTTCAACACCCGCCCCAACAGCAGCTCGTTGGTGAACGGGCCGTACATGTCGGCCGTGTCCAGCAGTGTCGAGCCCAGATCGAGCGCCCGGTGCACCGCCCTGAGCGACTCCTCGCCCCGCTGTCGCGACGAGCTGTAGGCCCAGCTCATCGGCATGCACCCGAGTCCCACGGCTCCCACCGCGAGCGCCGCCGCGCCGATCGTCCTGCGCTCCACGTGGCCGTAACCCTCCCTCTTTCGGCACCCCAACCTAACCTCTGCACTCCTGTTCGCCTGACATAGCCTCCAAGGCATGACTGCTGACGTGTGGCTCCCCATCCCGCCGGAAGAGATCGAGGGCCTCCCGGAGGGCCCGCAGTACCGGTTCTGGAACGGCGAGGAGACCTTCCCGGCCGATCCGGCCGAGTGCGCCTTCTACGTCGTCCCCTACATGAAGCCGCCGGGAATCGGACAGCGTCCCCTGCCGGAAATGAGCTCCGTGGAGGTCGTGCAGACACTCTCGGCCGGCATCGATCACGTGGAGTCGGGCCTGAAGCACCTGCGTCCGGGCGTACGGCTGTGCAACGCGCGCGGGGTGCATGAGGCGAGCACCGCCGAGCTCACCCTCACGCTGATCCTCGCCTCGCTGCGCGGCGTTCCCGACTTCGTGCGGGCCCAGGACAGAGGGGAGTGGCTCAGTGGCTTCCGGCCCGCGCTGGCGGACAAGAACGTTCTCATCGTGGGATACGGCTCGATCGGCGCCGCCATCGAGGACCGGCTCGCACCCTTTGAACTCGCGCGGGTGGCGCGCGTCGCGCGCTCTGAGCGCACCACGGCGCGCGGACCCGTGCTTCCGCTCACCGAACTGTCCGCCCTGCTTCCGGAAGCGGACGTCGTCATCCTCTCCACGCCCCTCACGGCGGCCACCCGGCACTTGGCCGACGCCGACTTCCTCGCCCGCATGAAGGACGGCGCGCTGCTGGTCAACGTCGCGCGTGGCGGCGTCGTGGACACGAAGGCGCTGCTTACGGAGCTGGAGACCGGGCGCATCACGGCGGCCCTGGACGTCACCGACCCCGAGCCGCTGCCTCGGGAGCATCCGCTGTGGCGTGCGCCGGGCGTGCTGATCAGCCCGCACGTGGGCGGACCGACGTCGGCGTTCCTGCCGCGCGCCAAGCGGTTGCTGGTGGACCAGCTCACTCGTTACGTGAACCGTGAGCCCCTTCGCAACGTGATCCTTACGACGGGCGCGGCAAGCGCGTGACGCTCGCGGGCTGAGCTTCCCGCGGGTGCCGTGTGCGCCGCGCGCAACAGGTCCGAAACCCGCTTCGAGTACCGTCCGCAACCTTCCGGAAGCGGTGCGTACTCGCATATGCGCTGGTCGTCACGGAGCGTAGAGATGCTATGTCCCTGAGTGACGAGACTGGTGTATCGTCCCCGACAGGGGCTGCGCCGTGCACCTTTCGGCGCCGGGGATGGACATTTCAGATTTGTGAGGGGGGCGACGGGCGATGCACGGCCTATGGACGAGCAATCCGACGCGGCGGGGCCGTCGGCGGCGACCCTGGCGAACGGCTGCGCGCAGCCGCGGCCCACACGGCACTCACGGCTGTCGTCACAGCCATCACCACCGCGGGCACAGCAGCCGCAGGCGGCATGCGCACCCAGCGCACCGGGATCCTCGGGACCCGCGAGCGGCGCGGACCGGGAGGGTCCGGTGAGCTCGCCACCGCCCTCCACGACCACGCTGGACGCCGGGCTGCGGGCTCAGCCCTCGTCGGCGGCGCTGCTGCCCCGTCCGTCATCCTTCGGGGGCGGCTCGGGAGTGGTTCCGCAGCTCGTTCTGGCCCTGGTGTGCGCGGGATACGCCGTCGGTTCCGCGCTCGGCTGGGGTTCGGAGCAACTCGCGCTGATCATGGGCGACTTCGGGCTGGCCGCCGCCGCGGGCGCCGCCGCCGTGTCCTGCTTCCGCTACGCCCGTAGCCGCCGTATCCGCTTTCGCCCCGCCTGGCTGCTGTTCGCCCTCTCCTCGGCGATGGCCGCCCTCGGCAACCTGGTCTGGGGATGGTACGAGGTCGTCCTGCAGCGACCCGTGCCCAGCCCGTCCTACGCAGACGGGTTCTTCCTGTGCTTCGCGCCGCCCGCCATCGTGGGACTCCTCGTGCTCGCCAAGCGACCGGTGACGAAGGCCGGCTGGGTCTGCCTCGCGCTGGACGCCTGGCTGATCGGCGGCTCGCTGCTGACGCTGGCATGGAGCCTCGCCCTCGCCCAGGCGGCCAAGATCGACTCGAGCGGGGGAGACAGCGTGGCGCACACCGCGCTCTCGCTCGCCTACCCGCTCCTCGACATCGCCCTGGTCAGCATGGTGCTCGCGTTGCACTTCCGTCGCTCGTCGGCGAACCGCACCGCGGTCAACACCGCGATCGGCGCGCTCGCGCTGACCGTGATGTGCGACGCCCTGTTCACCTCGCCGCTGATGCACAACAGCTACCGCTCCGGCCAACTGCTCGACGCGGGCTGGTTCGCCGGCTCGCTGCTCCTGGCGTACGCCCCGTGGGCCGCGCCCCGGCACGGAGACGGTGAGCGGGAGGAAGGCGCCGGGCACACGCGTGTGGTGCACGAGCACGTGCCCGGACAGGTGCCCGGGCAGCGTGGTGGAAGCCATCACCACACGCCCCCGCAGGGAGGTGAGCACAGCCGGTACCCGGTCACCCGGCCGATCGCCGGCTCCCTGGCCGCCCTCACGCCGTACCTCGCGGCCGCCGTCTGCACGCTGGGGATCCTCTACAACGTCCTCAACGGCCGCAGCGTCGACCGGGTCGTGCTCATCACCGGCGGCACCGTCGTGCTCGCCCTCGTGATGCGCCAGGGCATCATGCTGCTCGACAACATCACGCTCACCCAGGAACTCGCCCAGAAGGAGAACCACTTCCGCTCCCTGGTGCAGGGCTCCAGCGACGTCATCATGATCGCAGCGCCGAACGGCATCCTCCGGTACGTGTCCCCGGCCGCCGCCGGGGTCTACGGCCGCTCCGCGGAGGAGCTGGTGGGCTCGGAACTGGCCAATCTCATCCACCCGGAGGACCTGGGCTGCGTGGTGCACGAGGTGCGCCGCTTCCTCGCCGCCAGCCCACTTGAGGAACCCACTACGCGCATCGAGTGCCGCTTCCGGTCCGGAGACGACGGCTGGCTCAACGTCGAGTCGACGGTCAACCGTCACCACGGCGGCCTCATCTTCAACAGCCGGGACGTGACCGAAAGAGTGCGCCTGCAGGCGCAGCTCCAGCACAACGCCGAACACGACCCGCTCACCGACCTGCCCAACCGCGCGCTGTTCACCAAGCGGGTCCAGCAGGCCCTGTCCGGCCGCCGCGCCTCCGACCGGGGCATCGCCCTGCGCAACACCGCCGTCCTGTTCATCGACCTCGACGGCTTCAAGGGCGTCAACGACACGATCGGACACCAGGCCGGGGACGAACTGCTCGTCCAGGCCGCCCGCAGACTCCAGGACGCCGTCCGGGGCGGGGACACGGCCTCCCGGCTGGGCGGCGACGAGTTCGCGGCCCTGATCGCCGGGGACAACACCCGCGACCGCACCGCCCGCGAACGGCACATCCTGGAGCTCGCCGACCGCCTCAGGGGGACGCTGTCGCAGCCGTACCTCATCGACGGCAACGATGTCCGCGTCAACGCCTCCATCGGCGTCGCCTTCGCCGAGCCCGGCCTCGGCGCGGGGGAGCTGCTGCGCAACGCCGACCTGGCGATGTACCGCGCGAAGGCGGGCGGCAAGGGGCGGGTCGAGCTGTACAAGCCGCAGATGCAGCAGGACGTCGTACGGAAGGCGGAGCTGGCCACGCGTCTGCGGGCCGCGCTGCACGACGGGGAGTTCGCGCTGCTGCACCAGCCGGTGGTGTGTCTGGACACTGGCCGGATCGCATCGGTCGTCACCCAGGCGCGCTGGCGGTCCTCGCAGGGGGTGCTGTTCACGCCCGCGGAGTTCCTGCGGGTGGCCGAGGACAGCGACAAGACCGCCGAGCTGGGCCGCTGGATGCTGGAGGAGGCCGTGGAGCAGGCCGCCGAGCGCACCGCGACCGGGCTCGCCGTACCCGTCGCCGTGCGGGTGGGCGCGCGTCGGCTGCTGGACCGGTCGATGCCGCTCGGCTCGATCGAGGCGTTGCTGACCCGGCACGGGCTGCCGTCCGGGTCGCTGATCATCGAGCTGTCCGACCTGGACCACCGTGTCTCACTGGACGAACTGGAGCGCCGCCTGAGTGGTCTGCACCGACTCGGCGTCCGGGTCGCCCTGGACGGCTTCGGCAGCGGATACGCGGCGATCACGGCCCTGCGCCGGCTCCCCGTCGACGTGCTCAAACTCGACCGCGGTCTGGTCGAGGGTGTCGTGGAGTCCGCGCGGCTGCACAAGATCACCGGTGGGCTGCTGCGGATCGCCGGCGACCTGGGGCTGCAGTCCGTGGCCGACGGAGTGGACCTGCCGGAACAGGTCGTCGCCCTGCGCGCGATGGGGTGCACGCACGGGCAGGGCATGGCGTTCTCCGGACCGCTGGACGAGTACCGGCTGCGCCGGGCGCTGAGTTCCGGCCACTATCCGGTGCCGCACGGACCGGCCGAGCCCGCGTTCGCGGGTGGCGTGAGAGGTGAACGAGCGGTGGAGAGGGGTGCGGGGGTGTACACCGGTGGTGTGCCCGCTGTTCTCGGAGGCGGAAGTGGCCTGCGCTCACATAATGAGACTCCCGTCCCACCCACTTGACAGTGGGTGCGTGCCGGGGGGAGGGTCTGTGCCATGCGCACCCGAATTCTCGTACTTGGAAAGCGCGTCGGCTGAAGCTGGTGACGTCCGGACAGACCCGGAACTCCCAGCGACCACACCCGGCGCGCTCCCCTCGCTTGCCTTATGGCACGAGGGGTTTTTTGTTGCACAGGCACCTGTCGTGCAGCACCGAAACTCCGCTCAAACTTCGCAAAAACCCTCAGCATCGAGAAGAGAATGCCGATGACCGAGCAGGCCACCGGGGCCCATCACCCGCAGCCCCGGCCCCGATCCGGAGGACACCAGTCCGCCCCCGAGCACGTCACGGGTGCGCAGTCCCTCATCCGTTCGCTCGAGGAGGTCGGCGCCGACACGGTATTCGGCATTCCGGGTGGTGCGATCCTTCCGGCGTACGACCCGTTGATGGACTCCACCAGGGTGCGCCACGTCCTGGTCCGCCATGAGCAGGGCGCGGGCCACGCCGCCACCGGCTACGCGCAGGCCACCGGCAGGGTCGGCGTCTGCATGGCCACCTCGGGACCGGGCGCCACCAACCTGGTCACGCCGATCGCCGACGCCCACATGGACTCGGTGCCGCTCGTGGCGATCACCGGGCAGGTGGCCTCCAAGGCCATCGGCACGGACGCCTTCCAGGAAGCGGACATCGTCGGCATCACCATGCCGATCACCAAGCACAACTTCCTCGTCACCAAGGCCGAGGACATCCCGCGGGTGATCGCGCAGGCGTTCCACATCGCCTCCACCGGCCGCCCGGGCCCGGTCCTGGTCGACATCGCCAAGGACGCCCTGCAGGCGAAGACCACGTTCTCCTGGCCGCCCGTGATGGACCTGCCCGGCTACCGGCCCGTCACCAAGCCGCACGCCAAGCAGATCCGCGAGGCCGCCAAGCTGATCACCGCCGCCAAGCGGCCCGTCCTCTACGTCGGTGGCGGCGTCCTCAAGGCCGGCGCCACCGCCGAGCTGAAGGTCCTCGCCGAACTCACCGGAGCGCCCGTCACCACCACCCTGATGGCGCTCGGCGCATTCCCCGACAGCCACCCGCTGCACGTGGGAATGCCGGGCATGCACGGTGCGGTCACCGCCGTCACCGCGCTGCAGAAGGCCGACCTGATCGTCGCCCTCGGAGCCCGCTTCGACGACCGCGTCACCGGCAAGCTGGACAGCTTCGCCCCGTACGCCAAGATCGTCCACGCCGACATCGACCCGGCCGAGATCGGCAAGAACCGCGACGCCGACGTGCCGATCGTCGGTGACGCCCGTGAGGTCATCGCGGACCTGGTCCAGGCCGTGCAGAAGGAGCACGCCGAGGGCCACCAGGGCGACTACAGCGCCTGGTGGAAGGACCTGAGCCGCTGGCGCGACACCTACCCGCTCGGCTACGACCAGCCCGACGACGGCTCGCTGTCCCCGCAGCAGGTCATCGAGCGCATCGGCCAACTCGCGCCGGAGGGCACGGTCTTCGCGGCCGGCGTCGGCCAGCACCAGATGTGGGCCGCGCACTTCATCCAGTACGAGAAGCCGGCCACCTGGCTCAACTCCGGCGGCGCCGGGACAATGGGCTACGCCGTTCCGGCCGCGATGGGCGCCAAGGCCGGCGCGCCTCAGAAGGCCGTCTGGGCGATCGACGGTGACGGCTGCTTCCAGATGACCAACCAGGAGCTCACCACCTGCGCCCTGAACAACATCCCGATCAAGGTCGCCATCATCAACAACGGCGCCCTCGGGATGGTCCGCCAGTGGCAGACCCTCTTCTACAACCAGCGCTACTCCAACACCGTGCTGCACAGCGGCCCGGAGGCGGACGGCAAGCAGCCGAGCGCCGGCACCCGCGTCCCCGACTTCGTGAAGCTGTCGGAGGCCATGGGCTGCTACGCGATCCGCTGCGAGTCGCCGGAGGACCTCGACAAGGTCATCGAAGAGGCGAACTCCATCAACGACCGCCCCGTCGTCGTCGACTTCATCGTCCACGAGGACGCGATGGTCTGGCCGATGGTCGCCGCCGGCACCTCCAACGACGAGATCATGGCCGCCCGGGACGTGCGCCCCGACTTCGGCGACAACGAAGACGACTGAGCGAGAGAGACGTAAAAGACCATGTCCAAGCACACGCTCTCCGTCCTGGTGGAGAACACGCCCGGCATCCTGGCCCGGATCGCCGCCCTGTTCTCCCGCCGCGGCTTCAACATCGACTCGCTCGCGGTCGGTGTCACCGAGCACCCCGACATCTCCCGCATCACCATCGTGGTGAGCGTCGCCGACCTGCCGCTGGAGCAGGTGACGAAGCAGCTCAACAAGCTCGTCAACGTGCTGAAGATCGTCGAGCTGGAGCCGGGTTCGGCCGTTCAGCGCGAACTCGTTCTGGTGAAGGTGCGCGCCGACAACGAGACCCGCTCCCAGATCATCGAGATCGTCCAGCTGTTCCGCGCCAAGACCGTCGACGTCTCCCCGGAGGCCGTCACCATCGAGGCCACCGGCTCCAGCGACAAGCTCGAGGCCATGCTGAAGATGCTGGAGCCCTTCGGCATCAAGGAGCTCGTCCAGTCCGGCACGATCGCGATCGGCCGCGGCGCCCGCTCCATCACGGACCGCTCGCTGCGCGCGCTCGACCGCTCGGCGTAGGACGCGTTCGGACGGCCGGGTGACACCGGCCGTCCGGATAGCGCCCGTATAGCGAGACCCCGAAACTTCCCCTCCGCCCCCCGTCATACGGTGGGACGCAACACCTGCACACAAGGAGAGAACCCAAAGTGGCCGAGCTGTTCTACGACGCCGACGCCGACCTGTCCATCATCCAGGGCCGCAAGGTCGCGGTCATCGGTTACGGCAGCCAGGGCCACGCCCACGCGCTGTCGCTCCGTGACTCGGGTGTCGACGTCCGCGTCGGTCTGCACGAGGGCTCCAAGTCCAAGGCGAAGGCCGAGGAGCAGGGCCTGCGCGTGGTGACGCCGTCGGAGGCCGCCGCCGAGGCCGACGTCATCATGATCCTCGTCCCGGACCCGATCCAGGCCCAGGTGTACGAGGAGCACATCAAGGACAACCTGAAGGACGGCGACGCGCTGTTCTTCGGCCACGGCCTGAACATCCGCTTCGGCTTCATCAAGCCCCCGGCCGGCGTGGACGTCTGCATGGTCGCCCCGAAGGGCCCGGGCCACCTGGTGCGCCGCCAGTACGAGGAGGGCCGTGGCGTGCCGTGCATCGCGGCCGTCGAGCAGGACGCCTCCGGCAACGCCTTCGCGCTGGCCCTGTCGTACGCCAAGGGCATCGGCGGCACCCGCGCCGGCGTCATCAAGACGACCTTCACCGAGGAGACCGAGACCGACCTGTTCGGTGAGCAGGCCGTCCTCTGCGGTGGTACGGCCGCCCTGGTCAAGGCCGGTTTCGAGACGCTGACCGAGGCCGGTTACCAGCCGGAGATCGCGTACTTCGAGTGCCTGCACGAGCTGAAGCTGATCGTGGACCTCATGTACGAGGGCGGCCTGGAGAAGATGCGCTGGTCGATCTCCGAGACCGCCGAGTGGGGTGACTACGTCACCGGCCCGCGGATCATCACCGACGCCACCAAGGCCGAGATGAAGAAGGTCCTCGCCGAGATCCAGGACGGCACCTTCGCCCAGGCCTGGATGGACGAGTACCACGGCGGTCTGAAGAAGTACAACGAGTACAAGCAGCAGGACTCCGAGCACCTGCTGGAGACCACCGGCAAGGAGCTGCGCAAGCTCATGAGCTGGGTGAACGAGGAGGCGTAAGCCTCAGGCGACGGGGCCGGAGCACGCTGCTCCGGCCCCGTTGTCCAACCCGTCGCATCACGGACGGGTGATCCTTCCGAAGAGGCGCAGGACGACCTCTGTCACGGCACTAGACTGCCGTAATAAATACGCGTCAGGCCCACAGCGTCGTGCGTCTTCCACGCGGCAAGCCCCCTCCACCGCATGCGGCCGTCGGGACGGCCGTCCGCAATGGACATGTGAGGACTCACGTGAGCTCGAAACCCGTCGTACTCATCGCTGAAGAGCTTTCGCCCGCGACCGTGGACGCGCTTGGTCCGGACTTCGAGATCCGGCAGTGCAACGGCGCCGACCGGGCCGAGCTGCTGCCCGCCATCGCCGACGTCGACGCGATCCTGATCCGCTCCGCCACCAAGGTCGACGCCGAGGCCGTCGCCGCCGCGCGCAAGCTCAAGGTCGTCGCACGAGCCGGCGTCGGCCTGGACAACGTCGACGTCTCCGCCGCCACCAAGGCCGGCGTGATGGTCGTCAACGCCCCCACCTCGAACATCGTGACCGCCGCCGAGCTCGCCTGCGGTCTCCTGCTCGCCACCGCCCGCAACATTCCGCAGGCCAACGCCGCGCTGAAGAACGGCGAGTGGAAGCGCAGCAAGTACACGGGCGTCGAGCTGGCGGAGAAGACCCTCGGAGTCGTGGGTCTGGGCCGGATCGGCGCCCTCGTCGCGCAGCGCATGTCGGCCTTCGGCATGAAGGTCGTCGCCTACGACCCCTATGTGCAGCCCGCGCGGGCCGCGCAGATGGGCGTCAAGGTGCTGTCGCTGGACGAGCTGCTCGAGGTCTCCGACTTCATCACCGTCCACCTGCCCAAGACGCCCGAGACCCTCGGCCTGATCGGCGACGAGGCGCTGCGCAAGGTCAAGCCGAGCGTGCGCATCGTCAACGCCGCGCGCGGCGGGATCGTCGACGAGGAGGCGCTGTACTCCGCCCTCAAGGAGGGCCGGGTCGCCGGCGCCGGTCTCGACGTCTACGCGAAGGAGCCCTGCACGGACTCCCCGCTGTTCGAGTTCGACCAGGTCGTCAGCACCCCGCACCTCGGCGCCTCCACCGACGAGGCGCAGGAGAAGGCCGGTATCGCCGTGGCCCGCTCGGTGCGCCTCGCTCTCGCCGGTGAGCTCGTGCCCGACGCGGTCAACGTCCAGGGCGGCGTCATCGCCGAGGACGTCAAGCCGGGTCTGCCGCTCGCCGAGCGCCTGGGCCGCATCTTCACGGCGCTCGCCGGTGAGGTCGCGGTCCGCCTCGACGTCGAGGTGTACGGCGAGATCACCCAGCACGATGTGAAGGTGCTGGAGCTGAGCGCCCTCAAGGGTGTCTTCGAGGACGTCGTCGACGAGACGGTGTCGTACGTCAACGCCCCGCTGTTCGCCCAGGAGCGCGGCGTCGAGGTGCGGCTGACGACCAGCTCGGAGGCGACCGACCACCGCAACGTCGTGACCGTGCGCGGCACGCTCGCGGGCGGCGAGGAGGTGTCGGTGTCCGGCACGCTGGCCGGCCCCAAGCACCTGCAGAAGATCGTCGCGGTCGGCGACTACGACGTGGACCTCGCGCTCGCCGACCACATGGTCGTCCTGAGGTACGAGGACCGTCCGGGCGTCGTCGGCACGGTCGGCCGGGTCTTCGGCGAGGCGGGCATCAACATCGCCGGCATGCAGGTCTCGCGTGCCGTCGCCGGTGGCGAGGCGCTGGCCGTCCTGACGGTCGACGACACGGTGCCCGCCGGGGTGCTGACCGAGGTCGCCGAGGAGATCGGGGCGACGTCGGCCCGTGCGGTGAACCTGGCCTGAGCTTGCCGTGACTGGGGGCTGCCGCCCCCCGCATCGGCCCTGAACGGGCCTCGTCCTCAAACGCCGGACGGGCTTAGGTGACTCGGCTCGTCCGGCGTTTGGCATGCGCGCTCCCCAAGCTCGACCCGGCGCAGCGCGACCGTGGCCATGATGGCCGCCCCCGCCAGCAGTACCGCGCCCGCGATCGCCGCCCCCTGCATCCCGCTGGTGAAGGCCTCCCGGGCGAGCGGGGCCAGACCCGGCACCCGGTCGGCGACCGCCAGCGCTGAGCCCAGCGTCTCCTGGGCAACGCCCGGAGCCGAGGCGGGGATCTCGTGGCGGTAGATCGCCGTACCGATCGAACCGAGCACCGCCATGCCCATGGCGCCGCCGAACTCGCCGGCGGTCTCCATCAGGGAGGACGCCGAGCCTGCCCGTTCCACCGGGGCGGTGCTCATCGCGAGGTCCATGATCTGGGACATCACCACGACGCCCCCGACGGCGAGGACCGCGCACGACGTCAGCACCAGCCACAGCGAGTCCGTACCGGCGAGGGCGAGCAGCGCGAACCCGGCCGCGGAGATCGCGAAGCCCGCCGTGACGACGTAGGCATGGTTGACGCCCCGCTGCACCAGCTGGGTCGCGACCGGCCCGGCCACACCGATCGGCACCGACGGCAGCAGCGCCCACAGGGCCGCCTCCAGCGCGCCCTTGCCGAGCACCGACTGCAGGTACTGCGTGGTGAAGTAGGCCGAGCCCATCACCCCGAACATGCAGACGAGATTCAGGACGACCGACGGTGCGAAGCCCCGCCCCCGGAACAGGGCCGGGGAGATCATCGGTGAGGCGGCCGTGCGCTGGCGGTGCACGAAGAGCGCCGCGAACAGCAGGCCGACGGTGATCGAGACGACGTAGCGGACGTTGAAGCCCTCGGAGGGGATCTCCTTCAGGCCGTAGATCACGGGGAGCACGGCCGCCAGGGAGAGCGGGACGCTCAGCCAGTCGAAACGGCCGGGGGAGGGGTTCTTCGACTCGGGGAGCAGCAGCGGGCCGAGGACCAGCAGCAGTGCCATCGCCGGCAGGTTGACCAGGAAGACCGAGCCCCACCAGAAGTGCTCGACCAGCACGCCGCTCATCACCGAGCCGAGGGCGATCCCGGCGGTCATGACGCCGGACCACACCCCGATCGCCTTCGCGCGCTGGCCGGAGTCGGTGAACATCGTGCGGAGCATGGCCATCGTCGACGGCATCAGGGTCGCGCCGCCGATGCCGAGGATCGCGCGGGCCGCGATCAGCATCTCGGCGCTGCTCGCGTACGCGGCCAGCAGCGAGGCGGTGCCGAAGGCGGCGGCGCCGATCAGCAGGAGCCGGCGGTGGCCGATGCGGTCGCCGAGCGAGCCCATCGTCATCAGCAGGCCGGCCAGCACGAAGGCGTAGATGTCGAAGATCCACAGCTGCTGGGTGCCGCTCGGCTCCAGGTCCGCACTGATCGACGGGATGGCGAAGTAGAGGACGGAGACGTCCATCGAGACCAGCAGCAGCGGCAGCATCAGCACGCCGAGAGCGGTCCATTCGCGGCGTCCGGCGCCGGGAGAAGAAGGCGTGGTGGTGCTCGTCGGGTTGGTTGTCATGACGGTGAATGTACGCGCGTATTAAACGGCTGTCTAGAACGGCTGTATAGGACGGTTGTATGACTCGGCGGTAGGGTGGGGGCATGGGACACCGTGAGGATCTGCTCGAGGGCGCCAAGCGCTGCCTGCTCGACAAGGGGTTCGCGCGCACGACGGCGCGGGACATCGTCAAGGAGTCGGGGACCAACCTGGCCTCCATCGGCTACCACTACGGCTCGAAGGACGCGCTGCTCGCCCAGGCGTACGTGTCGCTGGTCGAGGGGACGAGCGATGCCTTCGAGGGCGACGAGGTCACCGGGGGCACCGCGGTCACCGCCGAGCCCGGCTCGCTCGAACGGTTCCGCGAGGTGTGGTCGAACATCATCGGCACCATGAGCGGGCCCGGCTCCATGTGGCGGCTCAGCATGGAGATCGTCGTCATGGGCGACCAGCTGCCGGAAGTCCGCGACCATCTGGCGGTGGCTCAGCGGGAGGCCTGTCGCGGACTGATTCCGCTGCTCATGGGCGGACGGGAGGAGGACGTCCCGGAGGAGACCGTGGACACCCTCGGCAGGTTCTACGTGACCCTGATGACAGGTCTCATCGCGCAGTGGATGTTCGACCCGAAGACCGCGCCCGGCGCGGATCAGCTCACCGAGGGCCTGCGCCAGGTACTTCAGGCCGCCACTCGGAAGTGACCCGGCCGTCCCGCATCTCGATCACCCGGTCCGCGAAGTGCCGTACGACCGCCCGGTCATGGCAGATGAACAGGTACCCGAGGCCGAGGTCGTCCTGCAGGCCGGCGAGCAGGTTCAGCACCCCGGCGCGCACCGACGGGTCGAGGGACGACACCGGTTCGTCCAGGACCAGCAGGCGTGGTTCCGAGGCCAACGCGCGGGCGATTCCGACGCGTTGGCACTGGCCGCCGGAGAGTTCGTGCGGGCGGCGGTCGCCGTACGACGGGTCCAGGCCGACCCGGTCGAGGAGTTCGGCCACCTGGCCGGGGGTGGGCCGGCGGCCCTGGACGCGCAGTGGTTCCGCCACCGCGTCGCGGATGCGGTGGCGGGGGCTGAGTGAGCCGTAGGGGTCCTGGAAGACGGGCTGCAGGCGCGGGCGGATCGGGCGCAGGTCGCGTTCGGTGAGGGTCGTCAGCTCCCGGCCCTCGAAGCGGACTTCACCGGCATCCGGGCGGCGCAGTTGAAGGACCGCCAGGGCGGTGGAGGACTTGCCACAGCCGGAAGGGCCGTTCAGGGCGAGGGTCTCGCCGGCGGCCAGGGTGAAGGAGACGTGGTCGACGGCGGTGACGTCGCCGTAGCGGACCACGAGGTCGCGGACGTCGAGCAGGGCCTCACTCATGCGGGCTGCCGCTCCTCGTCATCGGTCAGGAACAACTTCGTGGCCGGGTGGGGGAGTTCCGTCCAGCGGTCACAAGCCACCAGACGTCCCCGCACCTCTTGCGGCTCCGGTTCCTTCGCCCGGCAGGCGTCCGTCGCCAGCGGGCAGCGCGGGGTGAAGGCGCAGCCCGGTGGGAGGGCGCCCGGGACGGGTGGGGTGCCGCGCAGGGCGGGGAGGCGGCGGCCGGGGGGTGCGTGCTGGGGGAGGGCGGCCAGCAGGCCGGCCGTGTACGGGGCGCGGGGATGGCTCAGCACCCCGTCCGCCGGGCCGAGTTCGGCGAGGCGCCCGGCGTACATGACCAGCACGCGGTCCGCGTGGTCCCGTACGGCGTCCATGTCGTGTGTGACCAGGACGAGCGCGGCACCGGCGGCCTCCCGCCGCTCGGCGAGCACCCGCAGCACCTGGTCGCGGTGCTCCTCGTCCAAGGCGGTGGTGGGTTCGTCGGCGACGACTATGTGGGGCTCGTTGATCATCGCCATGGCGATGACCACGCGCTGCCGCATGCCGCCGGAGTACTCGTGTGGATACGCCCGCGCCTTGCGGGCTGCGTCCGGGATGCCGACCCGGTCGAGCGCGGCGACCGCCCGGGCGCGGGCCTCCTTGCGGGAGACGCGGGTCACCGACCGTACGGCGGCGGCGAGTTGATCGCCGACCCGGTGCACGGGGGAGAGGGCGGACAGGGCGTCCTGCGGGACGAGCGAGATTCGGCGGCCGCGATGGGCCGAGAGGTCCGGCTCGATCGTGCCGCCCGTCGTCGCGCCCCGAGGCAACATGCCCATCAGCGCCCGTGCCGTGAGGGACTTGCCCGCGCCCGACTCGCCGACGATCGCGAGGACTTCGCGTGGACGGACGTCGAAGGACAGGCCGCGCACGGCCTCGACGCCGTCGAAGGCGATACGCAGGTCGCGTACCGAGAGGAGCATCTCGGGTCTGTTCTCAGGCTCCAACGGGGGTCTCCTTTCGTACGGCACGTGCTCCCCGGCCCGGTACCGCCGCCGCTCCCGTGACCGCCAGCCCTGCCAGCAGGGCCAGCGCGACGGCCGGGGCCAGGGCCGCCCACGGGGCGCGTTCGACGTAGGCGCGCGACTCGTCGAGCAGCAGGCCCCACTCGGGCGCCGGCGGCTGTGCGCCCAGGCCCAGGAAGCCGAGGGAGGCCAGGGCGAGCGCGATACCGGGCAGGCGCAGCAGGGCGTGGCGGGCGACCGGGGCGGCGACGGACGGCAGGACGTGCCGGGTGAGGATCCAGAACGGGGTCGCGCCCATGGCCCGTTGGGCGGAGAGGAACGCCGACGCGCGCACCTCCTGCACCAGCGCCGCCGCGTGCGCGGACAGCGCGGGCCACGAGATCAGCGCGACGGCGAGGGCCGCGCCGCCGGTGCCGGGACCGGTCGCCGCCGCGACCAGGATGCCGACGATCACCGGGGGCAGGGCGTTGGCGATGTCCGCGGCGCCCGCCGCGATGCCGGGCAGGAATCCCAGCGCGAGCGCGAGCAGCAGGCTCAGCGCGCAGATGGCGGCGGCCGTGCCCACGGTCGAAGCGGCCCCGTGGCCGAGCCGGGCGAGCACGTCCCGGCCGAGTGCGTCGGTGCCGAGCGGGTGCGCCCAGGAGGGGGCGGCGAGGCGGGCTGCCGTATTGACCGTGTACGGGTCCCGCAGCAGGCCCCAGCCGATGGTCACCGCGAGGACGGTCAGCAGTGCCGACGGGATCGCCGGGTGGGTACGGACCGGGCGGGCCGGAGGCAGTGTCAGTCCGGCGTCCCGCAGGGCGGAGCCGAGCAGCCGGCGCCGGGTGAGCGCAGCCGCCGCGCCGGCGACCAGGCCGAGCAGCAGCAGTGCCAGCACCGAGCCTTGGAGCAGCGGCAGGTCCTGCGACTTGGCCGCGCCCAGCGCGGTACGGCCGATGCCGGGCACCGCGAACACCAGCTCGACGGCGACCGCGCCGCCGGTCAGGCCGACGGCGACCATGCCGAACTGCGGTACCAGCGGCGGCAGTACGCGCTTGAGGGCGGCCGTCGAGATCGTCGTACGGCTCACCCCCGCGCCCCGCCACAGCTCCACCCACCGTTCGTCGAGGACCGCGGGCAGCGCGTCCGCGACCAGTCGGCCGAGCAGGCCGCCCGCCGGGACGCCGAGGGCGAGCGCGGGCAGCACCAGGTACTCGGGGCCGGCCCATCCGGCTGTCGGCAGCCAGCCCAGCCACACCCCGCAGACCAGCAGCGCGACGGTGGCCAGCAGGAACTCTGGTACGGCGGCGAGCATGGCGGCGAAGGCGCCGGCCGACCCGCGAGCGCGCACCAGCACCGGCGCCACCAGCACGGCCGCCAGCGCGACCGCCACGCCGAGCGCCGCGCCCATCAGGCCCAGCGACACCTGGAGGCCGGCCACGACGGACGGCAGCACGTCGGTGCCCGACACCCAGGAGGTGCCGAAGTCGCCGCGCAGCAGGTCCGAGGCCCAACTCGCCAGCAGGGAAAGGGGACCGGCGTCCAGCCCGAGATCCTCGCGGATCGCGGACAGGGCCTCCCCGGTCGCCTCCTGCTCGGCCGACCGGGCGCGCAGCACGGTGAGCGCCGGGTCCTTGCGGGAGAGCCAGGGGAGCAGGCCGACGGTGGCCAGGACGGCGACCAGGCTGACGAGGCGGGTCAGGGCGGCGGGGCCGATCGGCTTCCTGGCGGCGGACCCCATGTGACGCGGGCGGAGCTTCACCTGACGTACGTGTCCGCCGTGACGAGCTCCCGCTCGCGCGGGTCGTGGGCGGCGTCGACGACACCGGCGGCGTCACCCTGGACCACCCGCTCGTGGAGCATCGGCACGGCCGCGTCCGCGGCGAGCACGGCGGCCTCGGCCGCGACGATCGCGGCTCGGCGGGCATCGCCGACCTCGGCGTCGGACGCCTTCTTCAGGGCTGCGTCCACGTCCTTGTCCGCGAAACGGGACAGGTTGAAGGTGCCGTCGGACGCGAAGTCGCTGTAGAGGTAGGCGGCAGGGTCGCCGGAGTCGAGGACGGTGGCGCGGGAGAGGACGAAGGCGTCGAACCTGCCCGCGAGGGCGTCGGCCTCGATGTTGGTGTACTCGCGGACGTCGAGCCTCACCCTGAACCCGGCCTTCTGGAGTTGCTGTTGCAGCGTGGCGGCGACCTCTGGCATCTCGGCCCGGTCCGTGTACGTCCCGATGGTGATCGCTTCGCCGTCCGGCGCCCCGGCCTCGGCGTCCCGCGTCACCGGCCCGCGCAGCTCGGCGGCCCAGGGGAGTGCGGGCCCCAGCAGCCCGTCGGCGACGTCGGCGCGACCCTCGTACACGCCCTTGACGAGCGCCTCGGCGTCGATCGCCTCGCGGGCCGCCGCCCGCAGCGTGGCGTCCTTGAAGGGGCCCTTTGCGGTGTTCAGGTACAGCGTGTTGGTGCGCGGCATCGGGACCTCGGTGATCAGGTCCGGGTCGAGGACCGCGGCCTGTGACACCGGTATCGCCTCGACGATGTCGGCCTCGCCGCTGCGCAGGGCCGCCGCGCGAGCCGTGCCGTCGGGGACGAAGGTCACGTCGATCCCGGGTGCCTTGGCCTTGTCGCCCCAGTAGGCGTCGTAGCGGTCGAGGGTGGCGGAGGCGGTGCCGTTGACCTTCGTGAGCTCGAAGGGGCCCGTGCCGGCGCCGACCGGGTCGACCGTTTTCCCCCGGTACGCCTTGGCCGCCAGGACCGACAGCTGCGGCGAGCTGAGGCGCTGCGGGACGAGGGGGTCCTCGGTGGTGGTCGTGACGGTGAGGGTGTCGGTGTCCGCGGCCTTGGCGGTCAGGTCCACGCCGTCGAGGATGCGGGGCTTGGGGGAGGCGGTGGCGGCCCTGGTGAGGGAGTCGGCGACCGCCGCGGCGGTGAGCTCGGTGCCGTCGTGGAAGGTGACACCGCCGCGTATCTCGAAGGTCCAGGTACGGCCGGACTGCTGCCACCGGGTGGCGAGCGCGGGCAGCGCGTCGCCGTCCTCGTCCAGCTTCACGAGGGTCTCGGCGGTCGACCAGCGCGACAGCTTGAACGCGTCGTCGGACAGCGGGGACAGCCCGGAGCGCGGGGGCTGCATCATCGCGACCCGGACGCGCTTGCCGCCGGCCCCCGCGTCCTCGGCGGACTCCGCACCGGCGAAGCAGCCGGTGAGCAGCGCGGAGGCCGCGGCGAGGGCGGTGGCGGGGAGCAGGAGGCGGGTGGGCAGGCGCACGGGGCCCTCCGGGTAAAAGGGTGGTCAAGAGAGCGGTTGCTGTGGACCCTAGCATGATGACAATCATTTCCAATAGCCGCCCGGGGCTGTCAGCCCGGCATGGCTAGAGCCGTGCGCCCTTCAGCGCCATGTGCAGCAGCAGCCGGTCCTCGCCGTCGTCCAGGTCCAGGCCCGTGAGCTGTTCGACGCGGGAGAGGCGGTAGTACAGGGTCTGGCGGTGGATGCCGAGTTCGGCGGCGGTGCGGCCGGCCTGGCCCGCGCGGTCGAGGTAGATCTCGGCGGTGCGGGCGAGTTCGTGGTGGGCGGGGGAGAGGAGCTGGGCGATTGCGGGGTCCCGGGTGGCCTCCGGGGGGAGGGACGTCAGCAGGCGGTACGGGCCGATGTGCGCCCACTCGGCGACCGGGCCGAGGCGGGGTTCGGCCAGCGCGGCGCGAGCCGCGGCCGACGCCTCCTGCCAGGTGACGGCGAGGTCGGCGAGGCCGGAGCGGGGTGCGCCGATGCCGGCGGCTCCCCGTACCGCGCCCTCCTTGAGCAGCCGGGACGCCGCCGCCTGGGCCGGCGTCCGTACCTCCGGCGAGCGCAGCCGGACCAGGATGGCGAGGCTCTGCCCGCTCTCCCCCCACGGCACCGTGCACAGCGCCGTCGCGTGCGGCACCGTACGGACGGAGGGGGCGTCGTCGGGGTCGGCGGACGGCCACGGGGCTACGCAGACCACGGTGTGCGTGCCCTCGCCCCGCGGGCCGAGCGCCGTGCGCAGGGCCGCCAGTGCCTGGTCCCCCTGCCAGCCCCGCTCCGCGGTCAGCGCGGCCCGCAGTTCCCGGCTCAGATCCGCCCCGTGCTGCGCCTCGTCGGCGAGCAGTGCCCCGATCCGGGCGGTCACCTCCATGGCGGCCGACAGCTGCTGGTCCGTGGGGCCCGGATCGTAGTCCAGCAGCCAGACGTAACCCAGGACCACTCCCCGGTGGCGTACGGGGAGGCAGACGCGTCCCCGGTAGACGCCCGCCTCCGGAGTGGGCGGGATGCGTACCGGGCCCGTCGCCCGGGTGATGCCGAAGCCCTCGAACCACGTCCGCACCGCCGCCGTGGAGCGCCGCGTCAGGATCGAGCGGGTGCGGACGGGATCCAGGGCGGACGCGTCGAGATCGCCCTCACTGTCGTACGCGCCGAAGGCGATCAGCTCGAAGTCGCGGTTCTCCAGCGTGGCGGGCGCGCCCAGCAGCTCGGAGATCTCGTCGACCAGCTCCTGGTAGTCGTCCTTGTGGTCCTTGTGGTCCTTGAATTCCGGCGTCACCCGGGCATTCTCCCGCATTCTCGCGCAGCCTTCATACATCTGTCTGAGATCTGTGGCACGGATGCGTGACAGCTGTCGATGGCCGCCGTTCGGAGGGATCCTTAGGTTTCACGGTGGTTCTCCGTGCCGTACCCGGAACATCACTTATCGGGGTGTCGGCCGTCATTCGGCAGTGTTTGTGGAGGTGCCCCGTGCTGGGTCCCGTGATTCTCGCCGCGTCGCGCAGCGACCGGATGCGACGCCTGATCTCGGCGGCCCCGGTGACCAAACAGGTCGTCGACCGGTTCATCCCCGGCGAGACCGTCCACGAGGTCGTGCCGATCATCGAGGAGCTCACCGGCAACGGCCTGGAGCTGACGATGGACGTCGTCGGCGAGGACATCACCCGCCCCGAGCAGGCCGAGGCCGCGCGGGACGCCTACCTGGCGCTCGTCGACCGGATCAAGGACCTGGAGCTCGGCGAGCGCGTCGAGATGTCCGTCAAGCTCTCCATGTTCGGCCAGGCGCTTCAGGGCGGTCACGAACTCGCGCTCGCCAACGTCCGCCCGGTCGTCGAGGCCGCCGCCGCCATCGGTACGACGGTCACGCTGGACGCGGAGGACCACACCACCCTCGACTCGATGTTCGCCATCCACGAGGAGCTGCGGAAGGACTTCCCGCAGACGGGCTGCGTCATCCAGGCCTACCTCTTCCGCACCGAGGCCGACGCCCGCCGCCTCGCCGCGAACGGTAGCCGCGTGCGGCTCGTCAAGGGCGCCTACAAGGAGCCCGCCGAGGTCGCCTACCAGCAGAAACAGGAGATCGACAAGGCGTACGTCCGGATCCTCAAGGTTCTGATGGAGGGCACCGGGTACCCGATGATCGGGTCCCACGACCCGCGCCTGATCTCCATCGCCCAGGAGCTCGCCCGGCGCGCCGGGCGCAAGCTGGACGAGTACGAGTTCCAGATGCTGTACGGGATCCGCAGCGACGAGCATCTGCGGCTGGCCGCGGAGGGCCACCGCATGCGCGTCTACACCGCCTACGGCACCGACTGGTACGGCTACTTCATGCGGAGGCTCGCGGAGAAGCCGGCGAACCTGCGCTTCTTTGTTAGGAGCATGATCACCCGTGGCTGACGCACGAAGCTGTGCCGCGCCGTCGGCCGGGGGTCCAGGGGTTGTCCCCCGGGAAAGCACAGCATGCGGCGGCTCGCGGAGAAGCCGGCGAACCTGCGCTTCTTCCTCCGCTCGATGGTCAGCAAGGGCTGAGCCCCGACACAACGGCTCGCAACACACCGCTCAGTAAGGAGTTACGGAACCCATGGACGCTGTGACCCAGGTCCCCACCCCCGTCAACGAGCCGGTGCACGGCTACGCCCCCGGCTCGCCCGAGCGCGCCCGGCTGGAGGCCAAGCTCAAGGAGCTGGCCGAGAACCCGATCGACCTGCCGTGCACCATCGGCGGCGAGCGGCGGCTGGGCGGTGGCGAGCGCTTCGACGTCGTGCAGCCGCACAACCACAAGGCCCGCCTCGGCACCTACGGCAACGCCACCCAGCAGGACGCCCAGGACGCCATCGACGCGGCCCTCGCCGCCGCGCCGGCCTGGCGCGCGATGTCCTTCGACGACCGCGCGGCGATCATCCTGCGCGCCGCCGAGCTGCTGTCCGGCCCGTGGCGCGAGACGCTGGCCGCCTCCACCATGCTCGGCCAGTCGAAGACCGCCCAGCAGGCCGAGATCGACACGCCCTGCGAGCTGGTCGACTTCTGGCGCTTCAACGTCAAGTACGCCCGTGACCTGCTCGCCGAGCAGCCCCCGGCGAACTCCCCGGGCGTCTGGAACCGCCTGGACCACCGCCCGCTGGAGGGCTTCGTCTACGCGATCACGCCCTTCAACTTCACGGCGATCGCGGGCAACCTGCCCACCGCGCCCGCGCTGATGGGCAACGTCGTGGTGTGGAAGCCGAGCCCGACGCAGACCCACGCCGCCGTGCTGCTCCTGCAGCTGCTGGAGGAGGCGGGCCTGCCCAAGGGTGTCATCAACCTCGTCACCGGTGACGGCATCGAGGTCTCCAAGGTCGCCCTCGAGCACCGCGACCTCGCCGGCATCCACTTCACCGGCTCGACCAAGACCTTCCAGTACCTGTGGAAGACGGTCGGCAACAACATCGAGAAGTACCGCTCCTACCCGCGCATCGTCGGCGAGACCGGCGGCAAGGACTTCGTCGTCGCCCACCCGAGCGCCGACAAGGCGGTGCTCAAGACCGCGCTGACCCGTGGTGCCTTCGAGTACCAGGGCCAGAAGTGCTCGGCGACCTCCCGGGCGTACATCCCGGCGTCGATCTGGAACTCCGGCTTCAAGGAGGAGTTCGCGGCCGAGGTCGACTACATCACCATGGGCGATGTGACGGACCTGTCGAACTTCATCGGCGCGGTCATCGACGAGCGGGCGTTCGCCAAGAACAAGGCGGCGATCGACCGGGCGAAGCAGGACCCGACCTGCACCATCGTCGCGGGTGGTTCCTACGACGACTCGGTCGGCTACTTCGTCCGCCCGACCGTCGTCGAGTGCACCGACCCGGAGAACGAGGTCTTCACGACCGAGTACTTCGGCCCGTTCCTCGCCGTGCACGTCTACGAGGACGACAAGTACGACGAGATGCTGGAGCAGATGGAGTCGGTGTCCGCCTACGCGCTGACCGGCTCGGTCATCTCCGGCGACCGGGCGGCCGCGGCGTACACGATGGACAAGCTGCGCTACGCGGCCGGCAACTTCTACATCAACGACAAGTCGACCGGCGCCGTCGTCGGCCAGCAGCCCTTCGGCGGCGGCCGCGCCTCCGGCACCAACGACAAGGCCGGCGCCCCGCAGAACCTGATGCGCTGGACGCTGACCCGCGCCATCAAGGAGACGCTGGTCGCGCCGACCGACTACGCGTACCCGCACATGGGCTGACACCGCACCTGGGCTGACACCCCAACTCAACGCGAAGGGCCGGGTCTTGACGGACCCGGCCCTTCGCCGTGCGCGGAGAGTGCGCTACTCGGCGATCTCCGTCCGCTCCCACCACTCGTAGACCGGCAGCGCGCCCTGCGGGGTGTTCTCCTGGCGCGAGGTCGGCCTGAAGTGCTCGTATCCACCGCGGAGCTTGATCTTCACATCCGGACCGGGAGACGGGGCTCCGACGATCCGCTCGGGCAGATCCTCGGGGCCGCCCTCGAGGAACACTTTCGACGTGTCGTTCATGACCTCACCGTTCCCCTGGACGTGACCCCGTCTCCCGGGCGGCGCGGAGGATCAGCCGAGTGGGCGATGCCGAAT
The DNA here is from genome assembly GCF_042900345.1 of Streptomyces sp. NPDC012935. Taxonomy (NCBI): domain Bacteria; kingdom Bacillati; phylum Actinomycetota; class Actinomycetes; order Kitasatosporales; family Streptomycetaceae; genus Streptomyces; species Streptomyces sp. NPDC012935. Next base: position 132,896 of record NZ_JBIBBC010000007.1, read on the forward strand.
ACTGGTGGGATGACCACCGACGCACCGGCGGGCACCCCGCGCACCGCGCACACCGCCGACCTCACCCCCGCCGAACTGAGCGCGATCCGCGCCCTGTTGGACGACGCCTTCGAGGGGGACTTCTCCGACGAGGACTTCGAGCACGGGCTCGGCGGTGTGCATGCCCTCGTCCAGGACGACGCCGGGCGGATCGTCGCGCACGGTTCGGTGATCATGCGGCGGGTGCGGTACCGGGACCGGTGGCTGCGGGTCGGGTACGTCGAGGCGGTCGCCGTGCGGCCCGATGCGCGGCGGGCCGGGTTCGGGGGCCGGGTGATGACGGAGCTGGAGCGGGTCATCGACCGGGCGTACGACGCCGGGATGCTGTCCGCGAGCGACGAGGGGGCCGCGCTGTACGCCGCTCGCGGCTGGGAGGTGTGGCGCGGCCGGGTCTGCGCGCTGGGGCCGGAGGGCGTCGTGCATCTGCCGGACGAGGAGGGCACGACCTTCGTGCGGCCCGCCCTCGCCGGTGCGCTCGATCCCGCCTGCGAGCTCGTCTTCGACTGGCGGGACGGGGACGTGCTCTGACGGGCGAAGATGGAAAGCCCAGGTCAGTGGGGTGTGACCTAGTCCACCGTCTCAGATAGTAGGAAGTCCGAGTAATTGTGGAGACAGACGCGCCGTCCTCCCTTAGCTTTGTAGGAGCCGAACGTCTCGCTCGATCAAGCGAATGGCGGTCGTGAGCCGGGCCCCTTGCAGGCAACCCCTGCGGCACCGCTCCCCGCCCCATCCGGCGTCTCGTATCCCCTGTCTGCACTCCCGGATTGTCGAAGGAGTCGATTTCCCATGGCCGAGACGACCGCCCGCCGCCGAGTCCGTCACCTCTCCCGTACGAGCGAGTCCGACCGCAAGAACGCCGCCGCGGCCCTCCAGCGCGCCCTCGACCGCAGGGACAACGGCGGAGCCACCGGCCACCAGGCGGCCTGACGCCGCGCCGCACCTCAGGTCGGTCAGCCGCCTCGCCGCACCTCGAAGTGGTCGATGCGCTCCCCGTTCTGCGCCAGGGCCGACACCTTCAGCCGGGGCTTCGTGCCGCCCTCCGCCTCCACGGTGAGGAAGGAGAAGCCCCGGTAGCGCACCCGCGACCACTGCACGCTCTCCGCCTTGGTGTCGCGTGACCTGGTCCACTTGAAGGTGTCGACCGACTCGCGCTCGGTCACATGCCCCTCGTAGCTCTCCTCGACGCCCGCGGGGAAGCCGTACAGCTCCTTGCCGCCCCCGCCCGCGGTGACGTACACGATGCCGTCCCGTGTCGGGTCCGTGGCGGCGCCGATGGGTACCTGCCTGCCGACCTCGCCGTTCTTGATGGCGTCCGTCCGCTCGTAGACGTGGTTGTGCCCGTTGATCACCAGGTCCACCTGGTGCCGGGCGAACAGCGGCACCCACTCCGCCCGCACACCCCCGTCGGACGCGTGCGAGGACGTCGAGTACGCGCAGTGGTGGAAGAAGACGACGATGAAGTCGACGCCGTCGGCCGCCCGAAGCTCACCGAGCCGCTCGTCCAGCCACTTCGTCTGACGGCCGTCCGTGTGGCCCCGGTTGGCGGGAATCTCGTACGACACGTCGTTCGCGTCCAGCGCCACGACGCCGACGTTGCCGTAGGTGAAGGAGTACACGCCCGGGGCCGTACGGGAATCGAAGCCGCTGTCCGGCAGGGACCAGCGGGCCAGCTGACCGCCGTAGCCGTCCGGCGAGTACCAGGCCTCCATGTCGTGGTTGCCGGTCGTCACCATCCACGGCACCGACCTGGCCACCGACTCGGTCTGCCGGAGGTAACCGTCCCAGAAGCCGGGGTCGTAGGCGTCCGACTCCTTGCCCAGCCCCTTGACGTTCGCGTAGCAGATGTCCCCGGCGTGCAGGTGGAAGGCCGGGTTCTGGCCCAGCAGGAGCTTGTCGTTGGTGGCGGCCGCCTCGCTGACGCCCTGGTCGCCGAAGGCCGTGAAGGTGAAGGTCTCCGGGCTCGCGGGAGCCGTGCGGAAGGAGGCGATCGTCGCGCGGTTCTTCGGCGCCGCCGGGTCGAAGCCGTCATGGCCCACGCCGTAGTAGTACGTCGTGCCGGGGCGCAGCGAGTCCAGTGCCGCGTGGACGTAGTACTGCTCCAACGCCGCACGGATGCCCTGCAGTTCGGGGGTGTACAGATCCCGGATCTCGGCGTCGATCCTGCGGCTGAGGTCGTCCGGACGCAGGCCGATCCGGACGTACGGCTTCTTCACCGCGGCCGGTACCTGCCAGGAGATCCGCATCTGCGACTTCGGGTCGGCGCCGAAGGCGAGATGGCGGCCGAAGGGGGCGACGGCGGAGCCCGGCACCTTCGTCAGGGTGGACGCCGGCGCCGAGACGGAGGGCTTCGCACCGGGCGTGCCCGGCCCCGACCCCGAGCAGCCCGTCAGCAGACCGCCCGCCACCGCGCCCGCCGTCACCAGCGTGCGGCGACGGGTCAGTTTCGTACGCAGGTACTCGTGCTGTTCCGCCATGCTCATGCGGCGGGCGAGCTGGGGCGGGATGCCGAAGTCGGGGAGGTCCATGCTGGGAAAGTTCCCAGCACAGGCCAACGCCCGCCATACGTACGGGTGAACGCCGGTCGACACGCAAACGCCGTCCCCCATCGGGGTGTCCGTATCGCGGACATCGTGTGTCATCCCATGGGACGAGGAGTAGGGTGCCGACATGTCTCGCAGCCTCAATCTCGCAGTGATTCCCGGTGACGGCATCGGCCAGGAGGTCGTGGCCGAAGGCCTGAAGGTCCTCTCCGCCGTCCTTCCGCAGGATGTGAAGCTGGAGACCAAGGAGTACGACTTCGGCGCCAGGCGCTACCACGCCACGGGTGAGACCCTCACCGACGCCGACCTTGACGCCCTCAAGAAGCACGACGCGATCCTGCTCGGCGCGATCGGCGACCCGGGCGTGCCGTCGGGCGTCCTGGAGCGCGGCTTCCTGCTGAAGCTCCGCTTCGCCTTCGACCACCACGTCAACCTGCGTCCGTCGAGGCTCCTGCCGGGTGTCGCCACGCCCCTCGCCGGGCAGCCCGAGATCGACTTCGTCGTGGTCCGCGAGGGCACCGAGGGCCCGTACACCGGCAACGGCGGCACCATCCGCAAGGGCACCGAGCACGAGGTCGCCACCGAGGTCTCCGTGAACACGGCCTTCGGCGTCGAGCGCGTGGTCCGTGACGCCTTCGCCCGCGCGCAGGCCCGCCCGCGCAAGAAGCTCGCGCTGATCCACAAGAACAACGTGCTGACCTTCGCCGGTCACCTGTGGACCAACGTCTTCAACAAGGTGGCCGAGGAGTTCCCCGAGGTCACCACCGAGTACATGCACGTCGACGCCGCGACCATCTATCTGGTCACCCAGCCCGAGCGGTTCGACGTCATCGTCACCGACAACCTCTTCGGCGACATCATCACCGACCTCGCCGCGGCCGTCTCCGGCGGCATCGGCGTCGCCGCGTCCGGGAACATCAACCCGTCCGGCGCGTTCCCGTCCATGTTCGAGCCGGTCCACGGCTCGGCCCCGGACATCGCCGGGCAGGGCAAGGCCGACCCGACCGCCACGGTCCTGTCCGTCGCCCTGCTCCTGCGCCACCTCGGCTACGACGCCGAGGCCGCCCGCATCGACGAGGCGGTCTCCGCCGACCTCGCCGAGCGCACCGGCAAGCCCGCCCGCAGCACGTCGGAGATCGGCGACGCGCTGGCCGTACGAGTAGCCGGCTGACGCCCGTCGCGCTCCTCGAACAACTTTCGAAGCCGTCGGGTCACTCGCACCCGGCGGCTTCCCCATGTCCGCCGCCGGGTGACACCATCAACCCCTGGATCGCGATTTCGCGCCGATCACGTCGAACAGGCCGATTTCTTCCACGGCACCCGCTTGAGATAATCGAACGCGGAGCCGCGGTACGAAGGAATGCTCGGACGTCCTAGCACTGGCCACAGGCAGTACTGGTGTGATCGCGGCCCGCCACAACGAAACCGGTGAAGGACATCTACTCATGACGACGCCCACGATCGAGCTCAAGCCGTCCGCCAGCCCGCTCGCCGCCGCAGACCGCGAGGCGATACTGGCCAACCCCGGGTTCGGCCGCCACTTCACCGATCACATGGTGACGATCAAGTGGACCGAGGGTCGCGGCTGGCACGACGGCCAGCTCGTGCCGTACGCGCCGCTCTCCCTCGACCCCGCCACGATGGTCCTGCACTACGCACAGGAGATCTTCGAGGGCCTCAAGGCCTACCGTCAGCCCGACGGGTCCGTGGCCACGTTCCGTCCCGAGAAGAACGCCCAGCGCTTCCAGTCCTCCGCCCGCCGGCTCGGCATGCCCGAGCTGCCGGTCGAGACGTTCATCGAGGCGTGCGACGCGCTGGTGAGCCAGGACCAGGCCTGGGTCCCGGAGCACGGCGGCGAGGAGTCCCTCTACCTGCGCCCGTTCATGTTCGCGACGGAGGTCGGCCTGGGCGTGAAGCCCGCGAGCGAGTACCTCTTCATCGTCATCGCCTCCCCGGCCGGCGCCTACTTCCCGGGCGGCGTCAAGCCGGTGTCCATCTGGGTCTCCGAGGACCACGTCCGCGCCGTGCCGGGCGGCATGGGCGACGCCAAGACGGGCGGCAACTACGCCGCCTCCCTGCTGGCCCAGGCCGAGGCCGCCGCCGAGGGCTGCGCCCAGGTCTGCTACCTGGACGCGGTCGAGCGCAAGTGGGTCGAGGAACTCGGCGGTATGAACCTGTACTTCGTGTACGGCGCTGCGTCCGATGAGAAGCCGGTGATCGTCACCCCGTCCCTCACCGGCTCCATCCTGGAGGGCGTCACCCGCGACTCCCTCCTGGCCGTCGCCCGTGACCTCGGCTACGAGGCCGAGGAGGGCCGCGTCTCCGTCGACCAGTGGCAGCGCGACGCGGAGAACGGCACCCTCACCGAGGTCTTCGCCTGCGGTACGGCCGCCGTCATCACCCCGGTCGGCACCGTGAAGCGCACCGGCGCCCAGTGGCGGCAGGGCGACGGGGAGCCCGGCGAGGTCACGATGAAGCTGCGCCAGGCTCTTCTCGACGTCCAGCGGGGCAAGGCCGAGGACAAGCACGGCTGGATGCACAAGCTGGGTTAACGCTCGGCCTTGACCGTCAGGGCCGCCGTGGCCTCCGAGTCCGCGGCGGCCCTTTCACGTACGAGAGCGGCGTCGGCGATCGTCAGCAGCACGTACGCCACACCCCCCACCAGCCCCGACAGCAGGAAACTGCAGTCCACCCCGCCGGTCAGGGTCAGCAGCGGACCCTCGTACGACGGGAGGGAGACGGCCAGCAGGCCGACCGTCGCGCCCAGCGCCCACGCCACCGTCGCCGGGACGTTCCAGCCGGCCCGGTACCAGTAGATCCCGCCCCGCGCCCGGCGGTTGAAGACCTGGAGGGCCTCCGCGTCGTACACGCCACGGCACCGGGCGAAGCCGATCAGGGTGACGACCGCCCACGGGGTGCCGATCGCCGTCAGCAGCAGGACGAAGGACGTCATCGCGTCCTGCGCGGACGAGTAGTAGTGGCCGACGAAGACACAGGCGGTGGCGATCACCGCGACCGCGTACGTCGCCGTCGCCCGGGAGGCGCGCGGCAGGATGGCGTCCAGGTCGAGGCCCATGGAGTAGAGCATCAGGCCCGCGTTGCCGACCGACCCGGCCGACGCGGCCAGCAACAGGGGGACCAGGTACCAGCCGGGGGAGGCGGAGACCAGCGGCCCGGCGTAGTCGAGGGCGGCCCCCGCCGCGTACGCCGTGAAGGTGCCGAAGAGCTGGGGGATCAGCAGGCCGAGACAGAGGCCGAGCCACGTCGCGTGCAGCACCCGGCGTGAGGAGTGGCGGGCCGGGGAGATGTAGCGGGTGTAGTCGCCGAGGAGGGTGATGAAGGCGATCGGCCCGGACAGGCCCGCAGCCACCGTCGCCAGGAACCAGGTGGGCCAGAAACCGCCCAGCAGGTAACCGCCCGCCTCCGGCAGCGGGCCGGTCGTGAAGTGCGGGGCGTAGGCGATCACGCCGAGGACCAGCAGGGCCGTCATGCCGATCGCGAGGACACGCGACATGGCGAGCAGCACGCGGTAGCCGTACACCGCGCCCGCGACGGTCGCCGCGGCCAGCAGCCCGTAGACCACGCCGTACGAGGTCCCGCTCGCCGGCAGTCCTGTCAGCCGGCCCAGCACGCCGACCATCACATCGCCGCCGATCCACACCGTCAGGGCGGTGTAGCCGAGGGCCAGCAGCAGGCCGACCACCGAGCCGACCAGGCGGCCCCGCACGCCGAACTGGGCGCCCGAGGACGTGGACAGGTTCGTCGCCGTGCGCAGTGAGATCAGGGCGAGCGGGGCGGTCAGGGCCGTCCCGGCCACCGTGCCCACCACGATCGAGCTGACCGACGCCCACCAGTCCAGGCCGAACGACGGCGGCAGCCAGCCGAAGACGATCACTCCGAGACAGAGGTTGGACCCCAGCAGGATCGAGACGAGATCCCGGGGCCCGCTCGTGCGTTCCCCATCGGGGATGGTGTCGACTCCGCGCTGTTCCATCGGCATATTGGTCTCCCTCGGTTAGAACGACGTTCAATGTGATGTGTCCTAACCTCTGCCGTCAAGGTTCCGGTTGCATCAATCTGGTGTTTAGAGTGATGCTCTAAAGCGAGGAAGACAAGGAGGTGCCGCGTCGTGAGACTGACCCCGACGGAACGTGACCGGCTGCTGCTCTTCGGAGCCGCCGAACTGTCCCGGGCCCGCCGGGCCAGAGGGCTCAGGCTGAACGTGCCCGAGGCGACCGCGCTCATCGCGGACACCGTCTGCGAGGCCGCCCGGGACGGGGCCCGGCTCGCCGAGGCGATCGAGCGTGCCCGGTCCGTGCTCGGGCCGGACGACGTGCTGCCGGGCGTGGCGGACGTCGTCACCGAGGTGCATGTCGAGGCCGTCTTCGACGACGGCTCGCGACTGGCGGTCGTGTCTGACCCCATCGGTGGCGGCGGACTCGCGGACCAGGGCCCGGGCGCGCTGCTGCCGGGGCCCGAGCACGCCGAGCCCGAGGCGGTCCTGCGGGTGATTGTGACGAACACCGCCACCGTGCCGGTCTCCGTCACCTCCCACTTCCACTTCTTCGAGGCCAACCCCCGCCTGGACTTCGACCGCGGCGCGGCCTACGGCATGCGGCTCGCCGTCCCGGCCGGGTCGTCGACGCGCTTCGGGCCGGGGGAGAGCGTCGAGGTCGGGCTGGTCCCGATCGGGGGCGAGCGGATCGCGATCGGGTTCGCGGGGCTCGTCGACGGGGCGCTGGACGCGCCGGGCGCCCGCGAGGAGGCACTGCGCCGCGCCGCCGCCTGCGGCTATCTCGGCGTATCGGACATACCTGATCAGGAGCAGGAGGTCGAACGATGAGCCGTCCCGGAGGGCACCCGGCGGAGGCCCGCCGCCTCACCCCGTACGAGTACGCGGCCACCCACGGCCCCCGCGCCGGCGACCGCATCCGCCTCGGCGACTCCGGCCTGACCATCCGCGTCGAGTCGGACTCCCAGCGCTACGGCGACGAGTTCCTCGCCGGATTCGGCAAGACCGCCCGGGACGGGCTGCACCTCAAGGCCGCCGCCGTGCGGGAGACCTGTGACGTGGTGATCAGCAACGTCGTCGTGATCGACGCGGCGCTGGGGATCCGCAAGGTCTCCATCGGCATCAGGGAGGGCCGGATCTGCTCGATCGGGCGGGCCGGGAACCCCGACACCCTCGACGGTGTCGACGTCGTGGTCGGCACCGGCACGTCGATCGTGTCTGGCGAGGGGCTCATCGCCACCGCCGGGGCCGTCGACACGCATGTGCACCTGCTGTCGCCGCGCGTCATGGAGGCCTCGCTCGCCTCCGGCGTGACCACGATCATCGGGCAGGAGTTCGGGCCGGTGTGGGGCGTCGGCGTCAACTCGCCGTGGGCGCTGCGCCACGCGTTCAGTGCCTTCGACGCCTGGCCGGTCAACATCGGCTTTCTGGGGCGCGGTTCCTCGTCGGAGCCAGCCCCGCTGGTCGAGGCCCTCGCCGAGGGCGGCGCGTCCGGCTTCAAGGTCCACGAGGACATGGGCGCCCACACCCGGGCGCTGGACACGGCCCTGCGTGTCGCCGAGGAACACGACGTCCAGGTCGCCCTGCACAGCGACGGCCTGAACGAATGCCTCTCGGTCGAGGACACCCTGCGCGTGCTGGAGGGCCGCACCATCCACGCCTTCCACATCGAGGGCTGCGGCGGCGGGCACGTCCCGAACGTGCTGAAGATGGCCGGCGTGCCCAACGTCATCGGCTCCTCCACAAACCCGACTCTGCCCTTCGGCCGGGACGCGGTCGCCGAGCACTACGGCATGATCGTCTCCGTCCACGACCTCAAGACCGACCTGCCCGGCGACGCCGCCATGGCCCGCGACCGCATCCGCGCCGGGACGATGGGCGCCGAGGACGTGCTGCACGACCTGGGCGCGATCGGCATCACCTCCTCGGACGCGCAGGGCATGGGGCGTGCGGGCGAGACCGTCCGCCGTACCTTCGCGATGGCCGGGAAGATGAAGGCAGAGTTCGGCGCCCCGGACGACGGCGACGACAACGAGCGCGTCCTGCGCTACATGGCCAAGCTGACCATCAACCCGGCCATCGCGCACGGCCTCTCGCACGAGGTGGGGTCGATCGAGACCGGCAAGCTCGCCGACATCGTGCTGTGGCGGCCGGAGTACTTCGGTGCCAAGCCGCAGCTGGTGCTGAAGTCCGGCTTCCCCGCCTACGGGGTGGTCGGCGACCCCAACGCGGCCACCGACACCTGCGAACCCCTCGTCCTGGGACCGCAGTTCGGGGCGTACGGCGCCACGCCCGCCGACATCTCCGTCGCCTTCGTCGCGCAGGCCGCCGTCGACCAGGGCAACGACACCATGCCGACCCGGCGCCGCAGGGTCGCCGTGCGCGGCACGCGCGGCATCGGGCCGGCCGACCTGCGCCTCAACTCCCGTACCGGGGCCGTCGACGTGGACCAGCGCACCGGTCTGGTCACCCTCGACGGCGAGCCGCTGCGCTCCGAGCCGGCGGACTCGGTCTCCCTCAACCGCCTCTATTTCCTGTGACGTTCAGACAAGGACCCGCCATGACGACCCCCGCCGCCGACGGCTTCCGCATGCCCGCCGAGTGGGCCCCGCACGAGCGCACCTGGATGGCCTGGCCGGGACCCAACCCGACCTTCGAGGACCCGGACGACCTCGCGGCATCCCGGATCGCCTGGGCGTCCGTCGCCCGTGCGGTCCGCCGCTTCGAGCCGGTGACGGTGGTGTGCGGCCCCGGCCAGTCGGCGGAGGCCCGCGCGCTGCTCGGCCAGGGCATCGAGACGGTCGAGCGGGACCTCGACGACGCCTGGATGCGTGACATCGGCCCGACCTTCCTGACCAGCGCCGAGGGCGAACTCGCCGCTGTGGACTGGACGTTCAACGGCTGGGGTGCGCAGGACTGGGCCCGCTGGGAGCACGACGCGAAGATCGCCGCGTACGTCTCCGACCTCGCGGGGTCGGCCAGGACGTACGCCTCGGAACTCGTCAACGAAGGCGGCGCGATCCACGTCGACGGCGAGGGCACCGTCCTGCTCACGGAGACGGTCCAGCTCGGCCCGGAGCGCAACCCGCACTGGACGCGCGAGCAGGTGGAGGCCGAGATCCACGCCCACCTCGGCACCCGCAAGGCGATCTGGCTGCCCCGCGGCCTGACCGGCGACTACCCGCCGTACGGTTTCGGCACCCTCGGACATGTCGACATCGTCGCCGCGTTCGCCCGTCCCGGTGTGGTCGTCGCCCATGTGCAGCCGGACCCCGCCCACCCCGACCACGAGCTGACCAAGGAGATCGTCGGTCTGCTGAAGTCGCAGACGGACGCCCGGGGCCGCCGCCTCGAGGTCGTCGAGGTGCCCGCGCCGACCGTCCTGGAGGCGGACGGCCACTGGGCCGACTACTCCTACATCAACCACTACCTCTGCAACGGCGGCGTGGTGCTGTGCGGTTTCGACGACCCGCGTGACGAGATCGCGGCCGGCATCTTCCGCCGGCTGTTCCCGGAGCGGACGGTGACGCTCGTGGACGCCCGGACGGTCTTCGCCGGCGGCGGGGGCATCCACTGCATCACTCAGCAGCAGCCGAGGGCCGGGGTCAGGTAGAACGTACGGGTGAACGTACTGCTCTGCGCCACCTGCGGAACCCGGCTGACCGAGCCGGTCCGGCAGCTCGACGAGATGCCCGCGTACCCCGGCTGGGACGGGCTGCCGGGCCCGGACGGCCGGCGGCACGGTCCGCCCAGCGTGCCGCGCGGGACGTTCGTCGTCGATCCGCTGCCGTTCGGGGCGCCGTTCGAGCCGGTCGGTCCCGACGAGGAGTACGACGGTGTCGTGCCCGGCGGCATGTGGAAGTCCGATGCGCGGGGCTTCCTGGTCTCCGCCGGGCCGCGCGGCACCTACGTCCTGCACCCGGACGACGTCGTGGACATCGCCCCGCACTCCGACCCGCACCGGCTCATCGGCTGCTGCGGGCCGGACGGCCAGGCGGGGGTCAACCATGTCTGCGGCTGCGGGGCCGAGGTGGCGATCGTCGCCACCGACTGCACGAGCGGCTACGAGACCCGGCTCGTACCCGACGCCGTCCGTGTGGAGGCCGTCGCGTGACCGCCGCCCGCCGCCGTACCCCCGCCCCACCCCGCGAGGACGTCCTCGCCGCCGCGATGGCGATGATCGCCGAACGCGGCCTGGAGAAGCTCACCATGGCCGCCCTAGGCCGGGCGGTCGGCATGAGCAGCGGCCATCTCCTCTACTACTTCCACTCCAAGGACGAACTGCTGCTGCGGACCCTGGAGTGGAGCGAGGGCCGGCTCGGTGCCGAGCGCGGGCGGCTGCTCACCCGGACCGCCTCCGCCCGCGAACGCCTCGACGCATACGTAGACCTGTACGTCCCCGACGGCCACCGCGATCCCCACTGGACGCTGTGGCTGGAGGTCTGGAACCGCTCGCAGAACGCCGACGACGACGCCCGCGACCGCCAGGCCGCGATCGAGGGGGCCTGGCACCGGGACCTGGTGGCGCTGCTGGCCGAGGGGGTGTCGAGAGGCGAGTTCCGGGCGGTCGACCCGGACCGCTTCGCCGCCCGCCTGCGGGCTCTGCTGGACGGCTTCTCCATCCACGTGGCCATCGGGCTGCGCGGCACGGACCGGGAGACGATTCTCGGCCACGTACGGGAGTTCCTGGACGACGGCCTCCTCGCGGACGCCTGACCTCGCGCCCGGGTTGTACGCAATAAGACCGATTGACCCTGTGGTCGGTGATGCGTTTGCCTCAGGGGGAACTCCCGGCGGGGGCCGGGGGTGAAGCGTCGGCGGGGACCACAGGGGGGAACATGTCCGGAGTCGCACGTGTGTCCAGAGCCTCGTTAGGTGCGGCGCTGCTGCTCGCGCTCGCCGGGACGGCGGCCCCGAGCGCCGGCGCGGCGCCACACCCACCGCGCGTCGAACGTGTCAGCACCGCCGCCGACGGCGCCCAGGCCGACGGCCCCTCGAACGGCGCCGCGCTCAGCGCCGACGGCCGCCATGCCGTGTTCGTGTCCACCGCGCCGAGCCTCGGCTGCGCGCGCTTCACCCCGTGCCTGCTCGTGAAGGACCTGACCGGCGGCGGGGTCACGAGGATCGACCTCGGCGGCGGCTACACGTACGGCTCGCCGGTGCCGAGCGCCGACGGGAGCCGTATCGCCTTCTCCGCGGGCACCCGGTTCCTCGCGCCCTACCTGTACGACCGCGCCACCGGCCGCTCGGAGCGGCTGTGGCCCGAGAACCCGCCCGGCTCCAACGAGTTGGGGCGCGTGCAGTCCATCAGCCCGGACGGCACGCACGTCGCGTACACCATCGGCAACCGCAACGGCGATCAGAACTTCCGGCTGCTGTACGTCCGCGACACGGCCACCGGCACCGACGAGTTGATCTCACCGGCCGAGGAGGGCGACAAGCCCGGGGCTTCGGTGAGCGGCGACGGCGAACGGGTCGCCTACTCGCTCTCCGGAAGCGGCACGCACCTCGCGTACACCTCGCGAGACGCCGTGTACCTGCTCGAACTCACCACGGGGAAACGGTAGTTGGTCAGCGTCGACCGCTGGGGCGGCCGGGGCGACCTCCCGGCGCGGCACCCCTCCGTCAACGCCGACGGCACTGTCGTCGCATTCGAGTCGGCGTCACCCGATCTGGTGGAGGGGGACACCAACGGGGTGTCGGACGTCTTCCTGCGGACAGTTCAATGACAACAACCATCAACGGGGGAACAACCATGCACAGCACCAAGCGAGTTGTCGCGCTCGCCATCGCCCTGGCCGCCGCGACGGCGACGCTGTCGGGGGCGTCGGCGGCCGCCGCGCCCAGGGCGCCGTACACGGAGAAGGCGAGCGTGGCCCCGGACGGCACGGACGGCAACCGTGGCTCCGACGGGCAGAGCCTGAGCGCCGACGGCCGCTATCTGGCCTTCGTCTCCGACGCCGACAACCTCGTCGCGGGCGACTCCAACGGCGTCGCCGACGCGTTCGTGCGCGACCTGCGGACCGGCGTCACCCGCCTGGCCGGCACCGCGGCGGACGGCACCCCGGGGGACGCCAACGTCCTGGACGTCTCGCTGAGCGCCGACGGCCGGTACCTGGCGTTCACCTCCAACCCCACCTACAACACCGACGACAACCACATCTTCGTCAAGGACCTGCGGACCGGTGCCCTCCAGCGGATCGACGACGCCGTCGACACGGGCTACAGCGCCGGCAGCATGCCCGCCCTCAGCGCCGACGGCCGCTACGTCGCCTTCGTCGCCCTGCGCACCGGCGACACGGGGCAGGCGGGCGACGGCTCCAACCGGGTCTACCGCGTCGACCGCGTCACCGGCGAACGGGTCCGCATCAGCCAGGTCCCCGGCGAGGGCGCCTGGAAGTCCGCCGCCACCCAGCCGACCATCAGCGCGGACGGCAACAAGGTCGGCTACCAGTTCTTCGTGCCGTACCCCACCCGGGGAGACTGGAGCGACGCCTACGTCCGTGACGTGCGCAGCGGCGAACTGACCCAGGTCGACAAGGCGCCGGACGGCGCGGCGTCCGACGGGCACACCGAGTACCCGCAGGTCAGCGCCGACGGCCGGTACGCGGTGTTCAACTCGCTGGACTCGAAGCTGACGCCGGGCGACACCAACGGCTCCCACAACGTCTTCGTCCGCGACCTGAAGACGGGTGACCTGCGCCGCATCGACGCCGCCGACCCGGCCGCCCACACCGGCTTCGCCCGGCTCAGCGCCGACAGCAGGTACCTCGCGTTCGGCTCCGCCGCCCCGGCCGACCCGAACGCCGCACGTCAGGTGTACGTGCGCGACCTGCGCACCGGACGCACGGTGCTCGTCAGCGCCGCGGCGCAGGGCGGCCCGAGCGCCGACTACGCGGACTACCCGGTGATCGACCGGCACGGCCGCACGGTCGCCTTCAGCAGCCGGGGCGCCGACCTGGTGCCGGACGACACCGCCGACACCACCCACGTCTACGTCCGCCACCTGCGGTGATCAGCGCAGTGCTCGCATCCTGAGACGGACGGTGAGCACGGGGGTGAGTTGTGCCAGACTGCCCCCGTGCTCTCGTTCGCCATGATTATTGGCAGCAGGCGCGCCGGTCCGCAGTGACCACCACGTACGACCAGGTACGGGTGGACACCGTCGTCCTCGACCCGCGCGCAGACCTCTCGCACCCGCGAGAGGTTTTTCTGTTTCCCGGCCCACCCGCAGCCGGGCGGAGAGCGTGAGGGACCATAGGTGGGGGCGGTGGAGCCGGTCATTCCGGTAGACCGAGATCCAATACAGGAGCCTTACGACCATGTCGGTAACCAGCGAGCTGGACGACTCGTTCCACGTCTTCGACACCACCCTGCGCGACGGCGCCCAGCGGGAGGGCATCAACCTCACCGTCGCCGACAAGCTGGCCATCGCCCGTCACCTGGACGACTTCGGCGTGGGCTTCATCGAGGGCGGCTGGCCCGGTGCCAACCCCCGTGACACCGAGTTCTTCGCGCGCGCCCAGCAGGAGATCACCTTCAGGCACGCCCAGCTGGTCGCCTTCGGCTCCACCCGCCGCGCGGGCGGCAAGGCTTCCGAGGACCCGCAGGTCAGGGCGCTGCTGGAGTCCGGTGCCCCGGTGATCACCCTGGTCGCGAAGTCCCACGACCGGCACGTCGAGCTCGCCCTGCGCACCACGCTGGACGAGAACCTCGCCATGGTCGGCGACACGGTGTCGTACCTGCGCGAGCAGGGCCGCCGCGTCTTCGTCGACTGCGAGCACTTCTTCGACGGCTACCGCGCCAACCCGGAGTACGCGAAATCCGTCGTCCGTACGGCCTCGGAGGCCGGCGCGGACGTCGTGATCCTCTGCGACACCAACGGCGGCATGCTCCCCGCCCAGATCCAGGCGGTCGTCTCGACGGTCCTCGCCGACACCGGCGCCCGCCTCGGCATCCACGCCCAGGACGACACCGGCTGCGCGGTCGCCAACACCCTCGCGGCGGTCGACGCGGGCGCGACCCACGTCCAGTGCACGGCCAACGGCTACGGCGAGCGGGTCGGCAACGCCAACCTGTTCCCGGTGGTGGCGGCCCTGGAGCTGAAGTACGGCAAGAAGGTCCTCCCCGACGGCCACCTGCGCGAGATGACCCGTATCTCGCACGCCATCGCCGAGGTCGTCAACCTCACGCCGTCCACGCATCAGCCGTACGTCGGCGTCTCCGCCTTCGCGCACAAGGCCGGCCTGCACGCCTCCGCGATCAAGGTCGACCCGGACCTGTACCAGCACATCGACCCCGAGCAGGTCGGCAACACCATGCGGATGCTGGTCTCCGACATGGCGGGCCGTGCCTCGATCGAGCTCAAGGGCAAGGAGCTCGGCATCGACCTCGGCGGCGACCGGGAGCTGGTCGGCCGGGTGGTCGAGCGGGTGAAGGAGCGCGAGCTCGAGGGCTACACGTACGAGGCCGCCGACGCCAGCTTCGAACTCCTGCTGCGCACCGAGGTCGAGGGCAAGCCGCTGAAGTACTTCCAGGTCGAGTCCTGGCGCGCGATCGTCGAGGACCGCCCCGACGGCAGCCACGCCAACGAGGCCACGGTCAAGCTCTTCGCCAAGGGCGAGCGCATCGTCGCCACGGCGGAGGGCAACGGCCCGGTCAACGCCCTCGACCGCGCACTGCGGGTGGCCCTGGAGAAGATCTACCCGCAGCTCGCCAAGCTTGACCTCGTCGACTACAAGGTCCGCATCCTGGAGGGCGTGCACGGCACCCAGTCCACGACCCGCGTCCTGATCTCCACGTCCGACGGGGCGGGGGAGTGGTCCACGGTCGGCGTCGCCGAGAACGTCATCGCGGCGTCCTGGCAGGCGCTGGAGGACGCGTACACGTACGGGCTGCTGCGGGCCGGGGTGACACCGGCCGAGTAGGCCGAACGGACCTCGCCGCCTGCCCCGGGCCCGTCGTCCACGGCACAGTGGAGCCATGGACGACAAGGCCACGGACGCCCGCTACCTGCTCGCCCGGGGACAGGTGGCTACCCGGCTGCCCGCCCAGGACCTTCAGCGGGCCCGGCGCTTCTACTCCGAGAAGCTCGGTCTGGACCCGGTCGACGAACGGCCCGGCGGGCTGCTGTACCGGTGCGGCGGCACGGAGTTCGCCGTGTACCAGTCGACCGGAGCCTCCCCCGGCACGTTCACCCAGATGGGGTGGCAGGTCGAGGACATCGATGCGGTCGTCGCGGAACTCGGGCGGCGCGGCGTGGAGTTCGAGGACGTCGACGTGCCCGGGCTCCGCACGACCAACGGCATCGCCGATGTCCAGGGCCACTACCCGAGCAAGGGCTTCCGCGGGGAGCGCGCCGCCTGGTTCCACGACAGCGAGGGCAACCTGCTCGGCATCGGCGAGCCGTTCGTCTGAGCCGGCGCCCTACTGCAGCCGCCACTTCTGGTTGGCGGCGCCCGTGCAGCTCCAGATCTGTGCGCGGGCGCCGTTGGCCGAGGAGTTGTCCGTCACGTCGAGGCACTTGTCCGCGGCGCGGTTGACCAGGTCGCCCGTCGTCGCGTCGTACGACCACTGCTGCGCCCCCGACCCGTTGCAGCCGTACAGCTGGACCTTCGCGCCGTTCGCGGTCGCTCCGGACGCGACGTCGAGGCACTTGCCCAGCGCCCGCACCGACCCGTCGGACTGCACGGTCCAGCGCTGGGCGGTCGAGCCGTTGCAGTCGTAGAGCTGCACCGCCGTGCCGTCGGCCGGCGAACCGCCCGCCACGTCGAGGCACTTGCCCGCAAGACCCACCAACGCCCCCGACTGCGACGGGCCCTCGGTCTGGGTGCCCGACCAGGTGAACGTCGCCGACGTCTTGCCGGGAAGCGAGTAAGTGGCGTGCTGTGAGCCCCAGTTGATCGTGACGGTCTTCGCGCTGGACGCATCGTTGTACGCGATCAGCGCCTTCGAACCGTCCGGATTGCGCCACGCCACGTTCGGCACCGACGACGACGCCGTGGACGCGATGCGCTGGGCGCCCGGCTTCACGAACTTCGTCAGGTGGCCCATCGTGTAGTACTCGACGGTGTAGTCGACCTGCCCGTGCCGGGAGTCCCCGTTGTGGACGGTGATCAGACCGTCGCAGGTCCCGCAGCCGCCGTTGTGCGGACCCCGGTTCTGGTCCAGCGCGAGCGACCACTTGGTCACCGACTTCGCCCAGTTCCGGGTGTAGTCGATGATGTTCATCATGTCCTCGCGCTGCTGGTTGGCGATCCAGGTGCCGCCGGAGTGCTCGGTGCCGAACGCGTCCAGCTGCGGATACTGGTTGTGCACCTGCGTCTGCTTGGCCACGTCACCGCCGTAGCCGTGCCAGGCGATCCCGCCGAAGTTCGGGTGGTTGCGGACGGCGGCGTCGTCGACCGTCTGCGCGGCGTAGGCGTCGTAGGTGTCCCAGTTCCAGTCGTGCGCCAGCACCTTCGTCGACAGCCCGGCGTTCTGGAGCTTCGGCAGCAGTTCGTTCTTCGTGAAGTACGCGAGCCCGCTCGCGTTCCAGCTCATCGAGGGATAGCCCGCGCAGCAGGTCGGCTCGTTCTGGGCGGTGACGTACGAGATCGGGATGCCCTGGGCCTGGTAGGCCTGCACGTACTTCACGAAGTACGAGGCGTACGCCCCGTAGTGCTCCGCCTTCAGCCAGCCCCCGTTGAGCTGCCCGTTGTCCTTCATCCAGGCGGGCGCGGTCCAGGGTGAGGCCATCACGGTGAGCCCGGGGTTGAGCTGACGTGCCTGCTTCGTCAGCGGCACGACGTCCTGGAGATCGTGGGCGATCGAGAACTCGGAGAGGTCCGGGTCGGTCTGCCCGGCCGGCATGTCGTCGTAGGTGTAGCCGAAGCGGGCGAGGTCCGAGCCGCCCATGGGATTGCGCAGGAACGACAGCCCGATGCCCTCCGTCGGGGAGAACAGCTTGCGCATCGTGTCGTCCCTCGTGGCCTGCGACAGCGCGCCGCTGCCGTCCATCAGCCAGGCCGCGGTGTCCGTGAAGGACGCGCCGCCGCCGGTGAAGGACTGGTAGCGGGTGTTCTCGTCGACCGTGATGTTCTCGCCGCTGCCGCCGGAGCCCGCCTGGAAGGCGAACGGCGTCTGCGGCTGCAGCCCGCGGGTCACATGGCGTCCTGCGGTGTCGTCCGTCGTGGTGAGCCAAGCGGTGACCTGTTCGCCCGCAGCCTGCGCGGGGGTGGCCGCCGTGAAGCCGGCCGTGGTGAGGAGCCCGGTGAGAAGCAGCCCGAGCGTCCGCGTCGATCTCCTCATGGAGCGCCGCCCTTCTGGAGGTGGGGGATGGGGGCGTGCGAGCCGTGAGTAAATGACGGCTTCGTATACGCGTCAAGGGGTCGCGCGTTCATGAGGTGAAAGGACAACGGCACTGCTCCGGCCAGGAGTTGAGTGCGCACCGGTTCTGACGTGAAGTCTTGACGCCAACCGGCGCCCCCAGTTAACTCAAGGCGTGAGGTAAGTCATAAGTGGACCACGAGAGTCGAGGGACGTTCCATGCGAAGAACCGCCCTGCTCGCCTCCGCCGCCTTGCTGACCGCACTGCTTCCGCTCACCTCCGCAGCCCCCGCGTCCGGCGCCGACGACCCCGCCCCGGTCCCCGTCGACCGCTTCGAGGGCGAGGTCCCCTTCGCGAGCCCGCCCGCCGGGGGCCTCTTCACCTGGGGCAGCGACAACGACGACCCGCCCACCCTGGAGCTGGCCGCCCGCGGCGACGCGCCCGAGGGCGAGAAGGTCCTCTCCGGCACCTACGACATCAGCGGCTACGGCGGCTTCACCCACGACTTCGCCTTCGCCGAGCCCGCCCACGACTGGTCCGCCCACAAGGGCCTCCGCCTGTGGTGGGACGGCCGGAACAACGGCAAGAAGATCGTCTTCGAACTCAAGGACGGCGGCGCCAACGGCGAGGCCTCCGAGCTGTGGACGACCTCCTTCACCGACGACTTCAGCGGCTGGAAACAGATCGAGCTGCCCTTCACCGACTTCACCTACCGCACGGACCACCAGCCGGTCGGCGGCATCGACCACATCCTCGGCCTCACCGAGACCTGGGGCTACGGCGTCACCCTGCCGGTCGGCGTCAACGGGCAGTTCGCCATGGACGGGGTCGAGTTGTACGGCAGGGCCGACCAGTCCCTGAAGGCCTCCGTGCTGACCGACTCGGCCGTCTACCCGACGGACGAGGGCGGCACGGCGAACGTACGGCTCACCGTCGCCACCACCGGCTCCGCCCCCATCGACGAACCCGTCACCGTCACGTACGAGACCACCGGCGGCACCGCCGACCCCGGATCGGACTACACCCCGGTCGCGGGAACCGTCACCTTCCCGGCCGGCACCGTCTCCGGAACCAGCCGCGAGGTCCGCGTCCCGACCCGCAAGGACAGGTCCGCCGAGCCCGCCGAGACGATCCCGCTGAAGCTGACCGTCACCGGCGCCAAGTCCCCGGCGGAGACCCCGCAGGTCGTCGTCGACGCGCACGGACTGCCGTATCTCGACCCCAGGTTGCCGGTGCGCAAGCGCGTCGCCGACCTCGTCTCCCGCCTCTCCCTGGAGGAGAAGGCCGGCCAGATGACCCAGGCCGAACGCGGCGCCCTGACCGCGCCCGGTGACATCGCCACGTACGCGCTCGGCTCGCTCCTCTCCGGCGGCGGCTCCACCCCGACGCCCAACACGGCCGAGGCCTGGGCGAAGATGATCGACGGCTTCCAGTTGCGGGCGCAGGCGACGCGGTTCCAGATCCCGCTGATCTACGGCGTCGACGCGGTGCACGGCCACAACAACCTGGTCGGCGCGACGATCCTGCCGCACAACATCGGGCTCGGCGCGTCCCGGGACCCGCAGCTGGCCCAGCGGGCCGGCGCGGTGACGGCTGCCGAGACCCGGGCGACCGGCATCCCCTGGGACTTCGCGCCCTGTCTGTGCGTGACGCGGGACGACCGGTGGGGACGCGCGTACGAGTCCTTCGGTGAGGACCCGGCGCTCGTCGACTCCATGGAGACCGTCATCCAGGGCCTCCAGGGCCGGTCCGACGGACGGGACCTGGACCGTGACGACAAGGTCCTCGCCACCGCGAAGCACTTCGTCGCCGACGGCGGCACCGAGTACGGCTCCTCCGGCACCGGTACGTACACCATCGACCAGGGCGTCACCAAGGTCACCCGGCAGCAGCTGGAAGCCGTGCACCTGGCGCCGTACGAGACGGCGGTGGACCGAGGCGTCGGCACGGTCATGCCGTCGTACTCCTCGCTCGACCTGATCGGCGACGGACGGGGCCCGGTCAAGATGCACGGTCGCGCCGACATGATCAACGGCATGCTCAAGGACCGGATGGGCTTCGACGGCTTCGTCATCAGCGACTGGAACGGCATCGACCAGCTCCCCGGCGACTACGCCTCGGACATCCGTACGTCCGTCAACGCGGGCCTCGACATGGTCATGGCCCCGTACGCCTTCCGCGACTTCCACACCACGCTCGTGCAGGAGGCCCGGGCCGGGCGGGTCGGCGAGGCGCGGATCGACGACGCCGTCTCCCGCATCCTGACGCAGAAGTTCCGCCTCGGACTCTTCGAGAAGCCGTACGCCGACACCAGCGGGGCCGACCGGATCGGGTCCGCCGCACACCGGGCGGTGGCGCGGCAGGCGGCAGCCCAGTCGCAGGTGCTGCTGAAGAACGCGAACGGCGTGCTGCCCCTGCGCAAGTCGCAGAAGATCTACGTCGCCGGATCCAACGCCGACGACATCGGCAACCAGAGCGGCGGCTGGACGATCACCTGGCAGGGTGCGTCCGGCGACATCACCCCCGGCACGACGATCCTGGAGGCGATCCGGAAGAACGCCCCGGGGCTGACGTACTCCAAGGACGCCTCGGCGCCGACGGACGGCCATGACGTCGGCGTGGTCGTCGTCGGCGAGACCCCGTACGCCGAGGGTGTCGGTGACGTCGGCAACGGCAACGATCTGGAGCTGAGCGCCGCCGACCGGGCCACCGTCGACAAGGTGTGCGGCGCCATGAAGTGTGCCGTGCTGATCGTCTCCGGGCGCCCGCAGCTGATCGACGACGAGCAGCTCGCCGGGATCGACGCGCTGGTCGCCTCCTGGCTGCCGGGTACGGAGGGCGACGGCGTGGCGGACGTGCTGTACGGCAAGCGCGCCTTCACCGGGCAACTCCCCGTCACCTGGCCGAAGTCGGAGGCACAGCTGCCGATCAACGTCGGGGACAGCGCGTACGACCCGAGGTTCCCCTACGGCTGGGGCCTGACGACCCTGACCACGGTGCCGGAAGGGGGCGCCGGGACCCTGAGGGCGCTCGGCATCGCGGCCCGGGCGGCCGAGAGGGCCGGGGCGCAGCAGGCGGGCCGTGCGCTCGTCACCAAGGCCCGGCTGATCGTCCAGCACAGGGCCGCCGGCATCGACATCACCGAGGCGGTGGCGAAGCCCTTCGCCGAGGCCGATCATCTGCTGCTGACGGGCCGGTACGGGGCGGCGGTGGAGAGGCTGAGCGCCGCGTACCGCGCGGCCTGAGCCGCCGTACGGCACGCGGCGGCTGCCGTGGGGCGCCGGTCGCGGTGGGAATCCAGCCACCTGGACCGGCGCCTTTGCCCGTCCCATCAGGTAGCGTCGAGAGTATGAGGACTCCGCTCTTCCGGGGACTCATGCGCTTGCTGATCGTGCCGGTCGCCGCGACTGCGGCGGTGCTTGTGGCCGGCCCGCCCGGCGCACATGCGGCCACGGACGTTTCCCGGGTTGCCGAGGCGCTGCGCGATGATCCCGTCTACGTGGATCCCGCAGCCTCGGACCAGCTGTCGTCGGCCGACGCGGAAGCGCTCGCCGACAAGATCAAGGACGCCGACAAGCCGGTCTTCGTCGCCGTGCTGCCGGCCGATCAGCCGACCAGTAACCTGCTGCCGAACCTCCGCACGGAAACCGGTGTGACGGGCCTGTACGGCGTCCGCGTCGGTGACCGGTTCGACGCGGCGGCCGACTCCTCGGTGATGTCCCGGCAAGCGGTGGACAACCTGGTCTCCTCGGTGCAGAGCGCCGGCGACCCCAAGGCCCAGCTGAACGACTTCGTCGACTCGGCGCTGCGCAACGTGAACGGCACCGCACCGGCCAGCTGGAGCGACGGCGGGGGCGGCGACGGCTTTGACGCCGGCGGTCTGATCGCCGTCGGCGCGGTGCTGGCGGCAGGCGGCGCGGGCGCGTACGCGCTGGTCAAGCGCAACCGGCGGCGCCACGAGGCGGAGCAGCGGGAGGGCCTGGAGAAGCTACGGGTGGTGGTCGACGAGGACATCACCGCCTTCGGCGAGGAACTGGACCGCCTGGACTTCCACCCAGGCGAGCCCGGCGCCGACGATGCGATGCGTGCGGACTACGAAAGCGCCCTGGACGCCTACGAAAAGGCGAAACGGCTGATGGACTCCGCCCGCAAACCGGAGGACGTCAAAGCAGTCACCCAGGCCCTGGCGGACGGCCGCTTCTCCCTCACCCAGCTGGCCGCCCGCCGGGCACACCAGCCCCTGCCGGAACGCCGGCCGCCGTGCTTCTTCGACCCGCGGCACGGTCCGGCGGTGGCCGACGAGACCTGGACCCCGCCCGGCGGCACGGCCCGCGAGGTCCCGGTCTGCGCGGCCGACCGAACCCGCCTCTCCGAGGGCCGCGACCCCGTGATCCGCGAGGTCGACACCGAGTACGGCCGCCGCCCGTACTGGGAGGCCGGCCCGGCCTACGGGCCCTGGGCAGGCGGATACTTCGGCGGCGGCATCCTCCCCGGCCTCCTCATCGGCACCCTGCTCGGCAGCATGATGGCCACGCCCGCCTACGCCGCCGACTACGGAGCGGGCTACGGCTACGGCGGTGGCGGCTACGAGGGCGGCGACGTCTCCGGCGCGGACTTCGACAGCGGGGACTTCGGGGGCGGATTCGGCGGTGGGGACTTCGGTGGGGGAGGAGGGTTCGACGGCGGCGGGTTCTGAGGATCCTTGTGTTCCGCCATGATCAGGGCGGCGGACGCGAGCGAAGCCGCAGCCGTGTCAGACGAGCTCCCGTCCGGACGCGACGACGACGCCGTACGCGTCGGCGACGGCCGCAAGGGCACTGCGGTGCAGTTCGTCGGCGGTCACATCCACGACCGACCGGGTGGCGCACGCGTCCGCGGGCACGGTCGGCCTGTTGCCGCGCAGGGCCGCGGACGCCGCCGTGTACGCGACGCACATGTGGGTCATGAACCCGGCGACGATCACGGTCTCGTTCCTGGCGTCGTCCACGAGCTTTCCGAGGTCGGTTCCGTGGAAGGAGTCCGGGGCCTTCTTGACGACCACGGACTCGCCCTCGACGGGGGCGACGTCGGGGTGTATCCGGCCGGTCTCCGTGCGGATGTCGTACAGCGAACCCTCGCCGTCGTCATGCTGGACGTGAATGACCTCGGCACCAGCTTCGCGGGCCCGGGACAGCAGATCCGACGCCGCTTCCAGGGCGGGCTGCCAGCCGTCGAGTTCCATCGCACCGCGGGTGTAGGTGTTCTGGTAGTCGACGAGGATCAGCGTCGAGGACGCGAGGGCCGCAGGGGTGTCGTCGGCACCGCCGAGTTCGCGCAGCGTCTTGCTGGTCACAGGACTTCTCCAGGGGTTGGGGACTTGAGGTTCCGAGGGTTCGTCGAACGGGTCGAACCGTTGCTCAACAGCTTGTTGAACCCGTATGCGACGCTATGGCCCGCGCCGGGCTGTCGGCAATGACGTGCTGTTCGCAGAAACCGACACCCACGTCCGCGGCCGAGGCAGGGGGTACAGGGTGGGGACCGTGAACCGGTTGATCGTGATCGTGCTGTTCGAGGGCGTCGACCTCCTCGACGTCACCGGCCCGCCGGAGGTGTTCTCGCTCGTCCCCCACGAAACCGACGGCGGCGTCGGCTACGAGGTACTCCTGGCCGCCGAGACGATCGCGCCGGTGACGACGGCGGCCGGTGTGCGGATCCTGCCCGACACCACGTTCCTGGAGGTCGCCGAACGGGCCATCGACACGCTCCTGGTCCCCGGTTCCGTCGAGGTGGACGGCGAGCGCCGCATCCACCCCGTCACCGACCCCGGCACGGTGGCCTGGGTGAAGACGCTGGCCGGCCGTGCCCGACGGGTGGCCTCCGTGTGCGTCGGCGCGCACATCCTTGCCGCCGCGGGGCTCCTCGACGGCAAGCGCGCCACCACGCACTGGTCGACGGCGCAGCGGCTTGCCGCCGACCATCCGGCGGTGCGGGTCGACCCGGATCCGATCTTCATCCGCGAGGAGGGCGAGATCTGGACCGGCGCGGGGATCAGCGCGTGCCTGGACCTGTCCCTGGCCCTGGTCGCGGAGGACTTCGGCGAGCAGGTCGCGCTGCGCGTCGCCCGCCAACTCGTGATGTACCTCAAGCGGCCCGGCGGGCAGTCCCAGTTCAGCGTGCCGCTGGAGCCGGTGTCCACGACCCGGCGCATCGAGGACCTCCGGCATCACATCCTGAACAACATCGACCAGCGCCTCACCGTCCCGGACCTGGCCGCGTATGCGCATGTCAGCGACCGCCAGCTGACCCGCATCTTCAAGTCCGGACTCGGTATGACGCCGCACGCCTACATCGAGTCGGTGCGGGTCGAGTTGGCCGGCAACCTGCTGGAGAGCACCGACGCCACGCTGGAGCGGGTCGCCACCGTCTGCGGGTTCGGCACGGTCGACACCCTCATCCGGGCGTTCCGCCGCCGGCACGCCACGACGCCGAGCGAGTACCGGGCGAGGTTCCGGGCCGCTGCGGTGCGCGTGACGGCCGCAACGGGGTGAGCGGGGCGCGTGCGGCGCGGCACGGGCCCGGCGTCCGAAGACACCGGGCCCGCGGCGCGGCAAGCTCAGAGGTGCGGGGAGGTCACAGGGACGACGCCGCGGAGGCGATCGCCGACGCGAAGGTGGAGACCTCGGTGTAGACGCCGGGGGCGTTGGGGCGGGCGCAGCCTATGCCCCAGCTGACGATGCCGACCTGGATCCAGGCGTTGCTCGCGTCGCGGCGGAACATCGGGCCGCCGGAGTCGCCCTGGCACGTGTCGACGCCGCCGGACGGGAAGCCGGCGCAGATCTCCTCGTTGGCGATGAGGCCGCTGTAGCCGCTGTAGGAGCGGCACTGGGCGTCGCTGACGAACGGCACGTTGGCCTTGAGCATGTAGCGCTGCTGGGGACCGCCCTCACGGGCCGCGCCCCAGCCGGCCACGGTGAAGGTGCCGGTGTTGTACTGCGTGGTCGTGGCGATCTTCAGCGTGGGCAGGTTGATCGGCTGGGCGAGCTTGATGAGCGCCCAGTCCTTGCCGTCGCCGTTGTAGCCCGGGGCCCGGTACACGTACGTGGAGCGGACCTGGACGCGGCCGCTGGTGGACTGCAGGTCCACGACGCCGGCCGTGGCGGTGATGCTGGTGTTGGGGCCGGTCGCGCCCACGCAGTGCGCGGCGGTGAGCACGATCTGCTGGGTGTAGAGAGCGCCGCCACAGCCCATGGAGAGCCGGACCATGAACGGGAACTCGCCCTGTGCGGCACGGGTTCCGCCGACGACGCGCGAGTCTGCGGCCTGCGCGGCCGAGACGGGCTGAAGGCTGACGATCGCGAGAGCGGCGGCGCCGAGGACCGCGCATCTCTTGAGGGCGGTGAGGAGCTTCTTCAACGTGATGCCTTCCGTGGGGGGTTGGACATGCGAACGTGGAGAGAGCACTGAAATGTAGGGGGCATGCCAAGCAAGGGGAGTGACTGTCTGCTGACATGCGCCGGTCAATTCCTTTGCTGGATTATGGGAATCCTGTGACCGCCCCCACAAGGGGCCAATTCCGGCCACGCCCCCTCAGGCCCCGCCCCTCCCGCCCGAGCCCCGCCGCCCGTACCGCTCCCCGGCGGCATGCCACCAGCCGGGCGGCGACGGCCCGTTGACGACGGACGTCGGCTGATCGGGATGCAATCCGAGCCGCCACAGGGCACCGGCGGCGACATGGACCGTGATCCACGCCCGCCGGCGCCCGTCGGCCCCCGGCGCGCACACGCGGTCCCAGCGCACCTCACCCGCCTCGAACGGCATCCAGTCGATGCCGCGCTCCCGCAGTCAGGCGCGGACGGCGGCCTCGGGGTGCAGGAGCGGCTTCTCGATCTCGTACGAGGAGACGGCGACCCATGCGGGGGCGGGGCGGGGCGTGTCGGTCATGTCGACGATGATGCCCGGGGGCGACACCCGTCCGCGCCTCGATTTCGCCACCGGGCCTGGCAGTCTGCCCGTCTGGGCCGTCACCCGTCACTCGTCGCCAGAGGCGTCCCGTCGATGCCCGCCCGCGCCATCGGATGCGAGGAGCGGCAGGCGTCCAGGGCGCCGGTCCCGGCCTCGCGCACGGCCACGTGGCCCCCGGCGGTCGGGGCGGGATGCCGCGGCGGTCATGCCGTCGAGGATGTCCCGGTACGACTCCCGATGAACTCGGACGTCCCCTGCGCGAACACGGCGGCGCCCAGCAGGAGAAGAGCGAACGGCGTGAAGAACTCCGCACCCCGAAGCCGAGGATGACACGGCATGCCGAACGGCCGTCCGGCAGTGGTGTGAGCCCGGAAGCGGAAGCGAACGCTGATCAGAGGGGCCTCACGAGCAGCCACCGGGGAGCCGGTGGCCGGCGGCTGGAGACTGCGGGGCCGGAGGCGCGGGCGGGCCGTGCGGGACCTGTTGAGGAGAGCCACCGGTCCTGGGGCGCGGCCGGAGCGCACGCGCACGGGATGTGCCGCCCCCGCGATACACGATGACGACGGCGGCAAGTCCGACCGCCAGGCCGATCGCGGTCTGCGCACTGAAGTGCTCGCCGAACATGAACGCCCCCCACACCGCCGTGACCGGCGCCATGAGGAACATGAGGGTGTTGACCTTGGTGACCCCGGAGCGTCGCAGGATCATCCAGTACAGCCCGTACCCGCCGAAGGTGGACAGCACGACGAGCCAGCCGATCGCGGCCCAGAAACCGGCCTCGGCGGGCGGCGCGGCCGCTCCGGTGCTCAGGGCGAACGCCGTGAACAGTACGGCGCTGGTGGCGCAGTGGACGGTGAGCGCCACCATGGGCGGAACGGCCGTCCGGGAGCGGCTTTCGAGGAACGTGGCCGCCACCAGCGAGAGCATGCCGAGGAAGGGGATGAGATAAGCCCACGCGGCAACGCCGGTCGCCGCCGTGGCGTCGGCCATGGTGACGACGACGACGCCGCTCACCCCCAGGCACAGCCCGAGCCACTGCCGGCCTGAGACGTACTGCCCCAGCAGGGGTCCGGCCAGGGCACCGGCGACCAGGGGCTGGACGCCGTCGATCAGGGCCGTGGTGCCACTGGAGACGCCCAGCTGGATGGCGTAGTAGACGGTGAGCAGATAGCCGCTCTGCGACAGCGTGCCGATCACGGCCTGGCGGGCGAGGTCCCGCCCGGTGAGACCCCGCCACGACGCACGGCCCAGCACCGCGGCCACGATGACCAGGATCACCGCGAGCGGCAGGAACCGCCACATCAGGATCGTCACCGCGGACGCGCTCCCGGCGCCGAGTTTGGCGCCGATGAACCCGGAGCTCCAGCTGAGGACGAAGGCGAGGGACAGCAGGGCGTTCACGCCAACCACATCCAGTAGACAGATCGGTATACCTTGCTCGCACCAGAAAGTATACAGATCGGTATACTCGGATGCCATGGGCACCGCAGAGCAGCAGCCGCAGCGCGTCACGCTGACGCGCGCCGCACGACGCATCCTGGAAGCCGCCGAGCGGCTGTTCTACGAGCGCGGCATCCACGCCGTGGGCGTGGATCTCATCGCCGCGGAGGCGGGGGTGACCAAGAAGACGCTCTACGACCGCTTCGGCTCCAAGGAGCGGATCGTCGTGGAGTACCTGACCGGCCGCGACGAGCGCTGGCGGGCCTTCCTCGCGCGGTACCTCGACGACCACCTCGACGCGGCGCACGCGACACCGCAGGCGCACGTCCTGGCGGTGTTCGACGCCTCACGCGCGTGGTCGGCGGAGTACGGCTCCAAGGGGTGCAGCATGGTCAACGCGCACGCCGAGATCAGCGACCCCGCCCATCCGGCCTACCCGATCATCGCCGGGCAGAAGGAGTGGATGCTCTCCCTGTTCACCCGTCTCGCCCGGGACATCGCCCCGGACGACGGGGACCGCCTGGGCCGGACACTGATGCTGCTTCACGAGGGAGCGCTCGTCGCCCACGGTCTGAACACCTTCCCGGACCCGATCGCGCACGCCCGCGACCAGGCGGCGGCCCTCCTGCGGGCACCGGAAGGGCAGCGATGACGGCACACTCCGCCACTTCTGCTCCGTGCACCCCCGCATGTCCGAGGACATCGGCGAGCGGGGCATCGACCTGCTGGCCCCGGTTCTGGACCCTCCTCGACCTGCTTCCGAAGGGGCGCGGCGACCGGTACCCGAGCGTCACCTACTGACCGGGGAGCCGGGCCGGCCGATGGAGAACACTCCCTGACCTACTTGATGGAGGACACTTCCTGACCTACTTCGCCCCTACGTTTGCGTCATGAGCCCGCACCGCGATCCGGAACCCCGCGCCTTCGCCTCCGCCGACGCCCTCGACACCTGGCTGGCGGAGCACCCGGCTCCGCACCCCGGCCTGTGGGTCAGGGTCGCCAAGAAGGACTCCGGCATCCCCTCCGTCACAGCCGCCGAGGTCAACGACGTGGCCCTGTGCCACGGCTGGATCACGGGGCAGCGCAAGGCACTCGACGCCTCGTACTACGTACAGCGGATCACCCCGCGCCGGCCCGGCAGCCTCTGGTCGATGGTCAACGTCCGGCGGGTGGCGGAACTGACCGCCGAGGGGCGGATGCGCCCCCAGGGCCTCGCCGAAGTGGACGCCGCGAAGGCGGACGGGCGGTGGGAGGGGGCGTACGAGTCGCAGCGCAATGCCGAGGTCCCGGACGAGCTGGCCGCGGCGCTGGCGGAGAACGCCCGGGCCCGTGCGGCCTTCGCGCAGCTGGGCCGGAGCGAGCGCTATCAGCTCATGCTCGGCCTTCTGCGCGCCCGGACCCCACAGAGCCGCACGGCTCAAGTCGCGGCGATCCTCCGGAAGTTGACACAGCGCCGGTGAGTGACGGACTCACCGGCGCTGTCGCGTCGTGTCGCGTGCCTCAGAGAAGGCTCACGCGCTCTTGATCGCCGAGATGTCGAAGTGCAGCTTGATCTTGTCGGAGACCAGCACGCCACCCGTCTCCAGCGCCGCGTTCCACGTGAGACCCCACTCCGAGCGCAGGATCTCCGCCTTGCCCTCGAAACCGACGCGCTCGTTGCCGAACGGGTCCTTGGCGGCACCGTTGAACTCCAGGTCGATGGTGATCGACTTGGTGGTGCCGAGGATCTCCAGGTCACCGGTGATGCGGTAGTCGTCGCCGCCGAGGGACTCCGCCTTGGTGGAGCGGAAGGTCATCGTCGGGAACTCATCGATCTTGAAGAAGTCCGCGCTCTTGAGGTGTCCGTCGCGGTCCGCGGAGCCGGTGTCGATGCTGTCCATCTTGACGTCGATCGACGCCTTGGACGCGGCCGGGTCGGCGCCGTCCAGCTGCAGCGAGCCGCTGAAGTCGAGGAACTTGCCCTTGACGTTGGTGACCATGGCGTGCCGGACGGTGAAGCCGATGGTGGAGTGGGCCGCGTCGATCGTGTACTCGCCGGTCAGTGCGGTCAGGTCGGTGTTCGCCATGATGTGCTCCTTAGGGATGAGGGGGCCTTGCGACCCAATGTTGAATCTTGAACTACATCAACGCGACCGACCGTAGACCTATTCCGTTCGAGATTCAACATCATCCGCAAAGTGTTGGCGTGATTACTCTGAGGTGGTAGATGCCCATGACATGACCATTCAGCGCACCGGGCTCACGAGACCCACCCGCCGAGCCGTCCTGCTCGCGGCGGCGCTCCTGGCCACCGCCGCTCCCGCCGCCCGCACCGCCGCGGCCGACGCCTACGACACCCTCCGCCTCCGCTGGCTCGATATCGCCCTCGGCACGGGCTACGACCCCGCGGCGGAGCCGTACGCCTCCCGGCTGGCCGAGACCGGCACCCTCGCCCGCGGCTTCCGGGCCACCATGGCCCCCACGCCCACCTCCCTGTGGCCCGGCCACCCCTACGACCCGCCCGCCGGCATCACCCAGAGCTACAGCCGCCTGTGGACCATGACGCAGGCCTACGTCCAGCAGGGCACCGGCTCCACCGCCGACCCCGCCCTCCTCGCCGACGTCCTGCGGGGCCTCGACCACCTCTCCGCCACCGTCTACAACCCCTCCACCACCCGCTACGGCAACTGGTGGGAATGGCAGATCGGCAGCCCGCGCCTGCTGACGGACATCACGGCCGCCCTGTACGACCACCTCGGCGAGGCCCGGGTCGATGCCGCCTGCGCGGCCGTCGACCACTTCATCCCGGACGCGATGCTCACCGACTACTCCGGCACCTCCACCGGCGCCAACCGCGTCGACCTGTGCCGCAGCGTCGCCCTGCGCGGCATCCTCGGCCGGGCCCCGGCGAAGATCGCGCTCGCCCGGGACGCGCTCTCCCCGGTCTTCCCGTACGTCACGAAGGGCGACGGCCTCTACGCCGACGGCTCGTTCGTCCAGCACACCTGGGTCGCCTACTCCGGCACCTACGGCCAGGTCCTCCTCGACGGCCTCGGCCGCCTCTTCGCCCTGCTCGCCGGATCCGAGTGGCAGGTGACCGACCCGAAGAGGCAGATCGTCCTGGACAGCGTCGAGCACGCCTACGCCCCGCTCGTTCACGACGGGTTGATGATGGACAGCGTCAACGGCCGTGCCATCAGCCGGGGTTACCTCAAGAGCGACGACCGGCACGTGATGCGCAGCGACCACTTCCACGGTCAGGGCATCATCGCCGCCATCGCCCTGCTCGCGGGCGGCGCGAGCGCGGCGGAGCGGGAACGCTGGTACGGCCGTATCAAGGGCTGGATCGAACGCGACACGGTCACGCCGATCCTGACCGCCCGTCAGTTCGGGGTGGCCGACCTCGCCCGGCTGCACACCGTCGCCGAGTCGCCGGTCGCCGCGGCCCCCGAGCCGGTCGGCCATCACCTCTTCGCTGCCATGGACCGGGCCGTCCACCGCCGCCCGGGCTTCGTCGCCGACATCGCCATGGCCAGTGACCGCATCGCCCACTACGAATGCGGCAACGGCGAGAACCCGCGCGGCTGGCACACCGGCGCCGGAATGCTCTCCTGGTGGGCGCCGGGACTCGGCGATCAGTACACGGACTGGTACTGGCCGACCGTCGACTGGTACCGCCTCCCCGGTACGACGGTCTCCACCAAGCGCCTTCCCGACAGGGCGGGCGGCGAGTGGGGCGAGCCCAGGCCCGGCGTGCGGTGGGTCGGCGGCGCGACGGACGGCGAGTACGCGGCGATCGGGCAGCATCTGAAGGGCCTCGGCTCGACCCTGCAGGCCCGCAAGTCGTGGTTCTGCGCCGCGGACGCCGTGATCTGCCTGGGAGCCGGCATCACCTGCGCCGACGCAGTCCCCGTCGAGACCGTCGTCGACAACCGCAACCTGGGGGAGGGCGGCACCCAGACCTTCGTACGCGGCCCCGGCTGGGCCCACCTGGAGGGTCACGGCGGCTGGGTGGTGCCGTACGGCCGACTGCGCACCCTGCGCGAGGACCGCACCGGCGCCTGGGCCGACATCAACACCACCAGCACGACGGAGCGCCGCACCCGTCGCTGGCAGACCCTCTGGCTCGACCACGGCACGGACCCGACGGACGCGACCTACGTCTACGTCCTCATGCCCGGAGCCGGCCGGCACCAGGTGGCGGCCCGCGCCGCCCTGGGCACCCGCTGGCTGTCGGTCCTCGCCAACGACAGCGCGTGCCAGGCGGTGCACGTCCGTTCCCTGGGCCTCACCGCCGCCAACTTCTGGCAGCCGGGTACGGTGGGCCCGCTCACCGCCACCGCCGGTGCGAGCGTGCTGCTCCGCCGCCGGGGCCGTACCGCTACGCTCTGCGTGAGTGAGCCGCCGCGCTCGGGCGAGCCGCTGGAGATCACCTGGGACCACCCCGTACGCCGGGTTTTGCGTACGGACGACTCGGTCGAGATCCTCTCGACGGGACGCCGTCTGAGCGTCCGTGTCACTCCGGGGGTGGTATGCGCGACCCATCGATGTGAGGTGGCTCTCGCCTGACGGCTTTGTGCGACCCCAACAACCCGCACGCCCTCTGAGCAGTCAGAAGGGCTGCATGCCGCGACGGTTCTGTTCAGTGGTACCAGGAAATGGCTCCGGAGACTGTACGGAGTCAACGGCTCGCTTTCCCCGGTGTCCTTCGTAAGGTCACTACATGACCGTTTTGGATGAGGCACCGGGTGAGCCGATCGACGCCCGCGGGCGGACCGCCGAGCTGCACGAGATCCGTGCCCAGGCGCTGGCCGGCCCGAGCGAGAAGGCGACCACGGCGCAGCACGCCAAGGGCAAGCTGACCGCCCGGGAGCGCATCGAGCTGCTCCTGGACCCGGGTTCCTTCCGGGAGGTCGAGCAACTGCGCCGGCACCGGGCCCAGGGCTTCGGCCTGGAGTCCAAGAAGCCGTACACCGACGGTGTCATCACCGGCTGGGGCACGGTGGAGGGCCGCACGGTCTTCGTCTACGCCCATGACTTCCGCATCTTCGGCGGCGCGCTGGGCGAGGCCCACGCCACCAAGATCCACAAGATCATGGACATGGCCATCGCGGCCGGAGCTCCGCTGGTCTCGCTCAACGACGGCGCGGGCGCCCGTATCCAGGAGGGCGTCTCGGCGCTCGCCGGCTACGGCGGCATCTTCCAGCGCAACACCAAGGCGTCCGGCGTCATCCCGCAGATCAGCGTGATGCTCGGCCCGTGCGCGGGCGGCGCGGCCTACTCGCCCGCCCTGACGGACTTCGTCTTCATGGTCCGCGAGACGTCCCAGATGTTCATCACCGGCCCGGACGTGGTCAAGGCGGTGACGGGCGAGGAGATCACCCAGAACGGCCTCGGCGGCGCGGACGTGCACGCCGAGACCTCCGGCGTGTGCCACTTCGCGTACGACGACGAGGAGACGTGCATCGCCGAGGTGCGCTACCTGCTCTCGCTGCTGCCCCAGAACAACCGTGAGAACCCGCCCCGGGCGGAGTCCACGGACGCACCGGACCGCCGCAGCGACGTGCTCCTCGACCTGGTCCCGGCGGACGGCAACCGGCCGTACGACATGGCCAAGGTCATCGAGGAGATCGTCGACGACGGCGAGTACCTGGAGGTCCACGAGCGCTGGGCTCGCAACATCATCTGCGCGCTGGCCCGCCTCGACGGCCAGGTCGTCGGCATCGTGGCCAACCAGCCGCAGTCCCTCGCCGGTGTTCTGGACATCGAGGCGTCGGAAAAAGCTGCGCGCTTTGTCCAGATGTGTGACGCTTTTAACATCCCGATCGTCACCTTCCTGGACGTTCCCGGGTTCCTTCCGGGTGTCGACCAGGAGCACGGCGGAATCATCCGCCACGGCGCGAAGCTGCTCTACGCCTACTGCAACGCGACCGTCCCCCGGATCTCCCTGATCCTGCGCAAGGCGTACGGAGGCGCGTACATCGTCATGGACAGCCAGTCCATCGGTGCGGACCTCACCTATGCCTGGCCGACGAACGAGATCGCCGTGATGGGCGCGGAGGGTGCGGCCAACGTCATCTTCCGCCGCCAGATCGCCGAGGCCGAGGACCCCGAGGTCATGCGGGCCCGCATGGTCAAGGAGTACAAGTCCGAGCTCATGCACCCCTACTACGCGGCCGAGCGTGGCCTGGTGGACGACGTGATCGACCCCGCGGAGACCCGCGAGGTGCTCGTCAAGTCCCTGGCGATGCTCCAGACCAAGCACGCCGACCTGCCGTCCCGCAAGCACGGCAACCCCCCGCAGTAACCCACCGGTACCGCTGCGGAAACCTCTCTCACGGAGACTGACACCCATGAACCTCCCTGACATCCGCGTCGAGAAGGGCCACGCCGAGCCCGAGGAAGTCGCCGCCATCACGGCGATCCTGCTCGCGCGTGCCGCCGCAAGGCCCACCGACGCCGCCCCGGCCCACCGCGGCCGCGCCAAGGCCGGCTGGCGCCGCCTGGAGCGCGAGCCCGGCTTCCGCGCACCGCACAGCTGGCGCTGACCTCAAGAGCATGAAGAAGGGCCCCTCTCCGAGAGAGGGGCCCTTCGACGTTCCTGGGCGCTTAGGGGCGCGGGGAACTGCGCGAGGACCACCGACTGCCCGCAGACGGCCAATGACCGTGAGGGGCAGCCCGATGGCCGCACGTCCACTACCGCAAGCGAGCCATCAACGCGTGCTCCACGAGAGTGATCAGCGCCGACTTCGCGTCCGCCCGATGACGGGCGTCCGTCGTGATGATCGGGGTGTCGGGGCCGATCTGGAGGGCCTCACGGACCTCGTCCGGGTTGTACGGCTGATTGCCGTCGAAGCCGTTGAGCGCGATCACGAAGGGCAGACCCGAGTTCTCGAAGTAGTCGACCGCGGGGAAGCAGTCGGCGAGACGGCGGGTGTCCACCAGGACGATCGCGCCGATGGCGCCACGCACCAGGTCGTCCCACATGAACCAGAAGCGGTCCTGGCCGGGCGTACCGAAGAGGTACAGGATCAGGTCCTGGTCAAGGGTGATACGACCGAAGTCCATCGCCACCGTGGTGGTGGTCTTGTCCCCGGTGTGGGTGAGGTCGTCGATGCCCGCGGAAGCGGACGTCATGACGGCCTCGGTACGCAGCGGGTTGATCTCCGAGACGGCCCCGACGAACGTGGTCTTGCCCACGCCGAAGCCACCCGCCACCACGATCTTCGCCGAGGTGGTGGAGCGGGAAGGACCGCCGCTAGAGCTTGCGAAGTCCACTGAGCACCCTTTCGAGCAGTGTCACGTCTGGCTGGCCGCCGGCGTTCTCGTCGCCGCCGGGCTGATGGATGGCGACCAGGCCCGCCTCCGCCAAGTCGGCGACGAGGATCCTGGCCACGCCGAGAGGGATCGTCAGGAGGGCCGAGACCTCGGCGACCGACTTGATCTCACGGCACAGGTTGCAGATCCGCTGATGCTCGGGCAACTGGCCCTGCATCTGGTGCGGCTGCGCGGTGGTGTGCACCAGTGCCTCGATGGCGAGCTGGTAGCGCGGGCGCGTCCGGCCGCCGGTCATGGCGTACGGGCGCACCAGGGGGTTGGACGACGACCCGGCGGGTGCCGGCTCAGGGGCGCGTCGCTGCGGCTGCACCGGCTGGATGCGCGGCGCCGGCGGCTGGTCGTACGGCGAGGGCCCGGGGCCCTGCGGGGAGTACGGCTGCCGCTGGCTGGGCGTGGAGGGGAAGTTGTACCGGTTCCGGGAACCGTCGCCATGCCCCTGGCCAGGGCCGTACGACCAGTTGCCCGATGACGAACCGTCTGGGGGTGTTGCCACTTTCTCTCCTCCTCCGACCGTGCCTGGCACCCATCTTGTGGAGCCGCGTCCCGAAACCTTACGGCCACGGGACGCCAAAACGCACCGACTGTCTGTTAGTTGAGCAGGCTGCCCTGGAGCTCCGCACGCAGATCCGGCGTGAGGACGGTACCGGCACGGTCGACCAGAAGGGCCATCTCGTACCCGATGAGGCCGATGTCCGCCTCGGGATGTGCGAGAACTGCGAGCGAAGAACCGTCGGAGACGGACATGATGAACAGGAATCCCCGCTCCATCTCCACAACCGTCTGGTTCACGCTGCCACCCTCGAAGATGCGGGAGGCGCCTGCCGTCAGGGACGTCAGACCGGAGGCGACGGCCGCGAGCTGGTCGGCGCGGTCGCGCGGGAAGCCTTCGGACATCGCCAGAAGGAGTCCGTCGGCGGAGACCACCACCGTGTGCGACACCCCGGGGGTGTTGTCCACGAAGTTGGTGATCAACCAGTTCAGGTTCTGTGCCGCCTGGCTCATCGGGCTCACACTAACGCTCCTGGTTGTAGGTGCTGTCAGGGCCGAAGCCCTGGCCGTTCGTTTCGCTGTTTGCGCTGCGTCCCCGCTGGACACCGCGGCGCAGGTTGCTCAGCCTGCCCCGGACGTCCTCGGGAGCACGGGAGATCTGTGGACCTCCCTGGGGGGTGGTCTCAGCGGCTCCCTCGACCAGGTTGGCCTTGGGAACCCGCCTCGGCAGACCGGAGGAGGTGACCCCGCCCGCCTTGGGCTTCCGGAGCTGCGAGGCCTGCTGCCAGCGGTCGTCGTTGGCCGAACGCCAGCTGCTGTCGCCGTTGCTCTCCGGCGCGGGGGCCGACGGTTCCTGCCGCACGGGCCGTCCGCCGTTGCTGCCGCTCGCGCCCGATCCGCGGCGGGGGAGCCCGGCGTCGGTCATGGCGTGGGCGGCGGAGGAGGCCGGTCCCGGACGGTCGAAGCCTACGCGGTCGCGCTCGTTTGCGTCACCGGCCTGCGCAGATTCCGTTTCCGGAGCGTACTGGTCCTGATAGCCGTTCCCGAAGCCGTTCTGCTGCGGCCAGTCGTCCTGGTGGCGCCGCTGCTCGAAGGCCGGGAAGGACTCCGAGGCGGGGGCGCTCGGAGCCGCGGGCTCCTCACGGACCGGCTCCGCATAGGAGGGCTCGGGGTAGCCGCCGCCGGACGAGAAGGTGTCGTTCTGCTGCAGGCCGCCGTTGGGCGCGTAGTACGTGTCGTCGTACGACGCCCGCTGGGGCTCCTCGTACGCGGACCGCTGCTGCTCCTCGTACGACGTCTGCTGCTGCTCCTCGTACGACTGCTGCGGGTCGTACCCGCCCTGCTGCTCGGGGAAGCCGTTGTGACCGTCGTAGGCCGGCTGACCGGTGAAGTTGTCGTAGCCGGGCGCCTCGGGGTTCTCCGGGCCGTGGGACTGGGCCTCCAGGGCCGCGCGGCGCTCCTCGCGCATCAGGGAGCGGCCCACCGGGTCCAGATCGCGGATGTCGTCCGGGACCTCGGTGTAGCGGCTGTCGTCGAAGCCCAGCTCGGCGGCCGTGCGCATCGGCGGGCCGAAGCTCTCGCCACCCTGGAAGTTCTGCTCCGGGATGATCTGCGAGACGGTGAACTCGTCCTGGGCCGGCTGCTGCTCGCCGCCACCGCCGTGCGTGATGGCGTCGGGCAGCATGACAAGCGAGGTGGTGCCGGCCTGCTCGCCGGAGGGGCGCAGCTGGACGCGGATGCCGTGCCGGTCGGACAGCCGGCCGACCACGAACAGGCCCATGCGCTGGGATATCGCGGCGTCGACGGTCGGCGGGTTGGCCAGCTTGTGGTTGATGTCCGCGAAGTCCTCGGCGGTGAGGCCGATGCCCTTGTCGTGGATCTCGATCATGATCCGACCGTCGGGGAGACGGGTGGCGGTCACGCGAACCTTGGTCTGCGGGGAGGAGAACGTCGTCGCGTTCTCCAGCAGCTCGGCGAGCAGGTGCACGAGGTCGGTCACGGCGCGGCCGTGGATCTCGGCCTCCGGGACACCCGACAGCTCGATGCGCTCGTACTGCTCCACCTCGGAGGAGGCGGCACGCAGCACGTCGACCAGCGGGACCGGCTGGTCCCAGCGGCGGCCGGGCTCCTCGCCGGCGAGGACCAGGAGGTTCTCGCCGTTGCGGCGCATACGGGTCGCGAGGTGGTCCAGGCGGAAGAGGTTCTCCAGCTGGTCCGGGTCGGCCTCGTTGTTCTCCAGGTCGGTGATCAGGGTCAGCTGGCCCTCGATCAGCGACTGGTTGCGGCGCGACAGGTTGGTGAAGATCGCGTTGATGTTGCCCCGCAGCAGGGCCTGCTCGGCGGCGAGCCGGACGGCCTCGCGGTGGACCTGGTCGAAGGCGCGGGCGACTTCGCCGATCTCGTCGCGGGTGTTGATCGGGATGGGCTGGACGCGGGTGTCCACGCGGCCCGGGTCGGTGCGCGAGAGCTGGTCGACCAGCATCGGCAGGCGCTGCTCGGCGATGCCGAAGGCGGCGTTGCGCAGCTGGCGCATCGCGCGGCTCATCTGGCGGGCGACCATCCCGGCCAGGATGAACGCGGCGAGCAGGGCGACCACGACGACGGCGCCGGTGATCAGCGCGTCGCGCTTGGCGTCGTCCGAGATGGCGGACGCCTCGTTCACCGCGGTGCCCGCGAGGTCGTTCTCGATGTCGCGGTACGCGTTGTACTTGAGGGTGTTCACCGCCCACCAGTTGTCCCTGGTGATGCCCTGCGCGGCGAGGGCCTGGCGGTCACTGGGGTCCGTGGAGGACAGCTGCGCGATGGCCGAGACCATCGCGTTGTCCTTGGTGGGCGGCGGGACGTAGTCCGGGTTCTTCTGCTTGGCCGCCGCCGCCAGGGCCGCGCCCTCGGCCTTGATGTCCTTCGAGGCCTGCACCAGCTTGGCGTTGTCCGCCTCGGTGCCACCGCTCTGGTACTCCTGGATGGCGATGCCCTCCAGGTAGGCGTACGACGACAGGGCGACGCGCTGCTTGCCCAGGTCCTCGGCCTTGGGACCCGGCCGGGTCAGCATGTGCATACCGATGGAGCGCTGCAGCGAGAGCGCGCCCTTGGTGAGCGAGATGGCGTAGACCGTACGGCCGTAGCTGGTGATGTTTCCTGTGCCCAGGCCCAGCTCGTTGGAGAACTCCAGCAGTCGGTGCTCGACCGCGACGTAGCCCTCTTCGGTCTCCACGCCCTGGAGCTTGCTCGTGTAGGCGGCTGCGCGGAGCTTGGTCAGGTCCGGCTCGACCTCACGGAAGCGGTCCAGACGGCGGACCAGGTTGGGCCGGTCCGGCATGTTCTGGGCGGCCTCGTCGAAGGCGTCGGCGGCCTTGTCGGTGGTGGCGCGGGCCTTGACGACCGCCGGGTCGTCCTCGCCCTTGCCCGCCAGCAGGGGGGCGGCGGTCGTGTCGCGCTCCTCGAGGAGCGCGTCGCCGTAGGTCAGGGCGGCGGCGACCAGACGCGCGGTGTTCTCCGCGTCCTCGGCCTCCTGCCAGGTGTCGATCGAGCTCTTCACCTGGAAGCCGCCCATGACGAGGCCGACCATCACGGGTATGAGCAGGATCGCGTTCAGCCGGGTCGGCACGCGCCAGTTGCGCGGGGAGAGACGGCCGCCGCTCGGGGCCGGCGAGGCCGTTGGTTCCGATCCGGGCACATGGGCGGGCGCCGCTCCGCGCGGCGGCGGGGTGAAGTTGCCCCGGGCCGACGGCTCGGGACTGCTCTTGCTTCGCCTCACTCGACCAACAACCTTCCGGCGGGGTCGGCACCTACGTATGTGCCGCTGTGTCTCAGAGCCCAGTTCGCCATCGAGTACGCAGTACTGCTGAGTACGTCTTTGACTATTGGGCAGTTCTCGCATTCCAGCACGTCGGCCTGCGCTCTTCCAAACAGTGGAAGTCGAGGATTCCGCATGATGTAAGCCCTAGATAAAACGGTCATAAAGAGCGAGCCCCGCCAAAAGACGGGGCGTTCGTGCGCGCAGCGACACCGCTTGACCGCGACGAGTGGCCGTACCACCCGATTCCTCTGCCGAAACGTTATGAACAACGAAGCCGACCGTGTCAAAGGCCACAGCCGGCTCCGGTACATCTACGACAACTGCCGTAGGACGCTCCCGACTTGCGCTACCGCAGCCGCGCCATCAGCGCATGCTCGACCAGCGTGATCAGCGCGCTCTTGGCATCGGCCCGGTGCCGGGCGTCGGTGGTGATGATCGGCGCGTCCGGGCCGATCTGCAGCGCCTCGCGCACCTCGTCGGGTGTGTACGGCTGATGTCCGTCGAAGCCGTTGAGGGCGATGACGAACGGGAGCCCGCTGTTCTCGAAGTAGTCGACCGCGGGGAAGCAGTCGGCGAGACGGCGGGTGTCCACCAGGACGACGGCGCCGATGGCACCGCGCACCAGGTCGTCCCACATGAACCAGAAGCGGTCCTGGCCGGGCGTACCGAAGAGGTACAGGATCAGGTCCTGGTCAAGGGTGATACGACCGAAGTCCATCGCCACCGTGGTGGTGGTCTTGTCCCCGGTGTGCGTGAGGTCGTCGATGCCCGCGCTCGCGGACGTCATGACGGCCTCGGTGCGCAGCGGGTTGATCTCCGAGACCGCGCCGACGAACGTGGTCTTGCCCACGCCGAAGCCACCCGCCACCACGATCTTCGCGGAGGTGGTCGCCCGGCCTGGTTCAGAGCTTGCGAAGTCCACTGAGCACCCTTTCGAGCAGCGTCACGTCCGGAGCGCCGCCGTTGTTCTCGTCGCCACCCGGCTGGTGAATGGCGACCAGGCCGGCCTCCGCGAGGTCCGCCACGAGGATCCTGGCCACGCCCAGCGGCATGGAGAGGAGCGCCGACACCTCGGCGACCGACTTCACCTCACGGCACAGGTGGCAGATGCGCTGGTGCTCCGGGAGCAGTCCCATGAGCGCTGCCGGGTCGGCCGTGGTGCTGATCAGGGCCTCGATGGCCAGCTGGTAGCGCGGCCGGGTCCGGCCGCCGGTCATCGCGTACGGACGAACCAGCGGCTGGTCGCCCTCATCCTCGTACGGCTCCGCGTACGGATCATGAGAGGCGGTGGGCGGGGTCATGAATCCTCCGGGCTGGGACAGCAAGTCGGTCAGTCAAGCCGTCTGGTAAGGGGCCAGTGGGGGGATTGTGGCGGCCGGACGGTGATTTGGTGAGACGGGTGGATCCGTGGGCGATCAGTGGAGCAGACTGCCTTGGAGCTCGGCGCGCAGGTCCGGGGTGAGCACCGCGCCCGCGCGGTCGACCAGCAGCGCCATCTCGTAGCCGACGAGGCCGATGTCGCACTCGGGGTGCGCCAGGACGGCGAGGGACGAACCGTCCGAGACGGACATGAGGAAGAGGAATCCCCGTTCCATCTCCACGACGGTCTGGGCCACGCTGCCGCCGTCGAAGATCCGCGACGCCCCCGCCGTCAGTGAGGTCAGACCCGACGCGACGGCCGCCAGCTGGTCGGCTCGGTCCCGCGGGAAGCCCTCCGACATCGCCAGCAGCAGACCGTCCGCGGACACGACGACGGTGTGGGACACACCCGGGGTGTTGTCCACGAAGTTGGTGATCAACCAGTTGAGGTTCTGTGCCGCCTGGCTCATCTGGCTCAACTAACGCTCCTGCTGGTGAGTGGGGTTCGGGAAGCTGCCGGTCTGGCCGTTACCGACCTGGCGACCTTGCGCGATACCCCGACGGAGATTGGTCAGCCGACCGCGTACGTCGTCAGGCGCACGCGAGATCTGCGGACCGGCTTGGTGCTGTTGCTGCTGAGCCGTTCCCGGGACGAGGTTCGCCCTGGGAACCCGGCGCGGCAGGCCGGAGGTGGTGACCCCGCCTGCGGCGGGCTGCCGGACGCGTTCCGCCTGCCGGACGAGGTCGTCGTTCGGCGAGCTGCGCCAGGTGGTCGATGCGCCCCGCTGAGGAGCGGAGGACGGCTGCGGAGGCGCCGCGGGAGCCTGGGATTCCCGCGGAGCGGAGGCCGGAGCCTGGCCGCCCGCCTCGGGCTGCTGCCCCTGCGGACCGCCGTGGAACCAGTTGGTCTCCAGCGTGTCGTACAGCGGCGTACGCCCGTCACCGGGGCCGGTCGCGGGCGGCAGCGCCTCGGGCTCCTGCCGCGCGGGCCGCTGCTGCGGACGCTGCGGGGCCGGGGGCTGCGCGGCGCCGTAGCCGCCGCCGTACGTGCCGTTGACCTGCGGCTGCTGGAACTGTCCGGTGGAGTCCGGGTTCTGGCGGCCGGGCAGGGCGTGCTGGCCGGTCGAGCTGTTGTCGTAGGCCTGCGGGGCGGAGAACTGGCCCGTCTGCGACGAGTTGTTCTGACCGCCCTGCGGGTTGCCCTGGGGCCGCTGGAACTGTCCGGTGGGGTCCGGGTTCTGGCGGCCGGGCAGGGCGTGCTGGCCGGTCGAGCTGTTGTCGTAGGCCTGCGGAGCGGGGAACTGGCCCGTCTGCGACGGGTTGGTCTGACCGGCACCCGGGGTGCCGTAGACATCCGGGCGGACGAACTGGCCCGTGCTCTGCGGGTTGTACGAACCCGGCGACGTGGCGTCGAAGTCCGGGCGGGCGAACTCGGAGGCCGAGCCCGTGCCCTGGCGGTCGTCGACCCGCGGCATCCGGGAGGTCTGTGCGGAGTCCTCGTCGTGCCCGCGCGGGGTGTCGAGCGAGGCGCGCGGCACCGGCGGCTGCGCGTTCTCGTCGCTCCAGCTGGGGCGGGAGGGCTGGCTGCCGCCCGGCAGCTCGGCACGCGGGCCACCGCGCGGCGGCAGCTGCGGCTGACGGCCACGACGGCCCTTCTCGGCGGGCGGGTTCTGCTGGGAGGAAGGCCCACCCGGACGGGACTGGTCACGACCGGAGCCGCCGAAGGCGTCCTGGCCCGCACCGAACGGATCCTGACCCGTGCCCGCGGCCTGCAGGCCCTGCGGAGCACCCGGAGCCTGGCCACCGAAACCGGCACCCGCACCGGCGGGAGCCGGCCGGCCCTGCGACGGGGCGCCCGGACCCTGCGGTCCACGCGGTGCGCCGGGCCCACCCGGAAGTCCGCCGCCGTCGCGTCCCGGCAGCGCGGCCCGCGGTCCCTGACCGGCACCGAGGCGGCCCCCGCCGGACGCACCGGCACCGAGCGCACCACCCGCGGCACCACCCGGCGCACCCGCGCCGAGAGAGCCGCCGGACTGGCGACGGGCGGCAGCCGCACCGGCAGCGGCCTGCGCTGCGGCCGGACCACCGGAGGCGCCGGGACCGCCCGGGCCGGGCTTGCCCGGAGCGGGCTTCTTGCCGCCCTGGGCGACGTCGACGGGCAGCATGACCAGCGCGGTCGTACCACCTGAGTCGGAGGGGCGCAGCTGGATGCGGATGCCGTGCCGCTGCGACAGCCGGCCGACCACGAAGAGGCCCATGCGGCGCGAGACGGAGACGTCCACGGTGGGCGGCGAGGCGAGCCGCTCGTTGATCGCGGCGAGGTCCTCGGGGGAGAGGCCGATGCCGGTGTCGTGGATCTCGATCAGGACGCGGCCGTCGGGCAGCGCGTGACCGGTGACCTTGACCTTGGTCTGCGGGGAGGAGAACGAGGTCGCGTTCTCCAGCAGCTCGGCGAGCAGGTGCACGAGGTCGTTGACGACGCGGCCGGCCACTTCGGTGGTCGGCACGGACGACAGCTCGATGCGCTCGTACTGCTCCACCTCGGACGCGGCGGCGCGGAGCACGTCGACCAGCGGGACCGGACGGGTCCAGCGGCGGCCGGGCTCCTCACCGGCGAGGACGAGGAGGTTCTCACCGTTACGGCGCATGCGCGTCGCGAGGTGGTCGAGCTTGAACAGGGAGGACAGCTGGTCCGGGTCGGCCTCGCGGGACTCCAGTTCGGAGATCAGCGAGAGCTGACGCTGGATGAGGCCCTGGGAGCGGCGCGAGAGGTTGGTGAACATCGCGTTGACGTTGCCCCGCAGCAGGGCCTGCTCGGCGGCGAGGCGGACCGCCTCGCGGTGCACGTCGTCGAAGGCCGCGGCCACCTGGCCGATCTCGTCCCGGGAGTGCACACCGACCGACTCGACGGAGGTGTCGACGTCCTGCGGGTCCGACTCCGACAGCTGCTTGACCAGCTCGGGCAGCCGGTCCTGGGCGACCTTGGTGGCGGTCTCCTCCAGGCGGCGCAGCGAGCGGATCATGGAGCGGGCCACCACGAAGGCGCCGACCAGCGAGACACCGAGCACGAGCAGGATCAGCGCACCGGAGATGATCGCCTCGCGCTCCGACTCGTTGCGCAGCTCGCGGGCCTTTTGCTCCATGTCCTCCAGCAGCGTGGTCTCGATGGCCCGCATCTGCTGGATCTTGGTGGTGCTGTCGTCCACCCAGTCCTTGTAGGAGCGCTTCTCCAGGTCGTCGAGGGCGTTCGGGTTGCCGAGGGCACGGGTGGCGTACTTGTCGCTCGCCGTGATCGTCGGGTTGCCCTTCTCGATCGACTGCAGCAGGTCGGCGGCGCCCTGGATGCCGTAGATGCTCCTGAAGCTCTTCAGCTCGGAGCGCTGGCTCGTCAGGGCCGACTCGGCGTACAGCCGGTCGTTCTCGGAGAGCTTGCCCGCGGTGTCGTTGTTCGCGGGCAGCGCGGCGGCGAGGACGGCGCGCTGGATGGACGCGTACTCCTTGGCGGTGGAGAAGGCCGCCAGGGCACGCGTGCTCTGGATCATCTCCGGGTTGCTGGTCGCCTCCGCCATGTCCTGCGAGAGACCGAGCAGGTTGGTGATCAGGCGGTGGTAGGCCTCCACGGACTGCGTGGAGTTCTGCTTGGCCTGGTAGGCGGTGTTGCGGATCTTCGCGATGTCGCTCAGGTCGCCGACGAGCTGGACGAGGTTGTCACGGACGCCCTTGAGGTTGCCGTCCTTGCTGCTGTCGTCGATCTCCTCGGACGCCTCGATGAAGCTGTCCCTGGCCCGGTCCGTCTTGTCCCGGTAGCCCTTGACCGTGTAGTCCGTCGCCTTCGCGCCGTGCGCGAGCGGGCCGGCGGACTGGTCGCGCTCCTCCTGGAGCGCCGCGGCGAGCTCGGTGGCCCGCTTGGTCATGTCCGTCAGCAGCTTCATGTTGTCGAGCTGCTGGATGTCGTCCATGTTGTCGCTGATACGCAGGGCGCCCAGCGAGGTGGCCGCGACCACCGGGAGCGTCAGCAGCGCCACCAGGCGCGTGGAGATCCGCCAGTTGCGCAGGGCTATTCGCGCGCCCGGACCGGTGGCGGACTTGGGGGCCTTCTTCGGCGGCGGTGGCGCGGAAGCGCTGGCCGTCCCCGGGGAGGCCGACACGGCAGGGCGCCCGGAGCGCTCACCGCCGTCGACGGACACGGCCGGGCC
Source organism: Streptomyces sp. NPDC012935 (assembly GCF_042900345.1). Lineage (NCBI taxonomy): Bacteria > Bacillati > Actinomycetota > Actinomycetes > Kitasatosporales > Streptomycetaceae > Streptomyces > Streptomyces sp. NPDC012935. The sequence continues at coordinate 177,336 of NZ_JBIBBC010000007.1, forward strand.
CGGGTTCTGGGCGTGCTGGGGCGAGGGACCTCGGTCGGTCCCGCCGTGCTCCGGCTCCGCCGAAGCGCTGCCATCCCTCTTGAAACGTCCCTGCACTAGCGTCGCAACCTCTGGACCAGGCGCCCCTCCGCGTGAACGGACGGGCACGGTGTCGGCGTATTGGGGAGCGTCCTGAACACGCTCCCTGATGGTCGTGAGTGACCGGCGCTGGCTCCCCCTTCTAGCCGCCGCTCGGCGCTCGATGCGCCCCCTGTGCGCCGGCTCGATCCTGCGGCGGTCCGTGGAATTCCAGCACAGTGCCGGATCTCCAACAAGGCCCGTAGGTCGAGCCGTGACATACGTGACACCACGTGAGGGGGAGATTACCTGCCGTAGAAAATGATCCCGTCCAAATCGGACTTATGCCCGCGAGCCGCTCGGGCGTAGGACGTGTCCCAGTCGCCATGATCAGGAGCGGAATGATGGCTTCAGGGGGCCAATGTCCGTTTCGTGGGGGTGAAATGCGCGCCTGAATTGCCAGGTTCGTCCGCAGAGTCGTGAGCAAACTCACACGCTGAAGCCACGGTCTGCGCGGTCCTGGAGGGGAACATCAGGTTTAGCCCGCGCTTTACATGATGTAAGACTTTGACAACCTGCGCCCGCGCGAGGCCCCCTGCCTCCACCTGCGCCCGAACACGACAGGGTCACGTACAACCGTGAAGACGACGATGATGTTCCACAACATAGCCAACCCGCGGCGCACGACGCTGGCGCACCTCGAGGACGCCGACGCCCTGCAGACCCCGGGGCAGGAGCACCCCGTCGACCTCCCCGCCCAGACGGCGAACCCCAGGCGCACCGTCCTCATGGAGATCCCCGCCACGGCCTCCGTCGCGCAGTAGTACGCGCGCCGGCCCAGGATCATTCAAGGCGCCCTCGCCCGAGGTAATACGCGAGGCACCTGCCCCTTGCCGCGTTAGCCTGGAGCGTCAGACTCCAGCCGGCTCAAGTGAGGGGCGCAGGGATCCCGTGCGCATCGCCAGATTCTCCATCGACGGGAACGTCGCCTTCGGCGCGGTCGAGGGCGACAAGCCTGACGAGCTCGTCCTCGACATCATCAAGGGCATCCCGTTCGCGGACTTCGAGCTCTCCGGTACGAAGGTGCCGCTGAGCAAGGTCAGGCTGCTGCCGCCCGTGCTCCCCAACAAAGTGGTGGCCTTCGGCCGCAACTACGCCGAGCACGCCCGCGAACTCGGCCACGAGGTGCCCGACGCCCCGTTCGCCTTCTTCAAGCCGTCCACCGCGGTGATCGGCTCCGGCGACGAGATCCAGTACCCGTCCTTCACCGAGGACCTCCACCACGAGGCCGAACTGGCCGTCGTCATCGGCCGCATGTGCCGCGAGGTCCCGCGCGAGCGCGTCAAGGACGTGATCTTCGGCTACACCTGCGCCAACGACATCACCGCCCGCGACGTCCAGAAGCGCGAGAAGCAGTGGGCGCGGGCCAAGGGCTTCGACAGCTCCTGCCCGCTGGGCCCCTGGGTGGAGACGGACCTGGACCTCGAGAAGGCGTCCGACCTGACGATCCAGCTCACGGTCAACGGCGAACAGCGCCAGCTCGGCCGCACCAGCGAGATGATCCACCGGATCGAGGATCTGATCGTCAACATCTCCGAGGCCATGACGCTGCTCCCCGGCGACGTGATCCTCACGGGCACCCCGGCAGGGGTCGGCCCCCTCAACGTCGGCGACGAGGTCGCCGTCACCATCGAAGGCATCGGCACTCTCACCAACAAGGTTGTCAAGCGTGGCTAGCGCACCCGTCCGCGTACGTTTCTGCCCCTCGCCCACCGGTAACCCCCACGTGGGCCTGGTCCGCACGGCCCTGTTCAACTGGGCGTTCGCCAAGCACCACCAGGGCACGCTCGTCTTCCGCATCGAGGACACCGACGCGGCCCGCGACTCCGAGGAGTCCTACGAGCAGCTGCTCGACTCCATGCGCTGGCTGGGCTTCGACTGGGACGAGGGCCCCGAGGTCGGCGGCCCGCACGCGCCGTACCGCCAGTCGCAGCGCATGGACCTCTACAAGGAGATCGGTCAGAAGCTCCTGGACGGCGGTTACGCCTACCGCTGCTACTGCTCCCAGGAGGAGCTGGACAGCCGCCGCGAGGCCGCCCGCGCCGCCGGAAAGCCGTCCGGCTACGACGGCCACTGCCGCGAGCTGACCGACGCGCAGGTCGACGAGTACAAGGCCCAGGGCCGCGAGCCCATCGTCCGCTTCCGCATGCCCGACGAGACGATCACCTTCACGGACCTGGTCCGCGGCGAGCTGACCTTCACCCCGGAGAACGTCCCGGACTACGGCATCGTCCGCGCGAACGGCGCCCCGCTGTACACGCTGGTGAACCCGGTCGACGACGCCCTGATGGAGATCACCCACGTCCTGCGCGGCGAGGACCTGCTCTCCTCCACGCCCCGCCAGATCGCCCTGTACAAGGCGCTGACGGAGCTGGGCATCGCCAAGCAGACCCCGCAGTTCGGCCACCTGCCGTACGTGATGGGCGAGGGCAACAAGAAGCTGTCCAAGCGCGACCCCCAGTCGTCGCTGAACCTCTACCGCGAGCGCGGCTTCCTCCCCGAGGGCCTGCTCAACTACCTCTCCCTGCTCGGCTGGTCGCTCTCCGCCGACCAGGACATCTTCACGATGGCCGAGATGGTCGCGGCCTTCGACATCGCGGACGTGCAGCCCAACCCGGCCCGCTTCGACCTCAAGAAGTGCGAGTCGATCAACGGCGACCACATCCGCCTGCTCGACGTGAAGGACTTCACGGAGCGCTGCGCCCCCTGGCTGAAGGCCCCGTTCGCCCCCTGGGCGCCGGAGGAGTTCGACGAGGCCAAGTGGCACGCGATCGCCCCGCACGCGCAGACGCGCCTGAAGGTCCTCTCGGAGATCACGGACAACGTCGACTTCCTCTTCCTCCCGGAGCCGGTGTTCGACGAGCCGAGCTGGACGAAGGCGATGAAGGAGGGCAGCGACGCGCTCCTGACGACCGCCCGCGAGAAGCTGGACGCGGCCGACTGGACCTCTCCCGAGTCCCTGAAGGAGGCCGTCCTGGCCGCCGGCGAGGCCCACGGCCTCAAGCTCGGCAAGGCCCAGGCCCCGGTCCGCGTCGCCGTCACCGGCCGCACCGTCGGTCTGCCCCTCTTCGAGTCCCTCGAGGTCCTGGGCAAGGAGAAGACGCTGGCCCGCATCGACGCGGCGCTGGCCAAGCTGGCCGCATAGCGCGTTCACGGCAGGGCGGCGTCCGGTTCGGGCGCCGCCCTTCGCATGTCCGCCCATGCGTCACCCGGAGTTCACCCTTCCGGCCAACCACCGCTTTCTGAGTGGACGTTGGATGCTCCTTGTGCACATGAGGTGCGTGTGCACCCTGTTACAGGGGGAGGGGAACGTGACTCGTTCACGAAGACTTGCCACGGTGGCGCTCAGCGGGGCGGTGGCACTGACGTGCGCCCTGCCGATCACACCCGCGCAGGCCGTGGAGTCGCCCGTGGGGACCGTCCGGCTCAGCACGGAGAAGCGCCAGGAGATCCGGTACGTGTGGGCCGGCGCGTCCGGGTTCCGGTACGACACGGTCAGCGGCGGCTCCACGACCTGGGTGGACGACCCGGACTTCGTGCCGCCCGCGCACGCCGGTCCGGACGACCTGGCCACCGGCACCGACGTCATCACCACGATGAGCGGTGCGACCGCCACGCAGAAGCACCGCTCCACGGGCGTGACCGCCACCCTCACGATCCCGTCCGGCCAGACCTACCAGGCCGCCGTGGGCTGGAGCGTGCTGACCCGGGACGCCGCCGGTGCCCTGCACGTCCTGCGCGCCGCTCCCGACGGCACCACCACGGACCTGCCGGTCTCCGGCCTCCCGGCGGGCGCCCAGCCCACCGCCTACCCGCAGGCCGGCTCGGTCCGTCGGCTCGCCGTCGTGTACAAGGTCGACGGCACGACGTCCGTGGGTCTCATCGACCTCGCGGACGGCACCTTCCGCACCTACGTCACCGGCGTGATCAGCGCCCCCGAGGTCGTCTACAACGACCGCTGGCTCGTCGCCGACTGGAAGTCGATCCGGATCGACTCCGAGCCCGGCACCGAGCCCACCACGCACCCCCGATCGGCCGCTGACACCGAGGCCGTGGTCGGCGATCAACTCCTCATCGGCAACCCGGAATTCGTCGAGGTCGGAACACAGCCCGCACTGATCGCCCGCTCCCTCGTGACCGGCACCGACACCACGGTGCTCCGCCCTTCGTTCGGCGGGATAGGCCCGACCTTGGACGGCGGCGCGCTCGCCACCGCCGGCCCGTCCAGCCTCGACTGGAACGTCCACCGGATCACGCCCACCGAGGACGGCACGGTCACCACCGAGAAGGTGGCCCAGATCCCCGCCTACGCAGTCGGGGTGGAGGGACTGGCCGTCGCAGGGGGCGAGTTGTTCCTGTACGGCTCGACACCTGGGGCCTCCAACCGGTTCAGCAGCTTCCAGCTGGACGCCACGGGCAAACCCACGGGCCCGCAGACCCCCCGCAGCCCGGCGCTGACCCAGAGCACCTGCCTCCCGGGCGACGCCGCCTGCCCTCAGCTGGAGGCCCTGGGCGACGGCCGGGTCGCCTTCCTGTGGACCAACGCCGAGGGCCAGGAATTCGTCCACAACGTCGGCCCCGACGCCACGACGCCCAGCCGCTCCGAGCCGACGGGCGGCGACTCCGCCGGCCGTATCCCCGGTGGCACCGGCCGCTATGTGCTCTACAACGGCGGCTCCGGCACCCAGAAGGTCGTCGACTTCCCGAGCGGCACGACCGACGGCGGGACCAACCTCAGCCGCGCCCGCACCGCGGCCGCCGTCTGGGGCCAGACGATGTGGACCCCCGGCAGCACCCAGGGCTCGGTCGTCGGCAAGAGTCTCAAGACCGGCCAGACGGTAGCCACCCTGGCCACCGGCGCGCCCTGCACCCCGAGCGACATCCAGGCGGTCAACACCTGGCTGTACTGGTCCTGCGGCACCAGCGCGGGCGTCTACGACCGGGCGACGAACCGCAAGATCACGGTCCCCGCCGACCAGGGCCCGGCCCGCCTCGCCGACGGCTTCCTGCTCCGCGAGAACCGCACCACCCACGAGCTCCTGCTCACGGACTTCCACACCGGTACGGCGGCCACCCGAACCCTGGTCAAGCTGCCCGCCACGGACCAGAACAGCGGAGGCAGCAACGGCCGCTGGGCCGTCGACCGCTTCGGCGGCCACATCGCCTACCTCAACGGCACCTACGGCGAGGTGTCGATCGTCCGCAGCGGGGTCCCCGCCTCGACGCTCGCACAGATGGAAGCCCAGACGGACGCGGTACCGGGCGGCCCGACGAAGTCCAAGCCCTGGCAGCCCGTGTGGCAGCTCAACAAGCCCGCCGACTGGACGCTCACCCTGACCAACAGCGGCGGCACGGTCGTGCGCAGCCTCACCGGCAGCACCGAGGGCGCAGCCGTCCGCGCCGCCTGGGACGGCTACGGGACCGACGGCCGCCGCGTCACCGGCACGTACACCTGGAAACTGACTGCCCAGCCGCACGACGAGGTGGGCCCCGCCCTCACCGTCACCGGCACGACCACGGTCAACTGACGGACAGCCCCCTGCCGTCCGGGTTACGGTCGGATCATGAGCATTCGGGCCGTGGTCTGGGACGTGGACGACACCATCTTCGACTACACCGCCGCCGACCGCGCCGGAATGCGGGGGCACCTGCTGGCCGAGGGCCTGCTCGACGGGTACGAGACCGTCGAGCAGGCCCTCGTGCGCTGGCGGCAGGTCACCGATCAGCAGTGGGCACGGTTCTCGGCGGGGGAGGCGACCTTCGAGGGCCAGCGGCGTGATCGCGTACGGGCCTTCCTGGGCGCGGAGCTGACGGACGCCGAGGCCGAGGCGTGGTTCCAGCGGTACATCACGCACTACGAGGCCGCCTGGGCCCTGTTCCCGGACGTCCTGCCCGTCCTGGACGCCCTCGCGGCCAGTCATCGGCACGCCGTCCTGTCCAACTCCAGCCTCGTGGTCCAGGACCGCAAGCTGCGGGTGCTCGGGGTCCACGACCGGTTCGAGGCGATCCTGTGCGCCGCCGAGCTCGGCATCTCGAAACCGGAGGCCCGCGCCTTCCACGCCGCCTGCACGGCACTGGAGCTGGCCCCGCACCAGGTGGCGTACGTCGGTGATCACCCGGAGATCGACGGGCGGGGTGCCGCCGACGCCGGACTGCTCTCGGTGTGGATCAACCGTGACGGCGTGTACACCAGCGATGACGCCCCCGGCGGGCCGCACCGGATCGCCTCCCTCGCCGAACTCCCCGCGCTCCTCGGCGCGGATACCCGTTTTGGAGCCCCGTCCACCTTCGGGTAATGTTCTTCCTGCGCCGCCGGAGAGCGGGCCGAAAGGCCGGAATCCGGGGGAGCAAACTAGAACGAGATCCCCTCAGGGGCTTGCGTTCCAGTGGCCTATGGTGTAATTGGCAGCACGACTGATTCTGGTTCAGTTAGTCTTGGTTCGAGTCCAGGTAGGCCAGCTCGCAGAGCTCATCTGCGTCGCGGATCTCATCCGCAAAGCCCCCGTTGTGTAGCGGCCTAGCACGCTGCCCTCTCAAGGCAGTAGCGCCGGTTCGAATCCGGTCGGGGGTACAGATCCTTCCCGCGAGGACGGCTCGGGTAGCTCCCACCGATCTCGATGCAGGATCGCTAGGGCCCCCGTTGTGTAGCGGCCTAGCACGCCGCCCTCTCAAGGCGGTAGCGCCGGTTCGAATCCGGTCGGGGGTACTGACTGGTCTAAACCACATTGGTCTATGGTGTAATTGGCAGCACGACTGATTCTGGTTCAGTTAGTCTTGGTTCGAGTCCAGGTAGACCAGCTCGGACCTGCGGAAACGCAGTGTCCAGGCCCCCGTTGTGTAGCGGCCTAGCACGCCGCCCTCTCAAGGCGGTAGCGCCGGTTCGAATCCGGTCGGGGGTACAGAACGATGGCTCTTCATCTCATCGCATGCGCGTGAGGTGGAGGGCCGTTTCTGTTGTTCGGACGGGTGCGGCTCTGTGGGGGCTTGCGGCCCCCCGTGTGAACTGTCAGGGCCTGCCGCGGCGTTGAGGCCGGCCCTGACTTTCCTTCGATCAGCCCGAGCGGCGCAGAGCCTCGGAGAGACGGCCTGCCGCGTCGATGACCGCCTGGGCGTGCATGCGGCCCGGGTGGCGGGTGAGGCGCTCGATGGGGCCGGAGACCGATACGGCGGCCACCACGCGGTTCGACGGGCCGCGCACCGGCGCGGAGACGGACGCGACGCCCGGCTCGCGCTCGCCGATCGACTGGGCCCAGCCTCGGCGCCGTACGCCGGAGAGGGCCGTGGCCGTGAAGCGTGCGCCCTGCAGGCCGCGGTGCAGGCGCTCCGGCTCTTCCCAGGCCATGAGGATCTGCGCTGAGGAGCCCGCCTTCATGGTGAGCGTCGAGCCGACCGGGACCGTGTCCCGAAGGCCGGACAGACGCTCCGCCGCGGCGACGCAGATACGCATGTCGCCCTGGCGGCGATAGAGCTGTGCGCTCTCGCCGGTCACGTCACGGAGGTGGGTGAGGACCGGGCCCGCCGTGGCGAGAAGACGGTCCTCACCGGCCGCCGCGGCCAGTTCCGACAGGCGGGGGCCGAGAATGAAACGGCCCTGCATGTCACGCGCCACCATGCGGTGGTGTTCCAGAGCCACGGCCAGTCGATGGGCCGTGGGTCGTGCCAGTCCGGTGGCCGAGACAAGCCCTGCGAGGGTGGCCGGACCGGACTCCAGGGCGCTCAGGACAAGGGCTGCCTTGTCCAGAACGCCGACGCCGCTACTGTTGTCCATGAAACGATACTCGCGTCTCACTCTGTGAAACGCAAGTTCAATTTTCCGTGGAACACGCCACTCTGGAAGAACGAAGGCAGAGCGGCCCGTAAACCAGAGCGGGCCTGGCGGCGGACGCCCGGAAGCAGGGGCGCGGGCGCAGGTCGCCTTCTCAAGATCTCTAGTTGGGCCGGTGGACCGTATGCCGGCCGGAGGGAAAGCGATGGGTAGGACACTCGCGGAGAAGGTCTGGGACGACCATGTCGTCCGGCGCGCCGAGGGCGAGCCCGACCTCCTCTTCATCGATCTGCACCTGCTGCACGAGGTGACCAGCCCGCAGGCCTTCGACGGCCTCCGCAAGAGCGGTCGCCAGGTGCGTCGGCTCGACCTGACCATCGCCACCGAGGACCACAACACCCCGACCCTCGACATCGACAAGCCCATCGCGGACCCGGTCTCCCGCATCCAGCTGGAGACGCTGCGCAAGAACGCCGCCGACTTCGGTGTGCGCCTGCACCCCCTGGGCGACGTCGAGCAGGGCGTCGTGCACGTCGTGGGCCCCCAGCTGGGGCTGACCCAGCCCGGCATGACCGTCGTCTGCGGTGACTCGCACACCTCCACGCACGGCGCCTTCGGCGGTCTGGCGTTCGGCATCGGCACCTCCCAGGTCGAGCATGTGCTGGCCACCCAGACGCTGCCCATGGCCCGTCCGAAGACCATGGCCATCACGGTCAACGGCGAACTGCCCGACGGCGTCACCGCCAAGGACCTGATCCTGGCGATCATCGCCAGGATCGGCACCGGCGGCGGCCAGGGCTACGTCCTGGAATACCGCGGCTCCGCCATCGAGCAGCTCTCGATGGAGGCCCGGATGACCATCTGCAACATGTCGATCGAGGCCGGCGCCCGCGCGGGCATGATCGCCCCCGACCAGACCACCTTCGACTACCTCGAGGGGCGCCCGCACGCCCCCAAGGGCGAGGACTGGGACGCGGCCGTCGCGTACTGGAAGACGCTGAAGACGGACGCGGACGCCGAGTTCGACGCCGAGGTCGTGATCGAGGCCGCCGAACTGTCGCCGTTCGTCACCTGGGGCACCAACCCCGGCCAGGGTGCGCCGCTTTCGGCGTCGGTCCCCGATCCGGCTTCGTACGAAGACGCTTCGGAGCGCTTCGCCGCCGAAAAGGCCCTGGAATACATGGGGTTGGAGGCCGGACAGCCGCTGCGCTCCATCAAGGTGGACACCGTCTTCGTAGGCTCGTGCACCAACGGCCGCATCGAGGACCTGCGCGCCGCCGCGGAGCTCGTGAAGGGCCGCAAAGTCGCCGACGGCGTACGGATGCTGGTCGTCCCCGGCTCCGCGCGAGTGGGTCTGCAGGCCGTTTCCGAGGGTCTGGACGTCGTCTTCAAGGAGGCCGGCGCCGAGTGGCGGCACGCGGGCTGCTCGATGTGCCTGGGCATGAACCCGGACCAGCTGGCCCCGGGTGAGCGCTCCGCGTCCACCTCCAACCGCAACTTCGAGGGCCGCCAGGGCAAGGGCGGTCGTACGCACCTGGTGTCACCGCAGGTCGCGGCGGCCACCGCGGTCCTGGGCCACCTGGCCTCCCCGGCCGACCTGTCCGACGCCGAGACCCGTACGCCCGCTGGAGTCTGATCAGCCATGGAAGCATTCACCACGCACACCGGCCGGGCCGTCCCGCTGCGCCGCTCCAACGTCGACACCGACCAGATCATCCCTGCTCACTGGCTCAAGAAGGTGACCCGGGACGGGTTCGAGGACGGGCTTTTCGAGGCCTGGCGCAAGGACCCGGAGTTCGTGCTCAACCGCCCCGAGCGCGAAGGCGCCACGGTGCTGGTCGCCGGCCCCGACTTCGGCACCGGCTCCTCCCGTGAGCACGCCGTGTGGGCGCTGCAGAACTACGGCTTCAAGGCCGTCATCTCCTCGCGGTTCGCGGACATCTTCCGCGGCAACTCGCTCAAGAACGGCCTGCTCACGGTGGTTCTTGAGCAGAAGATCGTGGACGCGCTGTGGGAGCTTGCCGAGAAGAACCCGCAGGCCGAGGTCACGGTCGACCTCGAGGCCCGTGAGGTGCGCGCCGAGGGCATCACCGCCCCCTTCGAGCTGGACGAGAACTCCCGCTGGCGGCTGCTGAACGGCCTCGACGACATCTCGATCACCTTGCAGAACGAGGCCGACATCGCGGCCTATGAGGCGAAGCGGCCGTCGTTCAAGCCGCGCACCCTTCAGTCCTGATCCGAAGGCCTGACCCCGAGACGCGAGCGAGACTTCGAAACAAGGCCACTTTCGGCCACCACAACACCCTCGCAGTACCCCCGATCAGCCCGATCGGGGGTACTGCCATGTCTGCACCCGAACGGCCCTGCGCCGCTTGCCGGCCGCGCTCAACTTCCCACGTTACGAGGGATGTTGAAGGGGTACGCGAGTGTTGTAGTCGCGGCTTCCGCAAGTGCCCGGAAGGCCATTTGAGGCCGGAGTTGCACCCCTGGCAGGCGACAACTCGCCCCAGATGGCACAATCTGTGCATGGAACACGACGGCCAACTCGAGCTCTATGCGGCAGTCGCGGACCAACTCAAGGAAGCGCATGGAAGGGTGCGCGCACTGCAAGTCCCGGAGGGCGTACGGATGGCGCTGACCCGGAAGCTGCTGGTCATTACGGCCGCGGCCAAACACGACGTCGCCGAAGCGACAAGGCGTCTGGAGCGGTTCATGGCGGACCTCGACGCGGGGCGATTCCCCGAAGAGGAACGCTGAACACCTTCGAGACTGTCGAGTCTGTTGCGGCACAAGGGTGATTAGCCCGTTTCGTGTTTGATTTGCGGTATATATCTGCCTAACGTGCGAAAAAGCTTGAACACTTTCGTTCTGGCGATGTCTCCGAAGGGGAAGACGTGAACAAGGCGCAGCTCGTAGAAGCGATTGCCGACAAGATGGGCGGCCGCCAGCAGGCCGCCGAGGCTGTCGACCACGTACTGGACGCCATCGTCCGCGCGGTCGTCTCGGGTGAGCGGGTCTCCGTCACCGGCTTCGGTTCGTTCGAGAAGGTCGACCGGCCCGCTCGTTACGCCCGTAACCCACAGACGGGCGAGCGGGTTCGGGTCAAGAAGACCTCCGTTCCGCGCTTCCGTGCGGGTCAGGGCTTCAAGGACCTGGTGAGCGGCTCGAAGAAGCTCCCTCGGGGCGGCGAGGTCGCCGTCAAGAAGGCGCCCAAGGGCAGCCTGACCGGTGGTGCCTCGGCGACGGTCAAGAAGGCCGCCGCGAAGAAGACCACCAAGGCGGCCGCGAAGAAGACGACCGCGAAGAAGACGACGGCCAAGAAGACCACGGCCGCCGCCAAGAAGACCACCGCGAAGAAGGCGCCGGCGAAGAAGACCACGGCGACCGCCAAGACCACCGCGGCGAAGAAGACCACGGCGAAGAAGGCGACCGCCAAGAAGGCCCCGGCGAAGAAGGCGACCGCCAAGAAGGCGCCGGCCAAGAAGTCGACGGCTCGCAAGACCACCGCCAAGAAGGCCACCGCCCGCAAGAGGTAGAACTGCGGGTCACAGGTAGAACCGCAGGGCACTCACGCGCCGGGCCGGACTCCGAGTGGAGTCCGGCCCGCGGCGTGTTCCTAGAGCGTCTGCAGCGTCACCAGCGTGATCCGCAGGGCCTCGCCGTCGCCTTCCGTCTCGATGCGGACCCGCTGCCCGGGGCGCAGCAGCCTCAGGCCGCCCGCGTCGAACGCCGGAGCGTCGAAGGGGACGGGGGTGCCGTCGTCCAGGAGGACGCTGCCGCAGCGGGTGTCTTCGTCGTAGGTGTAAGCGGTGGCCTGCATGGCTGCCACCCTATGACGGGTTGTGGTTCGGGTGCGGTGCCATGAGCAGGCGAGCAGCTGCCGACGCCGTTCGCGGGCCCACGCCCAGGGCCAGTGCGGCCCGCAGATCCTCGCCGGTGTCCACGTCCTGGCGCACCGAATCCACCTCGTCGAGGCGCAGTTCCACCGCCCCGGACTGGCGATGGCGGGCCCGTGAATCCTCGCCGAATGCCGGCCGCAATTCATGTCCGGGGGCAGCGGCCAGCAGAGTGGTGCCGATTGCCGCGGAGTCCGGGAGAAAAGCTCGGGGGAATTCCGCCGCCGCGTCCAGCACGCGGGCCAATTCCAGCGGACGCAGGGCGGGGAGATCGGCGTTCAGGGCCGCCACGGGGCTTTCGGGACGGGACGACCGTACGACTGCCGCTGCGTGCGCCAGTGCCGCGTTCAGGCCGCCGCCCGGCTCGTCCGGGACGATATGTGCGCCAAGTGCGCCCAGCTCGCGGCCCGCCAGCGTGTCGCCCGTGACGACTGCCACATCCTTCACCGCCGGGCAGGCCAGCGCCGCCACCACGGTGTCCTGGGCGAATGCGAGGGCCAGGCCCGGGCGCAGCCCGTCCGAGGCGGTGTCCGAGAGCCTGCTCTTCGCCCGCGCCAAGGGTTTCAGGGGTATGACCAAGGTCCACTGCACGCGCGTTCCGTCCCTCTCTAGTCGCGGCCATTGTCACTCAGCAGTCACCAGGGGCATCTGGCAGCCGTGGCGGCGAGGCGTACGGTGTTCTCGACAGACTGGCGGCCTGGGGCGACACTTGTGCGGCTCCCGGGTCCGATGTCCTTGATTCCTAGAGGAAGGTGCTCCGCGTGCCCCGCCGCAGAATCGGCTTCTGGTACCGCTTCGCTGCGGTGCTCTGCAAACCGCCGCTCGTGGTTCTGATCAAGCGGGATTGGCGTGGAATGGAGCACATTCCGGCCGAGGGTGGATTTATCACCGCGGTGAACCACAATTCGCACATCGATCCCTTCACGTACGGGCACTTTCAGTACAACACCGGCCGGGTTCCGCGATTCCTCGCGAAGAGCGGGCTTTTCAAGAAGGGATTCGTCGGTGCCGCGATGCGCGGCACCGGCCAGATCCCCGTCTACCGGGAGACCACGGACGCACTGAGCGCCTTCCGGGCCGCGATCGACGCCGTGGAGCGCGGTGAGTGCGTGGCGTTCTACCCCGAGGGCACCATCACCCGGGACCCGGACCAGTGGCCCATGACGGGCAAGACCGGTGCCGCCCGCGTCGCCCTGCAGACCAAGTGCCCGGTGATCCCCGTAGCGCAGTGGGGCGCCAACGAGTTGCTGCCGCCGTACGCCAAGAAGGCCAACATCCTTCCGCGCAAGACCCACCGGGTGCTCGCGGGTCCGCCGGTCGACCTCGCGCGCTTCTACGACAAGGAGATGACCCCGGAGTTGCTGAAGGAGGCGACCGAGGTCATCATGGCCGCCGTCACTCGCCAGCTGGAGGAGATCCGCGGCGAGAAGGCGCCCGAGACGCCGTACGATCCGCGTCAGGAGCGCATCGAGCAGCGGCGCCGGACCGCCGCGCAGAACCACCAGACGCCGTTGCAGCCCAAGGCCGGGCAGGAAGAGGGGCAGGGCACGTGAGCAAGCCCGTCAAGGCGGCCGTCATGGGCACGGGGTCGTGGGGCACCGCCTTCGGCATGGTCCTCGCCGACGCGGGCTGCGAGGTGACCCTCTGGGCCCGCCGTCCCGAACTCGCGGAAGCGGTCAACTCGACCCGCACGAACCCCGACTACCTCCCCGGCGTCGAGCTCCCGGAGAACCTGCGGGCGACGGCCGACGCCGCCGAGGCCGCGCACGGCGCCGACTTCACCGTCCTCGCGATCCCCTCGCAGACACTGCGCGGCAACCTCGCCGAGTGGACCCCGCTGCTCGCGCCCGGCACGGTCCTCGTCTCGCTGATGAAGGGCGTCGAACTCGGCTCCGCGATGCGGATGAGCGAGGTCATCGATGATGTCGCCAAGGTCGGTTCGGACCGGATCGCCGTGGTCACGGGACCGAACCTCGCCCGTGAGATCGCCGCGCGGATGCCCGCCGCGGCCGTCGTCGCCTGCACCGACGAGGCCGTCGCGCAGCGCCTCCAGGCCGCCTGCCACACGCCGTACTTCAGGCCGTACACCGAGACCGACGTGGTGGGCTGCGAGCTGGGCGGTGCCGTGAAGAACGTCATCGGGCTCGCCGTCGGCATCGCGGACGGCATGGGGCTCGGCGACAACGCCAAGGGCTCGCTCATCACGCGCGGCCTCGCCGAGACCGCGCGGCTCGGGGTCCGGCTGGGCGCCGACCCGATGACGTTCGCCGGACTCGCCGGCCTCGGCGACCTGGTGGCGACCTGCTCCTCGCCGCTGTCGCGCAACCACACCTTCGGCACCAACCTCGGCAAGGGCATGACCCTGCAGGAGACCATCGCGGTCACCAAGCAGACCGCCGAGGGCGTCAAGTCCTGTGAGTCCGTGCTGGATCTGGCCCGCCGGCACGGCGTAGACATGCCCATCACGGAGACCGTCGTCGGCATCGTGCACGAGGGCAAGCCGCCCGTGGTCGCCCTGAAGGAGCTCATGTCGCGCAGCGCGAAGCCGGAGCGACGCTGAGCGAAGCCGACCCTCCGGACGCTGACTCGGACCCTACGGACGGGTACGCTCAACGCGATATGAGCACCGAGAACCTCCCCCAGAGCCCTGACCAGCAGCCGCGCAAGCCGCGCGTGGCCGTCGTGTTCGGCGGCCGCAGCTCCGAGCACGGGATCTCCATGGTCACCGCCGGCGCCGTACTGCGTGCGATCGACCGGACGAAGTACGACGTCCTGCCGATCGGCATCACGCAGAGCGGGCGCTGGGTGCTCACCGCCGACGATCCGGACCGCATGGCGATCACCGAGCGCCGTACGCCCCACGTCGAGGAGCTGGCCGAGTCGAGCGAGGGCGGCGTGGTGCTCCCCGTCGACCCGGCGAACCGCGAAGTCGTCTACACCGAGCCCGGATCGGTGCCCAAGGCGCTGGGCGAGATCGACGTCGTCTTCCCGGTGCTCCACGGTCCCTACGGCGAGGACGGGACCCTCCAGGGCCTCCTGGAGCTCTCCGGCGTGCCGTACGTGGGCGCGGGAGTGCTCGCCTCGGCCGTCGGCCAGGACAAGGAGTACATGAAGCGGGTGTTCACCTCGTTCGGGCTCAAGGTGGGCCCGTATGTGGTGATCCGGCCCCGCGAGTGGGAGCGGGACGAGTCCGCCGCCCGCAAGAAGATCATCGACCTCGCCGGCGACCACGGCTGGCCGCTCTTCGTGAAGCCCGCGCGCGCGGGCTCGTCGATCGGCATCACCAAGGTCGAGGACCTGTCCGGCCTGGACGAGGCGATCGCCGAGGCCCAGCGGCACGACCCGAAGATCCTCGTCGAGGCGGCACTGCGCGGCCGGGAGATCGAGTGCGGGGTGCTGGAGTTCGAGGAGGGCCCGCGCGCCTCCGTTCCCGCGGAGATCCCGCCGCCGGACGCGCACGCGTACTACGACTTCGAGGCCAAGTACATCGACTCGACGCCGGGGATCGTGCCGGCGCCCCTGACGCCGCAGGAGACGGCGGAGGTCCAGCGCCTGGCGGTGGAAGCCTTCGAGGCGGCTTCGTGCGAGGGGCTGGTGCGGGCGGACTTCTTCCTCACCGAGGACGGCGAGTTCGTGATCAACGAGATCAACACGATGCCCGGTTTCACGCCGATCTCGATGTACCCGCAGATGTGGCAGGCGAGCGGGATCAGCTACCCGGACCTGGTGGACCGGCTGATCGAGGCGGCGCTGCGCAGGTCGACGGGTCTCAGGTAGGAGCCGGACGGATCCGGTCCGTTACCGGCGAGGCCCGAACCGTTCAGTTGGCGATCCCCTCGGGGATCGCCTTCTTGATGGCCGGGGCCAGGTCGATCAGCACACCCGAGCTGTCGCGGGCCTCCGCCACGCTGACCTCGACATATGCGAGACGGCCGGCGGTCGTGAACCGGTACCCGCCGCCGTCCTGCTTCTCCATCAGCCACCTGACGCCTTCCACGCCACCGGCCACGGCGTCCGGATCCCGCCCCTCGGCCACCTTCGGATCGACCATCTTCGGCGGCTGCGGTACACCGCACCGCAGTATGATCGCCGAGTCCCCCCAGCCCGCGGTCAGCGCGGAGGCGGGCGAGGGGTCCTCACGGCTCTCACCGTCCACCTTGGCCGGCAGCACCTTGTCGAGGTTCCGGCACAGTTGCCCGGCCTTCGCGCCGGGGCTGGGAACCGCCGCCGACGCGCTGCCGTCTGCTGATGAGCAGCCCGCTGCGGTGATCAGCAGGACGAGCGCGGGCAGCCCGAGGACAGAAATGTGCCGGTGACGCAAAGAGTTCACCGGCCAAGGGTAGACGGGGGCTACAGATGTACGACCGGGCAGGTCAGGGTGCGGGTGATGCCGTCCACTTGCTGGACCTTGGCGACCACCAGGCGACCCAGCTCGTCGACGGTGTCGGCCTGGGCGCGCACGATGACGTCGTACGGTCCTGTGACGTCCTCGGCCTGGATGACTCCAGGGATCTTGCTGATCGTCTCGGCGACGGTCGACGCTTTGCCGACCTCCGTCTGGATCAGGATGTACGCCTGTACCACGGAACCTCCAGGGCGGCCACGAGGATCATGTGGGGAAAAGGAACGCCACGGTATCGCGTCGCCGCTCGCCGCGGGGAGACCTGCGATGGCCGGGGCTTGCGCGCCAGGGTGCAGGCAGGACAGATGTTGACGTACACGTCGACCGTAGCGAGGCCAGTCGTGACGCGCGACCGGGTGCGGACAGGGACAGAAGGGGCGTAAGGGCAATGAAGGGCACTGTTGGTGAGCTCGGCGAGTTCGGGCTCATCAGGGAGCTCACCTCCCGTCTCACCACCACCCCGGCGGTCCGGGTCGGCCCCGGCGACGACGCCGCGGTGGTGGCCGCTCCGGACCGCAGGGTGGTCGCCAGCACCGACATCCTGCTGGAGGGGCGGCACTTCCGCCGTGACTGGTCCACGGCCTACGACGTGGGCCGCAAGGCCGCCGCGCAGAACCTCGCGGACATCGCCGCCATGGGCGCCGTGCCGACCGCGCTGCTGCTCGGCCTGGTCGTCCCCGCCGAACTCCCGGTGACCTGGCCGACCGAGCTGATGGACGGCCTGCGTGACGAGTGCCAGGTCGCGGGTGCCTCCGTGGTCGGCGGGGATGTCGTACGGGGCGACACGATCATGGTGTCGATCACCGCGCTCGGCGATCTGCGCAATCAGGAGCCCGTGACGCGGGCGGGAGCGCAGCCCGGCGACCTCGTCGCCGTGACGGGCTGGCTGGGCTGGTCCGCGGCCGGGTACGCCGTGCTCGCCCGCGGTTTCCGCTCGCCGCGCGCCTTCGTCGAGGCACACCGGCGCCCCGAGCCGCCGTATCACGCGGGTCCGGCCGCCGCAGGGCTCGGCGCCACCGCGATGTGCGACGTGAGCGACGGGCTGATCGCCGACCTGGGGCACATCGCCGAGGCCAGCAAGGTCCGTATCGACATCCGCTCCGGGGCGATCGACATCCCCTCCCAGATGAACGACATCGGGCAGGCCGTCGGCGTGGACCCCATGCAGTGGGTACTGACCGGGGGAGAGGACCACGCGATCGTGGCGACCTTCCCGCCGGACGTGAAGCTGCCGGCCCGCTGGAAGGTCATCGGCGAGGTCCTCAACCCCTCGGCGCTGCCCCAGGTGACGGTGGACGGGGCGCCGTGGACCCGTAAGGGCGGCTGGGACCACTTCGGAGGGGACATCGAGTCATGATCCCGGGCGTCCTTACGGTGGCGGGCTCCGACTCCGGCGGCGGCGCGGGCATCCAGGCCGACCTGAAGACGATGCTCGCGCTCGGCGTGCACGGCATGAGCGTGATCACCGCTGTCACCGCCCAGAACTCCCTTGGCGTGCAGGGCGCTTGGGAGCTGCCGGTGGACGCGGTACGGGCCCAGTACCGCAGCGTGGTCGACGACATCGGCGTACAGGCGGTCAAGACGGGCATGCTCGCGTCGGCCGAACTCGTCGAGACGGTGGCCGAATTGATCGGCGGCACCGACGTGCCCGCCGTGATCGACCCGGTGGGGGTGTCCAAGCACGGCGACTCTCTGCTGGCGGCGTCGGCGCTGGATTCCGTGCGCACGAAGCTGCTGCCGGTGGCGACCGTGGCGACCCCGAACCTCGACGAGGTGGCCCAGCTCACCGGCGTCCACGTCGAGGCTGAGGACGACCTCAGGCGGGCCGCGGCGGCCGTGCTGGCCTACGGACCCCGGTGGGTCGTGGTGAAGGGCGGCCATCTCGCGGGCGACGCCGTGGACCTCCTCACCGACGGTTGTGAGGAGTTCTGGCTGCGCGCCCCGCGCCACGACAACCGCCACACCCACGGCACGGGGTGCACGCTCGCCTCCGCGATCGCTGCACACCTCGCGAAGGGGCTGTCCGTGCCGGACGCGGCGGCGGCCGCCAAGGAGTACGTCACGGGCGCCATCGCCGCCGGGTTCGCACTCGGCGGGGGGATCGGGCCCGTGGATCACGGCTGGGCTCTGAGGCGGGGTACCACGGCCCGTTGACGCCGCGGATCCTTGCCTCGCGCACGGCAAGAGTCCGGTCCACGGGAATGGCAAAAAGCCGGCCCACCCTGAGGTGGACCGGCTTACTGCAGCGAACCAGCTGTGGCCGCGCGCTTAGCTGTGCGTCAGCGCGAGACCTTGCCGGCCTTGATGCACGAGGTGCAGGCGTTCACGCGCTTCGGCGTCCCGCCGACCACGGTACGCACGCGCTGGATGTTCGGGTTCCAGCGACGGGACGTACGGCGGTGCGAGTGCGAGATGTTGTTGCCGAAGCCCGGCCCCTTGCCGCAGACGTCGCAGTTGGCAGCCACGGGTCACTCCAAAGACTTCAGATGCTCTTACGGATAATCCCGGCATGCCGGGATCGAGATCTACGATCAGAGATCTGAGTGGCGCTGCCAGGGGAACGGCCCGATTTTCATCGGGCAACCGGAGCAGCATACAACGACTGCGCCAGTCCAACGAAACTACCATGCCTGATCAGGGGCCCGCTCCCGGCCCGCTTCCGGCCCGCACCCGCCCTGGGTCTACGCTGCGTGCCACGGCCGGCAGCTCAAGGAGGCGCAGGTGGCGCAGGTGCCGCAGACATTCTTCGATGCTCTCGCGGTGCGCACCTGGTGCGGCCTCGCGCTGGAGTCACTCGGTCGGGCGCGCGAGGAGATCGACGCGATCAACGTCTACCCCGTGGCCGACGGGGACACCGGGACGAACCTGTACCTGACGGTGGAGTCGGCGGTCGCAGCGGTGGAGGCCGTGTTCGCCGCGTACGACGTGGGCAAGCCCACCCTCGCGGACGCCGCCCGCGCGATGGCGCACGGGGCCCTGATCGGCGCCCGCGGGAACTCCGGGACGATCCTCGCCCAGCTGCTGCGCGGCATGGCTCAGGTGCTCGCCGCCGAAGGTGAGACGGCTCACACCGATGGCTCCGGCCTCCGGCTCGCCCTGCGGCAGGCCGCGGACTCCGCCCGGCAGGCTGTGGCCCACCCCGTCGAGGGAACCGTCCTCACGGTCGCCTCGGCAGCCGCCGACGCGGCAGGCGGGGCCGCGCACGACGACTGCGGGGCCGTCGCGCGGGCGGCTTACGAAGGCGCGCGCGTGGCGCTGGCCGAGACGCCCGGGCAACTGGCGGTGCTGGAGCGTGCGGGGGTCGTCGACGCCGGCGGACGGGGACTCCTGGCGGTGCTGGGCGCGCTGGTGGAGACGTTCACGGGGGAGGCCGCGGCCCCGGTGGCCCACCAGGTCGCCGGGACGCACGCGCGTGTGCAGGGCGGTCCACCCGATGACGGGACCCCTCACGCCGGCGCCGAGGACTGCACCGACGCCGTCGCGGCGGGCGCGCCCGCGTTCGAGGTGATCTACCTGCTGGAGGCCGAGGACGCGGCCGTGGCGCGGCTGCGGGGGCGGCTCGACGCCCTCGGGGACTCGCTCGTGATCGTCGGCGGTGACGGGCTGTGGAACGTGCACGTGCACGTCGACGACGCCGGGGCCGCCGTGGAGGCCGGCGTCGAGGCCGGGCGGCCGTACCGGATCCGGATCACCCACTTCGGTGCCGGGGACGTGCACACCACGGGTGCCGAACGGCCGCCCCGGGAGCGGGCCCAGCGCGCCGTCGTCGCCGTCGTGCCCGGCGAGGGCCTGGCCGGGCTGTACAGCGAGGCCGGCGCGACCACCGTCCTCGCGCGCCCGGGGGAACCGCCCGCGAGCGGGGAGCTCGTGCAGGCCGTACGGCGGGCCCACGCGCGTGAGGTCGTGCTGCTGCCCAATGACGCCGAACTGCGCCACACCGCGGCCGCGGCGGCCGAGCAGGCCCGCACCGAGGGCATCCGCGTGGCACTGATCCCCACCCGCTCCGCAGTGCAGGGCATCGCGGCACTCGCCGTGCACGAGCCGGACCGCCGCTTCGACGAGGACGTCGTGTCGATGACCTCGGCGGCCGGCGCGACCCGCTACGCCGAGGTCGCCGTCGCCGAGCGCCAGTCCTGGACCATGGCCGGCATCTGCCAGGCCGGCGACGTCCTCGGCCTCATCGACGGGGACGTGGCCGTGATCGGGACGGACGTCACGGCCACCGCCGAGACCGTCCTCGACCGCATGCTCTCGGCCGGCGGTGAACTCGTCACCCTCGTCCTCGGCGACGAGGCGCCCGAGACGATCGCCGAGCACCTCGAAGCACGCGTGCGCGAGTCGTATCTCGCCGTCGACACCGTGGTCTACCGGGGCGGGCGGCAGGGGGCGCTGCTGCTCATCGGCGTGGAGTAGCGCCACGCCGAAAGGCCCCGGTTCCGGCCGGGAGCTACGCCCTGCCCTGCTCCGCGTCTGCCTGCTCCTGCACCACGTGGAGCATCTGGGCGGCCTCCGCCCGCCGCTCCTGCGCCGCCTCGTCGTCCTCGTCGTGGCCGTCGTACGCCACCAGCACCGCACGCGCGCGTGCCGCGGCCTCGGCCGGGCGGCTCAGGTCGGCCTCCAGCCAGCCCGCGGCGAGTTCGGCGCCGGTGCGGCTGTGCAGGGCCTCCCCGCCGAGGGAGGCGAACACCGCGACGGCCCGCGTCACTTGGGCCAGGGCCTCCTCCAGCGCGGTCCGGATCGACTCGTCCTCGGCGTCCTCCGCGGCCGAGCGGGCGAGCAGGTCACCGAACTGCCGGTGGGTGTGGCCGAGTTCGGCGACCAGGCGTTCGCGCGCCGCGTCGTCGTCGACCGCCTCCAGCGCCGCCCTGCACTCCTCGACCGCGCTCGCCATCAACGCGGACGCCGTGTCCGACCTGCCCTCCGCGTCCTCCACCCGCAGCGCCAGCCACGCGCGGGCACGCAGGGAGCGGATCAGGCCGTGCACATTGCCGAGGGTGCGCCACAGCGCGCCCGCTCGGGCGTACGCCTGGTCCGCCTCGGTGTGCCGGCCCGCGTGGCCGAGAGACTCCGCGGCGAGGTGGGCCAGGGTGGCGTGGTCGTGCTGCTCGGGCCAGTGCCGGGCGATCTCGGCCGCCTGCAATCGGCGTTCGGCCGCCTCGCGGTGCTCGCCGAGCTCGCTCAGGCAGTCGCCGAGCCACCACTGCGTCTGGACGACCGCGCCGTCGCCGTGCGTCTCGGCGCTCAGGTCGGGCAGCGCCGACTCCAGCACCTCGGCGGCCTCGGCGAACCGTCCCTGACGCAGCAGGAACCCGCCCAACTGCTGCCGCGCCCAGGCGCCCAGCGTCCGGCTCTCGCCCGCCTCGTCGGCCCAGTGCGCCGCCTGAAGAGCGTGCTCGGCGGCCTCCTCGGACAGCCCCCGGCCGCCGAGCACCTCGGCCAGCTGGAGGTGCAGCTGGGCCCGCCCCGTCGCCTCCAGGTGCGGCCCGCCGTGCTCCAGGGCCGCCCGCAGCGCCCGCTCGGCCTCCGCGGTGTCGCCGAGATGGTGCGCGAGCCCGGCCAGCCGGGCCTCATACTCCACCGCGAACCATGGCAGCCCGGCCCCGACGAACTCCGCCGAGGCCCGCGCGAACAGCTCCGCTGCCCCCTCCACGTCCCCGGCCAGCGCGGCCAGCTCCGCGAGCATCGCCCGGGCCTCCGCGACCCGCGAGGTCAGCCGTACGTCGTCCCCGGTCTGCCCCTCGACGAGCGCGAGCACCTCGCGGGCGGCAGCCTCGGCGTCGGGCACGACGCGCTCCTGCACCGCGCCCTCCGCCTCGTGCACCCGCCGCATCAGAATCCGCGCCCGGCTCATCAGCACGGCCGCCGTCTGACGTACGCCAGTGCCGTCCTCGGCGTACAGCGCGAGAACCCGGTCGTACAGGTCGGCGATCGCCGTGAGGGCCTGCGGCACCTCGCCGGTGAGAGCGCTTACATACGCTCCACGCGCGCGGGCCGCCAGCGCCTCGCCTGGATCGCCCGCCGCCGCATACAGCTCGGCGGCCTCCTCGAAGAGGGGGATGCCCTCGGGGCCCAGGTCCATCGCCCGGTGGTCGGCGATCTCCGCGCGGTCGAGGGGGTGCAGCTCGACGCCGTCAGCGGCGCGGGAGACGGCCGCCCAGGCCTCGATGGCGTTGGGCTGAAGGGTGTCCGACAGCCGCCGTGCCTCGGCGAGCAGCGCGGGCAGGTCGGCCTGCGCGCCGGTGCCCTCGGAGCCGCCGGGTGCGGCGGCCGCAGCCGGTGCGGGCAACGCCACCGCCTGCGGCCGGGCAGCCGTACGCACCCCCAGCGGCAGCCGCTCCACCAGTGGCCGCTGCGCCATACGCGCGCGTGCCCGCTCGCTGACGTGCTCCGTGCCGTTGCGCTCGTCGAAGCCCGCCGCCAGCGCGAGGGCCTGCGCACGCGCGTGTGCGGCGAGTTCACGGGCGGTCCAGTCGCGGCCCGCCGGCCCCGGAACCCGCTGCTCGGCCAGCCCCAGCTCGGTCAGGCGGTCCATGAGCAGCGCCACGACCGCCATGAACTCCAGCTTGCTGCGTGGATGCCCGGTGTCCGTGAAGTACGCCGGCCGCTCCGCGAGCAGCTCCAGGCCGCGCGCCTCGTTGCCGGTCAGCACGCAGAACTCGACGTGGTCCGCGTAGGCGCCGCGCATGCTCTCCATGGCCCGCACGAGCCTGAAGCCCCGCAGATGGTTGGCGCGGGCCTCGTCCACGCGGCCCAGGCGCAGCAGCGGCGCCAGGGAGGACGCGAGGACCGTGTGCGGCTCGTGGGCGCAGGCGAACTCGCCCTCCAGGACCGGCGCCCACAGCTCGAGCGCCTCCGTGTCCCGGCCCCGCTCGGCCTGCCACCAGCCCTGCCCGTGCAGCTCGCACGCGTGGCAGTCGGCCATGCTGTCCCGGTCGGCCGCCAGCCAGGCACCGTAGGCCCGCTCGGCCCGCGCCATGTCACCGACATGCGCGGCCACACTGAACTCGGCGCTGCGCACGGCCCGTTCGGAGTGCCCGGCGAGCCGGTAGCGGTGCTCCATCTCGCCGAGCCACTTCTCGATCGACGCGAGCGGGATGTGCGGCTGGTCGAGCATGCCGGACGACATCCACTTGAAGACCCAGTGCAGCGAGTGCGTCTCGTACTCGTCGAAGTCCTCGGGCCGCTCGTCCCACATGCGCAGCAGACGCGCGAAGGGGACGAACATCTTGTCCTTCTCGGAGCTGTAGTTGTAGACCTTCAGCTGGTGTCCGAGCGCCTCGATCACGGCGAGCGGGATGCCCAGCTTCTCGGCCTCGGCGAGCAGCTGCTCCGCGCGCGCGTTGCGGGCGGGCCCCTCCGGTTCCTCGGAGTTCTCCGCCATCGCCCGGCGCAGCGAGTCGAAGTCCGTGATGTCGCTCATCGGCGGCCCTCCTCGCCGTTCGTGGCCCACTCCAGCAGGCCGATGAAGGCCCGGTTCAGCAGCGCCGAGTCCGCCGGCCTGAGCGGGCGCTGCGCCATCAGCAGGGCCTGCCCGTAGAGGGACTCGGTGGCGGTGCCGATCAGCTCCGGATCGCCCAGTGAACTGATCCGCCGGATCAGCGGGTTGAGGTGGTTGAGCACCAGACGCGCGCGTGGCGCGCTGCCGCGCAGCGAGCCGAGGATGCCCGCCCACAGGTCGTCGGCCTGCTCCTCGGCCTCCGCGCGCGCCTGCTCGTGCCGGGCCGCCCGGTCGTCCAGGTGCAGCGCGGGCACGGAGAGCGGATGGAAGGCCCGCAGCACGACGTCACAGCCCAGCGGGTCGAGCTTCGCCCGCGCGGCCGCCAGGAAGCCGGCAAGGGCCAGCTCCTCGGCCGGGTCCACCGAGTCCAGATGGGCGGTCACGGTGTCCGCGTCCAGCTCGGCGACGACCGTCCCCGGCCGCACCGACGGCAGCGCCTCGACCAGCTCGCTGTCGTACGTGTAACCGCCGTTGATCACCCCGACGCCCTGCGCGGACGCGATCGGCGCGACCTGCCGGTACTCCTCGACGGTCCGGGTGAAGTGCACCACCGGGTGCCGCTGCGCGAACTCCTCCAGGGACAGCCGCCCGTCGGACGTCTCGAAGGGCAGCCACGGCAGCATCGTGCGCAGCATCTCCTTGTCGTGCCGCGCGAGCGACTTCACGCCCAGATGGTGCACGGACAAGAACGCCGCCAGCCGTTCCGGATCGCCGGCCGCCAGCCCCGTCAGCCAGGACCGAATCCTTTCGCCGAGTGCTTCCCGTACGCCCGCCAGCGTCTCGTCCTCGTACAGCGACTCGCGTGAGGCCGTCGGCCGCAGGCTGTCGGTGTCCAGGACACAGCGCACGAAGAACGCCCAGTCGGGCAGCAGCTGTTCGGCGCGCTCGGTCAGCAGCATGCCCTTGAGGTGGACGCGGTGACCGGCCCGCTGGGCGGGGCTGACCGCCGACGGAAGGACGTACGCGACGCCGCGGACCCCCGCGAGCGGCACGTCCAGTTCGATCGAGTCCAGCGGTGTGAAGCCGAACAGGTCGTGACAGTGCCGGGCCAGGGCCACCCTGCGGTTGGCGGGGGAGGGGTACGGCCGGTCCCAGGGCGCGGGCAGGTCGGTGACCGCCTCGTCGCCGACCCGGACGTCGTACGGCAGCAGCGAGCCGAAGTCCCGCGCCAGCGCGAGAACCCGGTCCTGCGCAAGCCACTCCCCGGCCCCGGCCCGCGCCACCAGGTGCACGGTGGTTCCCGGTTCGGCGCGGGCGTCGTCCGGCAGCGTCCGCACGGTGTACGAACCGTCGTCCGTCGCCGTCCACTCCACGGGGGCCGCGTCCGGCGTACGAGCGCTGCGGCTGACCACCCGGATGCGCTCGGCGACCACGAAACAGGCCAGCAGACCGATGCCGAACTGGCCGAGGAAGTCGGACCGGGCCTCCTGAAGCCCCTCGGCCCGCTTGGAGCTACGGCCGATGGTGGCGAGGAGGTTGTGCACGTCCGCCTCGGTCAGTCCGACCCCGGAGTCCTCGACCCGCAGGGTGCCCGACTCGGCGTACAGCCGGACCTTGGCGGGCGCGTCCGGCTCTTCGGCGCGTCTGGCGGTGATGGCGTCGACCGCGTTCTGCAGCAGCTCCCGAAGGTAGACCTTCGGGCTGGAGTAGAGATGGTGGGAGAGCAGGTCCACCAGACCGCGCAGGTCGACCTGGAACGTATGAGGTGACTGGGACGGCTGGGGAGCCTGGGATGACTGTGAGGTCTGGGAGTCCATCGTCGCTGCGCCGGTGGGGGGACTTCGCGACGGCGCGGGGTCGGGCGGTCCCGGTGAGGCGGTGACCGCGAAAGGATGGCCGGAGCGCGCCATCCTAGGGCCGAAACGAGCCGTCTGACCAGGGGTTTCCGGGACGTTTACCCGCACCGCCGCCCTGACCTCTACGGCATTGTCAGTGCCGTGGTGTGGAATGGATCTCGTGCCCGCACTGGAAGAACCACTGAAGAAGGTGCTCGGCCCTCCCACCGCGAAGGTGATGGCCGAGCACCTCGGCCTGCACACCGTCGGCGATCTGCTGCACCACTACCCGCGCAGATACGAGGAGCGTGGCCAGCTCACCCACCTCGCCGACCTCCCCATGGACGAGCACGTCACGGTGGTCGCCATGGTCGCCGACGCGCGCCTGCACACCTTCGCCTCCAGCAAGGCCCCGCGCGGCAAGGGCCAGCGCCTTGAAGTCACGATCACCGACGGCAGCGGCCGGCTCCAACTGGTCTTCTTCGGCAACGGCGTTCACAAGCCCCACAAGGAGCTCCTGCCGGGCACCCGTGCGATGTTCGCGGGCAAGGTCTCCGTCTTCAACCGCCGCCTCCAACTGGCGCACCCGGCGTACGAGTTGCTGCGCGGCGACTCGGAGGAAACGGTCGAGACATGGGCCGGCGCCCTCATCCCGATCTACCCCGCCACCGCCAAGCTGGAGTCCTGGAAGATCGGCAAGGCCATCCAGACGGTCCTGCCCAGCGCCCAGGAGGCGGTCGACCCCGTCCCGGCCGCTCTGCGCGAGGGCCGCGGCCTGGTTCCCCTCCCCGAGGCCCTCCTCAAGATCCACCGCCCCCACACCAAGGCGGACATCGAGGATGCCCGCTCCCGCCTCAAGTGGGACGAGGCCTTCGTCCTCCAGGTGGCCCTGGCCCGCCGCCGCCACGCCGACGCCCAACTCCCGGCGGTCGCCCGCAAACCCAAGCCCGACGGCCTCCTGAGTGCCTTCGACGACCGGCTCCCCTTCACCCTCACGCAGGGCCAGCAGAAGGTGTCGAGGGAGATCTTCGACGACCTGGCCACCGAACACCCGATGCACCGGTTGCTCCAGGGAGAGGTGGGCAGTGGCAAGACGATGGTGGCGCTGCGCGCCATGCTCGCCGTCGTCGACGCGGGCGGGCAGGCCGCCATGCTCGCGCCCACCGAAGTGCTCGCCCAGCAGCATCACCGGTCGATCGTCGAGATGATGGGCGAGCTCGCCGAGGGCGGGATGCTGGGCGGGGCGGAGCAGGCCACGAAGGTGGTCGTGCTGACCGGGTCCATGGGCGCCGCCGCCCGCCGCCAGGCGCTGCTCGATCTCGTCACCGGCGAGGCCGGGATCGTGATCGGCACACACGCGCTGATCGAGGACAAGGTGCAGTTCCACGACCTCGGCCTGGTCGTCGTGGACGAACAGCACCGGTTCGGCGTGGAGCAGCGCGACGCCCTGCGCGGCAAGGGCAAGCAGCCTCCCCACCTCCTGGTCATGACGGCCACGCCCATCCCGCGCACGGTCGCCATGACCGTCTTCGGCGACCTGGAGACCTCGGTCCTCGACCAGCTCCCGGCCGGCCGCTCACCGATCGCCAGCCATGTCGTCCCGGCCGCCGACAAGCCCCACTTCCTGGCCCGCGCCTGGGAACGCGTGCGCGAGGAGGTGGGCAACGGCCATCAGGCGTACGTCGTCTGCCCCCGCATCGGGGACGAGGAGGACGACCCGAAGAAAGCCGGCAAGAAGAAGTCCCCGGAGGACGAGGCGGAGAAGCGCCCGCCGCTCGCCGTCCTGGACGTGGCGGACCAGCTTGCCAAGGGGCCTCTCCAGGGCCTCGCGGTCGAGGTCCTGCACGGCCGTATGCACCCTGACGACAAGGACGCGGTGATGCGCCGGTTCGCCGCCGGCGAGACCGACGTCCTGGTCGCGACGACGGTCATCGAGGTCGGCGTGAACGTCCCCAACGCCACCGCGATGGTGATCATGGACGCCGACCGCTTCGGCGTCTCCCAGCTCCACCAGCTGCGCGGCCGGGTCGGCCGAGGCTCCGCTCCTGGCCTCTGCCTCCTGGTCACGGAGATGCCGGAGGCCAGCCCGGCCCGCCAGCGCCTGGGCGCGGTCGCCGCCACCCTGGACGGCTTCGAACTCTCCCGCATCGACCTCGAACAGCGCCGCGAGGGTGACGTCCTGGGCCAGGCCCAGTCCGGGGCACGTTCCTCGCTGCGAGTCCTGGCCGTCATCGAGGACGAGGAGATCATCGCGGAGGCGCGGGAGGAAGCGGCGACGCTGGTTGCTGCCGATCCGGAGCTGACGGGACTTCCCGGCCTGCGGACGGCCCTGGACGCCCTTCTGGACGACGAAAGGGAGCAGTTCCTGGAAAAGGGGTGAGCGGCGTCGCCCCGGAAGGGGCGCGGGGCTGCGTCGACATGCGGCTCCGCCGGGCGGGCGCGAGCAACCACGACGGACCTGCTGCCACACTGAACCCGTAACCACCCCCGAACAAGGACCCAAGATGACCCGCGTGATCGCCGGCACGGCCGGCGGACGTCGCCTGGCCGTCCCGCCAGGGACCGGTACCCGCCCGACCTCCGACCGCGCACGCGAAGGTCTCTTCTCCACGTGGCAGTCCCTCCTCGGCGGCCCCCTGGGAGGCGAACGCGTCCTCGACCTCTACGCCGGTTCGGGCGCCGTCGGCCTGGAGGCACTCTCCCGCGGCGCCGGCCACACCCTCCTGGTCGAGGCCGACGCCCGAGCCGCCAGGGTCGTCCGCGAGAACGTGAAGAGCCTCGGACTCCCCGGCGCCGAGGTCAGGTCGGGCAAAGCCGAACAGATCATCCAGACCCCGGCGCCGACCGAGCCGTACGACCTCGTCTTCCTCGACCCCCCGTACGCCGTCTCGGACGACGATCTTCGGGAGATTCTCCTCACACTCCGCTCGGGGGGCTGGCTCGCGGCCGAAGCGCTCGTCACCGTGGAGCGCAGCACCAGAGGCGGAGAGTTCCGGTGGCCGGACGGTTTTGAAGGGATCCGGGCCCGCCGTTACGGCGAGGGAACGTTTTGGTACGGTCGCGCCGCCTCCACGTGCGAAGACGCACGATGACCGGACCCGAGAGCGAGGGATCACAAGTGCGCCGAGCCGTATGTCCCGGGTCGTTCGACCCGATCACCAACGGACACCTCGACATCATTTCCCGCGCCTCCAGGCTGTATGACGAGGTCTACGTCGCCGTCATGATCAACAAGGCCAAGAAGGGCCTGCTCGAGGTGGACGAGCGGCTCGACCTGATCCGCCAGGTCACGGCCGAGTACGGCAACGTCCGCGTGGAGGCCTTCCACGGCCTGCTCGTCGACTTCTGCAAGCAGCGCGACATCCCGGCCATCGTCAAGGGCCTGCGTGCCGTCAGTGACTTCGACTACGAGCTGCAGATGGCCCAGATGAACATCGGCCTGTCGGGCGTGGAGACGCTCTTCGTCCCGACCAACCCCACCTACAGCTTCCTGTCCTCCTCGCTGGTCAAGGAGGTGGCGACCTGGGGCGGCGACGTCTCCCACCTCGTGCCGCCGGTGGTTCTGGAGGCCCTCAACAAGCGCCTGCGCAAGGACTGATGGGGCTACAGTCGTCCCGTCCGTCTCCATCACAGCTGTAGAGAGTGGCGAGCACACGGTGGACGTGCAGAAGAAGCTCGACGAGATCGTCGCCTCGGTCTCAGGTGCCCGGTCGATGCCCATGTCGGCCTCGTGCGTGGTCAACCGCGCCGATCTGCTCTCGATGCTGGAAGAGCTCCGTGCGGCCCTGCCCGGCTCCCTCGCCCAGGCTCAGGAGCTGATCGGGGGCCGTGAGCAGATGGTCGAGCAGGCCCGCCAGGAGGCCGACCGGATCATCCAGGGCGCGCACGCCGAGCGCGGTTCGCTGATCTCCGACACCGAGGTCGCCCGCCGCTCCCAGGCGGAGGCCGACCGCATCCTCGCCGAGGCGCGCAAGGAGGCCGAGGACATCCGCGCGGAGGCCGACGACTACGTCGACTCCAAGCTCGCCAACTTCGAGGTCGTCCTCACCAAGACCCTCGGCTCCGTCGGCCGGGGCCGCGAGAAGCTCCTCGGCACCGGACCCGGCACCGACGAGCACGGCTACGAGGACGAGGACGCCCCCGAGCGCAGCCACGACCCGGAGACCCTGCGCCGCAACGCCGACGACTACGTCGACGTCAAGCTCGGCGCCTTCGAGGCAGTGCTGGCCAAGACCCTGGAGGCGGTCGGCCGCGGCCGGCAGAAGCTGCACGGCCGTATCGCCAGCGACGACCTCGGCGCCCTCTCCGACGACACCAGCACCGTCCAGCACTCCAGCGACGCCGACTACCTGGCCGACCTGGCCGCGCTCGCGGAGCAGGACGCCTCGGCGGCTCCGGCGGCGCCCACCGAGCAGCCGGCCGCCGTACCGGCCCAGCAGCAGTACGACCAGCAGGCAGCGCAGCCCGCGTACGGCTATCAGCAGCAGACCGCGGACCCGTACGCCGGCTATCAGCAGCAGTACGCGGGCCAGCAGGATCCTTACGGCTACCAGCAGGCCGATCCCTACGCCTACCAGGGCTACGACCCTCAGCAGGCTGTCTACGACCCGCACCAGGCCCAGCACGCCCAGCATCAGGTCCCGCAGCAGGCCGCACAGGACGGCCAGGGCTACGCCCTCGACGAGACCAGTCTCTTCGACACGAGCATGATCAGCGCGGAGCAGTTGCGGGCCTACGAGCAGGGGCGCGGCCAGTAAGCAGCCACCGGATTGGGCCATGAGCGAAAGGTCCAGTATCCTGGCTCTTCGGTCGCGTGTACGTCCGCGATCAACGCTGCCCGGGATCATTCAAGGGCAGTAACCCCCTGAGCTCAGCAGATCGAAAGCAGGAATGGCGTGACAGCCCGCCTCGACCACCGCAACCCTCTCGTGTTCGACACGCACGAGCTGGGTCGGCGGCCCGGTGCGCTCCAGCGCCTGACCCGCACGGTCGACGCCCCCAAGGATCTCGGTATCCAGGGCGTCATCGGAGTGCCGGAAGGCGCCCCGATGGAGCTCGAACTCCGACTCGAGTCGGTCATGGAAGGGGTGCTTGTCACAGGCACCGGCCGTGCACAGGCCGAGGGGGAGTGCGTAAGGTGTCTGGAGCCGCTTCAGCTCGACGTCGAAGCGGAATTCCAGGAGATGTTCTCGTACCCTGACGCCGACGACCGGGGCCGTCACAGCACGGAACCCGGCGACGACGCCGAGGACGACGAGGACAGGCTCTTTCTCGAGGACGGCTTGTTCGACCTCGAACCAGTGCTGCGTGATGCGGTGGTGCTCGCACTGCCGATGCAGCCGGTGTGCCAGGACGACTGCCCTGGACTGTGCGCCCAGTGCGGAGCACGTCTCGCGGACGACCCGGACCACCACCATGACGCCGTCGACATCCGTTGGGCGGCACTGCAGGGACTCGCCGAGACCATGACGGACGGCGAGAAGGACGAGATGAGCGGCGCCGAAGCGGGCGTCGACGAGAAGCAGGAGAAGTAGCCGTGGCTGTTCCGAAGCGGAAGATGTCGCGCAGCAACACGCGCCACCGCCGGTCGCAGTGGAAGGCTGCGGTCACCCCCCTGGTTGCGTGCGAGCGCTGCCACGAGCCCAAGCAGCAGCACATTGCGTGCCCGTCTTGCGGCACCTACAACAAGCGCCAGGTCCTCGAGGTCTGAGCGGCTGGTGAGAGGCACTGTGTCCACTGCCAAGAAGGCGGAAGACGCCCAGGCGGACCCACACGCCCGTAAAAAGGCGGACAACCAGGCCTCGTCCCACACGCTGTTGGAAGGGCGGCTCGGGTACAAGCTCGAGTCCGCCCTTCTGGTGCGTGCGCTGACCCACCGTTCGTACGCGTACGAGAACGGCGGCCTGCCCACCAACGAGCGCCTGGAGTTCCTCGGGGACTCCGTCCTCGGCCTCGTTGTCACGGACACGCTGTACCGCACCCACCCCGACCTGCCCGAAGGCCAACTGGCCAAGCTGCGGGCCGCGGTGGTCAACTCTCGTGCGCTGGCGGAGGTCAGCCGCGGGCTCGACCTGGGTTCCTTCATCCGGCTCGGCCGCGGTGAAGAGGGCACGGGCGGCCGGGACAAGGCGTCCATCCTTGCCGACACCCTGGAAGCGGTGATCGGCGCGGTCTATCTCGACCAGGGCCTGGACTCGGCGGCGGAGCTGGTGCACCGCCTGTTCGACCCCCTGATCGAGAAGTCCTCGAACCTCGGAGCCGGCCTGGACTGGAAGACCAGTCTCCAGGAGCTCACCGCGACCGAGGGGCTCGGCGTGCCCGAGTACCTGGTCACGGAGACCGGCCCCGACCACGAGAAGACCTTCACTGCTGCCGCCCGCGTCGGAGGCGTCTCGTACGGCACCGGCACCGGCCGCAGCAAGAAGGAGGCGGAGCAGCAGGCCGCGGAATCCGCGTGGCGGGCCATCAAGGCCGCCGCGGAGGAGCGCGCCCGCAAGTCGGCGGCCGATGCCGCCGAGCCCGGCGCCGATGCGTCGTCGGCCTCCGCCTGACCGAACAGCGCGATCCGAGCGCCCGTACCCCGCCGTGGGGCGGGCGCTCGGTCCATTGAGCGGCCCTGCCGGGCCGCGCAGGTGTTACGGGGGATCCCCATGCCCGAGTTGCCCGAGGTCGAGGTCGTACGACGTGGCCTGGAGCGGTGGGTCGCCCACCGTACGGTGGCCGATGCCGAGGTGCTGCACCCGCGTGCCGTACGCCGGCACATCGCGGGCGGCGACGACTTCGCGCACCGCCTCAAGGGCCACCGCATCGGCACACCCAGCCGCCGCGGCAAGTACCTGTGGCTGCCCCTGGAGGACACGCACCAGTCGATCCTGGCCCACCTCGGCATGAGCGGTCAGCTGCTGGTGCAGCCGAGCACCGCGCCCGACGAGAAGCACCTCAGGATCCGGGTGCGGTTCGCGGACGCCCTCGCCACCGAACTGCGCTTCGTCGACCAACGCACCTTCGGCGGCCTGTCGTTGCACGACAACACCCCCGACGGGCTGCCCGACGTCATCGCGCACATCGCCCGCGACCCCCTCGACCCGCTCTTCGACGACGAGGCCTTCCATCAGGCCCTGCGCCGCAAGCGTTCGACCATCAAACGGGCCCTGCTCGACCAGTCGTTGATCAGCGGTGTCGGCAACATCTACGCGGACGAGGCCCTTTGGCGCGCCCGCCTCCACTACGACCGCCCGACCGCGGCCTTCACGCGCCCGCGCAGCCTCGAACTCCTGGGCCACGTAAGGGACGTCATGAACGCCGCCCTCGCCGTCGGCGGCACGAGCTTCGACAGCCTGTACGTCAATGTCAACGGCGAGTCGGGCTACTTCGACCGGTCGCTCGACGCGTACGGCCGTGAAGGGCTGCCCTGCAAGAGGTGCGGTACGCCGATGCGCAGGCGGGCCTGGATGAACCGGTCCAGCTACTTCTGCCCGAAGTGTCAGAGGGCGCCGCGCGTCTCGTCGTAGCGCAGACGTGCTTCGAGGACGTCGTCCATCTGCCCCTCCACGAAGTGGATGAGGTTCAGCAGCCGCTCCGCCACACCGCGCCCGAGGGGCGTCAGTTCGTAGTCGACCCGCGGCGGGTTCGTCGGCTGGGCATCGCGGTGCACCAATCCGTCCCGCTCCAGGGCGTGCAGCGTCTGGGACAGCATCTTCTCGCTGACGCCGTCGACCCGGCGGCGCAGCTCGTTGAAGCGCAGCGAGCCCTCGTACAGGGCGCCGAGCGTGAGCCCGCCCCAGCGACCCGTGACGTGCTCCAGCGTGCCGCGCGAGGGGCAGGCCTTGGCGAACACGTTGTACGGGAGGTCCTGCGCCTCCGTGCGCTCCTGCGTGGTGTCCATATCTGAAGCGTACTCGAACGCAGCGCTAACCGGCAGGTTGCACTAACTAGAAGTTAGTGCTTTCCTTTGGTTATCACCAGTGAGCTGCTTCTCGCTGGGCTGCCTACGTTCAGGAGTGCCCAAGTGACCACCCCCGTCGTCTCCATCGCCTACCACTCCGGCTACGGCCACACCGCCGTCATCGCCGAAGCCGTCCGTTCCGGTGCCGTCGAGGCCGGTGCCGTGGTGCACCTGATCAAGGTGGACGAGATCACCGAGGAGCAGTGGGCGACCCTCGACGCCTCGGACGCGATCGTGTTCGGTTCACCGACCTACATGGGCACCGCATCCGGCGCCTTCCACGTCTTCGCCGAGGCCACCTCCAAGCGCTGGGCCGAGCAGACCTGGACGGACAAGCTGGCCGCCGGCTTCACCAACTCCGCCTCCAAGAGCGGCGACAAGCTGCACACCCTGCAGTTCTTCCAGATCCTTGCCGCCCAGCTCGGCATGCACTGGATCAACCTCGGCCTGCTCCCCGGCTGGAACAGCAGCGCCGGCTCCGAGAACGACCTCAACCGCCTCGGCGTCTTCACGGGCGCCGCCGCCCAGACCAACGCCGACCAGGGGCCGGAGGCCGTCCACAAGGCCGACGTGGCGACGGCCGAGCACCTGGGGCGCCGGGTGGCGGACACGGCGAAGGTGCTCGCGCGGGGCCGCGTGGCCGTCTGAGGGACGCTGTATTGGACGCGCGCGAGGCGCCGTCCCCGCTGTAGCCTGCCGACCGAGCCGGCTGCGGGGGACGGCGCCTTGGGGGGAACTGTGTGGGACGGCCCGTTCTACCGGGTGCGCAGGGACGGATACGAGATCTGCTTCGTGCCCGACGCGGGGGAGGATCTCGACGAGGTCTGCAGCGTTGACGTGTGGGTGACGTTCACCGATGGGCAGCGCTGGTCCGGAACTGTCTTCACCCTCGACGAGGCGCGCCGCCTGATGGAGCGCTGGAAGGGCACCGGCGAGTACCTCGGGGGCCGGTACTTCTTCGGCTGGGACGACCTGATCGTCCGGGACCCGGGCATCCCCGCCATGGTCCTCGTCATCGACGAGCTCGTCACCACCGGCGACTACAGGTCGGCCATGCGCCCCTTGGGGCTTGCCGAGGACTGACGGCCGAAGCCCGGGGCCGTGGCGCCTGAACGCGCTCCGCCCCCTTCGGGCCCCGGCTTCGTGTCAGCGGTGTCTCAGTACCCGAAGTCCTGCGTCCACCAGGGACCGCCGGCGCCGAGCTGCACGCCCACGCCGAGGGTCTTGAAGTCGCAGTTCAGGATGTTGGCCTTGTGGCCGGGGCTGTTCATCCAGGCTTCCATCACCGCGGCCGCGTCGGACTGGCCGCGGGCTATGTTCTCGCCGCCGAGGTCGGTGATGCCGGCCTTCGCGGCCCGGTCCCACGGGGACGCGCCGTCGGGGTCGGTGTGGTCGAAGAAGCCCCGCTGGGCCATGTCCTTGCTGAAGTCCTGGGCCAGCTCCGTGAGCGAGCTGTTGGCGGCGACCGCGCTGCAGCCGACCTGAGCGCGCTCCTCGTTGACGAGCTTCAGCACCTCGGCCGCGGCGGCTGCCTGCGCGGACACCGCCACCGGAGCGCTGGTCCGCTCCTTCTCGGGCTTCTTCTCAGGCTCCTTCTCCGGCGTCTTCGTGGCCGTACGGGAAGGGGTCTCCTTCGGCTTCTGGCTGGGCGTGGCCGAGGGCTTCTGCGACGGGGTCTTCGTCGGTGCGGCCGACGACGTCGACGGGACCGGCGAGGTGGGCCGTTCGTTGTCGCGGCTCGTCGAGGAGCCGTTGTCGTGGCTGTCGGCGCTGCCGGACGTGCCGCCCTGCTCGTTGGGGGAGTTGGTCGGGGTGTCGGCGGCCTGCACCTTGTCGGCGCCGTTGCCGCCGCCGAGCCGGTAGTTGTCGATGCCGGGCACCACACCGGTGGCGACCGCGACCGTGCCCAGGGCGACCGCCGCGGAGACGCCGAGCAGACCGGTCTTCACCGGCGCCGTCGCCTTCTTCTTGCGGCGGCGGTGCGCGCCGCTCCCGGGGCGACGGGAGCCGGAGCTGGGAGTGAAGCCGTCGCTGCGAAAGACCGCGGTGTCCATGCCGGAGGCGGAGCCGCTCATGGAGCCGGCGTCGCTCGGGAAGGTCGCGGTGTTGGTGATCCGGTCGTAGTCGTCGTCCTCGGCGAAGAGGTAGGCGTCACTCTTCGCGTAGGCCTCGGCGTACGCCTCAGGGTTCAGATAGGGCGCGATGCCCATAGTGGGCCGCTCGCCGTCATACGAGTTGAGCGGGTCGTGGCCCTCCGTGTAAGAGCCGTCCGAATGTGTGACCCCCGTGGCGCGGCCCGTGGCGGCGCGTCCGGCGGCGGAGCGTCGGTGGCGTCCCATGTCCTGGCCTTCCTGGTCCCTGCGGTCTCAACGTCCTCACAGAACTCACTCGATCGTGTGAGTTTCATATGAGATTCATTGGGTGGGGACGGTACCGCATGGCGGCAGGGGAGGAAGTGTCCGGAGAGACATTGGCCCGTTAGGTTGCAGTCATGAGCGAGGATGTACGGCTGGTCGCCTGGGTGCGTGGACGCGTCCAAGGTGTGGGTTTTCGCTGGTTCACGCGGGCCAAGGCTCTCGAGATCGGCGGCCTGAGTGGTTTTGCTCTCAATTTGGCCGACGGCCGGGTCCAAGTGGTCGCTGAGGGTCCGCGCAAGGGTTGTGAAGGACTCCTCGACTGGCTCCGGGGCGACGACACGCCCGGGCAGGTGGACGGTGTCACCGAGATCTGGGACACACCTCGCGGGGGTTACGACGGCTTCGCCATCCGTTGAGCCGGTTCTGTAAAGCCGCCCTGGCGCAAGCGGAGGGACCTGCCACGGGCAACTGCCCCGAGCAGAAATGAGCAGGTGGTTGCCAAGAACGGCTCGCGGTGGCAGGCTCCGCACTTAAGGATGATCGCCACGCCCCGAAGGGCCCGCAGGAGTCGCCGCGCAGCCGTCTCAAGGCCGTGTGCCCCCGGGTTTGCCCGCCAATACGGGGCGTGATCGTGTTGACCGTCAAACTTTTTGGTGAGACGCTGAAAGCCCCGCGCACCTTAGCTGTTTGGCGTGGCTGAACGGCAGCACAACCACAGTCCTGCCAAGCAACCGCGGGTGCGAATCCCTCACGACCCACACCGCTTCGGTCGGTCACTCATTGTGGAGGACCATCCATCATGGCAAAGGCGCTTCTCGGTTACGTCGGCGGCTCCGACCCTCGACTCCTCGCCGAGATGCGACGGCTCCAGCAGCGTGTCCAGGACCTGGAATCCGAGCTCGGACGGATCCAGGCGGAGAACGACGCGCTGACGGCTGCCGCTTCTCACGACAGGATCATGGAGAGCATCGACGCACACCAGGCGGAGCCTGCGCTCACCTGATCACTGCATTGCTCCACGACAGCACAGGCAGTGGTTTGGGCGGCTCGTATCCAACCGCTAGGTAGTAGTCAGGCGACTGGCCAGCCAGTCGCCAGAAGTTGCAAGGGACGCTTCGGCGTCCCTTCTTTCTTGCCCCCGCTTACTGCCCCGCGCATCCTTTCACCCTCTTTAACGTCTGGTGTGCCCTGCACGTTCAACGGTGAAACCGCGGGTTCATGGAGCGAGATACAGGCGGACGGTAGAGTCCAGCGGCGTGCACCTCAAGGCCCTGACCCTCCGCGGGTTCAAGTCGTTCGCCTCGGCGACCACGCTCCGGTTCGAGCCGGGCATCACGTGCGTCGTCGGACCGAACGGCTCGGGCAAGTCCAACGTGGTGGACGCGCTCAGCTGGGTCATGGGTGAGCAGGGCGCCAAGTCGCTGCGCGGCGGCAAGATGGAGGACGTCATCTTCGCCGGCACGACCGGCCGTCCGCCACTTGGCCGAGCCGAGGTTTCGCTGACCATCGACAACTCGGACGGCGCACTGCCCATCGAGTACGCCGAGGTCACCATCACGCGGATCATGTTCCGCAACGGCGGCAGCGAGTACCAGATCAACGGCGACACATGTCGCCTCCTCGACATCCAGGAACTGCTCTCCGACTCCGGCATCGGCCGTGAGATGCACGTCATCGTCGGCCAGGGCCAGCTCGACTCCGTCCTGCACGCCGACCCCATGGGCCGCCGCGCCTTCATCGAAGAGGCGGCCGGCGTCCTCAAGCACCGCAAGCGCAAGGAGAAGGCGCTGCGCAAGCTGGACGCGATGCAGGCCAACCTCGCGCGCGTGCAGGACCTGACGGACGAGCTGCGCCGACAGCTCAAGCCCCTGGGCCGCCAGGCGGCGGTCGCACGCCGGGCCGCCGTCATCCAGGCGGATCTGCGCGACGCCCGACTCCGCCTCCTCGCCGACGATCTCGTACGGCTCCGTCAGGCGCTCCAGACCGAGGTCGCCGACGAGGCCGCGCTGAAGGAGCGCAAGGAGGCCGCCGAGCAGGAGCTGAAGAAGGCACTCCAGCGCGAAGGCCTCCTGGAGGACGAGGTACGGCAGCTCACGCCGCGCCTCCAGCGGGCCCAGCAGACCTGGTACGAGCTGTCCCAGCTCGCCGAGCGGGTGCGCGGCACGATCTCGCTGGCCGACGCACGCGTGAAGAGCGCGACCTCCGCGCCGCCGGAGGAACGGCGGGGCCGTGACCCCGAGGACATGGAGCGCGAGGCCGCCCGGATCCGCGAGCAGGAGGCCGAGCTCGAAGCGGCCCTGGAGGCGGCCGAGCGGGCCCTGGAGGACACGGTCGCGCACCGCGCCGAGCTGGAGCGCGAACTCACGCAGGAAGAGCGGCGCCTGAAGGACGTCGCCCGCGCCATCGCCGACCGCCGCGAGGGCCTCGCCCGGCTGAACGGGCAGGTCAACGCGGCCCGTTCACGAGCAGCCTCCGCCCAGGCCGAGATCGACCGCCTGGCCGCCGCACGGGACGAGGCCCAGGAGCGGGCCTTCGCCGCCCAGGAGGAGTACGAGGCGCTGCAGGCCGAGGTCGACGGCCTGGACGCCGGCGACGCGGAACTCGCCGAGCAGCACGAGGCCGCCAAGCAGCAGCTCGCCGAGGCCGAGGCCGCGCTCACGGCAGCCCGCGAGGCGGCCACCGCGGCGGAACGCGGCCGCGCGGCGACGCAGGCCCGCCACGAGGCGCTCGCCCTGGGACTGCGCCGCAAGGACGGCACCGGCGCCCTGCTCGGCGCGCAGGACCGCCTCACGGGACTGCTGGGCCCCGCAGCGGAACTGCTCACGGTGACACCGGGCTACGAGGTACCGCTTGCGGCGGCCTTCGGTGCGGCGGCGGACGCGCTGGCGGTGACGTCGGCTTCGGCGGCGGCGGACGCGATCCGCATGCTGCGCAAGCAGGACGGCGGAAGGGCCTCCCTCCTGCTCGCCGGGTCACCGGAGGCGCCCCAAAGGGGCGCGGGGCTGTATCAATCCGCGGCTCCGCCGCGAGGCGAGACCAGCCACGACGAACCGGCGGACGCCACGCAGCGACACGCGGCAGATCTGGTCCGCGGCCCTTCCGACCTCATGCCGGCGGTACGACGCCTCCTGCACGGCATCGTCGTCGTCGGCACGCTCGAGGACGCCGAAGACCTCGTCCACACCCACCCCCACCTCACCGCCGTAACCGCCGAAGGTGACCTGCTCGGGGCGCACTTCGCGCACGGGGGGTCCGCCGGGGCGCCCAGCCTCCTCGAAGTGCAGGCCTCCGTGGACGAGGCCGCTGCCGAGCTGGAAGAGCTGGCCGTGCGGTGCGAGGAGCTGGCCGAGGCGCAGCATGCGGCGGTCGAGCGGCGCAAGGAGTGCGCCGGGCTGGTCGAGGAGCTGGGGGAGCGGCGCAGGGCGGCCGACCGGGAGAAGTCGGCCGTCGCGCAGCAGCTCGGGCGGCTCGCCGGGCAGGCGCGCGGTGCCGCCGGCGAGGCCGAGCGGTCCGTCGCCGCCGCCGCGCGGGCGCAGGACTCGCTGGACAAGGCCCTCCAGGAGGCCGAGGAGCTGGCCGAGCGGCTCGCCGTAGCCGAGGAGATGCCGGTCGAGGAGGAGCCCGACACATCGGTGCGGGACCGTCTCGCCGCCGACGGTGCCAACGCCCGGCAGACCGAGATGGAGGCCCGGCTCCAGGTCCGTACCCACGAGGAGCGCGTCAAGGGACTCGCCGGGCGTGCCGACTCCCTCGACCGTGCCGCCCGCGCCGAACGCGAGGCACGCGCGCGTGCCGAGCAGCGGCGGGCCCGGCTGCGCCACGAGGCGGCCGTCGCGGAAGCCGTCGCCTCCGGTGCCCGGCAGCTCCTCGCGCACGTCGAGGTCTCCCTCGCCCGCGCCGACGAGGAGCGCACCGCCGCCGAGGCCGCCAAGGCCCGTCGCGAGCAGGAACTCACCGTCGCCCGTAACGAGGGCCGCGAGCTCAAGGCCGAGCTCGACAAGCTGACCGACTCCGTCCACCGCGGCGAGGTCCTCGGCGCCGAGAAGCGGATGCGGATCGAGCAGCTGGAGACCAAGGCGCTGGAGGAGCTGGGCGTGGAGCCCGCCGGGCTCGTCTCCGAATACGGCCCCCACCAGCTCGTACCGCCCTCCCTGGCCGCCGAGGGCGAGCAGCTCCCCGAGGACCCCGAGCATCCCCGCAACCAGCCCAAGCCCTTCGTCCGGGGCGAACAGGAGAAGCGGCTCAAGGCCGCCGAGCGCGCCTACCAGCAGCTCGGCAAGGTCAACCCGCTCGCCCTGGAGGAGTTCGCGGCACTGGAGGAACGGCACAAGTTCCTCAGCGAGCAGCTGGAAGACCTGAAGAAGACCCGCGCCGACCTGCTCCAGGTCGTCAAGGAGGTCGACGAACGCGTCGAGCAGGTCTTCACCGAGGCCTACCGGGACACGGCCCGGCAGTTCGAGGGCGTCTTCAGCCGGCTGTTCCCCGGTGGCGAGGGACGGCTGATCCTGACCGATCCCGACAACATGCTCACCACGGGTGTCGATGTCGAGGCGCGTCCGCCCGGCAAGAAGGTCAAGCGGCTGTCGCTGCTCTCGGGTGGTGAGCGTTCACTCACCGCCGTCGCGATGCTGGTGTCGATCTTCAAGGCCCGCCCGAGCCCGTTCTACGTCATGGACGAGGTCGAGGCCGCCCTCGACGACACCAACCTCCAGCGGCTGATCCGCATCATGCAGGAGCTGCAGGAGGCCTCGCAGCTGATCGTGATCACCCACCAGAAGCGCACGATGGAGGTCGCCGACGCGCTGTACGGCGTCTCCATGCAGGGTGACGGGGTGTCAAAGGTCATCAGCCAGCGCCTGCGTTGACGCCTGCCGCTGCCGACCACCGGGCGCGATCACCTCCCGCCGCACCTTTCCCTTCACGTTCACTTCAAGAAGTGAACACAACTCACTCAGTCGCGTCTCCAAGGTCACAGCTTCTTGGGTATTGACTTCGATACTTGAAGGCATAGTCTCTGCAACGTTGTTTTTAACTTCAGGTATCACTACTTGGAGCGGCTGACCCCCACCCGGCAGCGTTGCCGGCGCCCGAGGAGTACACGTGACCAGCACAGCGCAGGCATCCACGTCAGGAGCGAGGACGGCGCACCCCGAACATCTCGGGCACGTCGTCTTCATCACCGCGGCGGCTGCCATGGGCGGCTTCCTGTTCGGCTACGACAGTTCCGTCATCAACGGAGCCAACGGCGGCATCCAGGCCCGGTTCGACCTCAGCTCAGGCGTCACCGGTACGGTCGCCGCAAGCGCCCTGCTCGGCAGCGCCCTCGGCGCCGCAATCGCCGGCCGCATAGCCGACCGCATCGGCCGCATCCGCGTCATGCAGATCGCGGCGGTGCTGTTCGCCGTGAGCGCCGTCGGTTCCGGTCTCCCGTTCGCCGCGTGGGACCTCGCCGCCTGGCGCGTCCTCGGCGGCATCGCCATCGGCATGGCCTCGGTCATCGGCCCCGCCTATATCGCCGAGGTCGCCCCGCCCGCGTACCGAGGCAGGCTCGCCTCCTTCCAGCAGGCCGCCATCGTCATCGGCATCGCGGTCTCGCAGCTCGTCAACTGGGCCATCCTCAACATGGCCGACGGCGAGGAGCGCGGCACGGTCGCGGGCCTGGAGGCCTGGCAGTGGATGCTCGGCGTGATGCTCGTGCCCGCCATCGTCTACGGCCTGCTGTCCTTCGCCATCCCCGAGTCCCCGCGCTACCTGATCAGCGTCGGCCGCATCGAGGACGCGAAGAAGGTGCTCACCGACGTCGAGGGCGGCGTGGACCTGGACGGCCGCGTCACCGAGATCGAGCAGGCCATGAAGAGCGACCACAAGTCGACGTTCAAGGACCTGCTGGGCGGCCGGTCCGGCCTCCTGCCGATCGTGTGGATCGGCATCGGCCTCTCCGTCTTCCAGCAGCTGGTCGGCATCAACGTCATCTTCTACTACTCGAACCTGCTGTGGCAGTCGGTGGGCGTCGACCCGTCGAGCTCGTTCTTCTACTCGTTCGAGACCTCGATCATCAACATCATCGGCACCGTGATCGCGATGATCTTCGTCGACCGCATCGGCCGCAAGCCGCTGGCCCTCATCGGCTCCATCGGTATGGGCATCTCGCTCGCGGCGGCCGCCTGGTCCTTCTCCTTCCAGAACGGCAACGACCCGCTGCCGACCGCGCAGGGCTACGTGGCGCTGATCGCCGCCAACGCCTTCGTCCTCTTCTTCGCCCTGTCCTGGGGCGTGGTCGTCTGGGTCATGCTCGGCGAGGTCTTCCCGAACAAGATCCGTGCCGCCGCCCTGGGTGTGGCCGCCTCGGCCCAGTGGATCGCCAACTGGGTGATCACGATCACCTTCCCGGACCTGGCGGACTGGAACCTGTCGCTCACCTACGTCATGTACGCGGTGTTCGCCTTCCTCTCCATCCCCTTCATCCTCAAGTTCGTGCCCGAGACCAAGGGCAAGAAGCTGGAGGAGATGGGCTGAGTCTCAGGGCTCCCCGAACTCGGGGAGAAGGGCCAAGTCCCCGCTGCCCCTCTCCCCGTAACCTCGTCGCCGCCCCGGCTCGGCCACTGCCCGAGCCGGGGCGGCGGTGTCGTATGCGACGGGACAGGGCGGCGGATGCGGTCGTATGCGACGGGATCAGGCGGCGAGCCGCGGCAGCACCTGCTCGCAGAACAACCGCAGGCTGCGCCACCCCTCCTCCACCGGCATCCCGCCCGACAACGGGTGCAGTACGTAGTTCGCCTGTGCCAGCGCCACACACTCCTCGGGCGTCACGATCCGGTACACGCCCTCCGCGCGCAGTTCCTCCACCGTCGTGGCCCCCGACCTCACCGCCGAGCGGATGTCCCCGGACTGCCAGGAGGCATAGGTCCGTGCCTCGTGCAGGAAGTGCCTCCCGTACTGCGCCCACGCCCGGTCGGGGTCCTCGGCCACGTGCAGCAGCGGAGTCTCGGCGGCCGGCATCATGGTCCAGCCCGCGGTGCCGTACTCGACGAGGCGCTCCTTGTAATACGCCTCCAGCTCCGGCAGATGCGCGCTGGGGAAGAACGGCAGGCCGAGCCGGGCGGCCCGGCGGGCGGCGGCCTTCGAGGAGCCGCCGACCAGCAGGAGCGGGTGCGGATCGGTGTACGGACGCGGAGTGACCCGTACCGTACGGCCCCGGTACTCGAAGGGCTCGCCGGTCCAGGCCTTCAGCACCGTCTCCAGCAGTTCGTCCTGCAGCTTTCCGCGCCGCTTCCAGTCCACGTCGAACAGGGCGTACTCCTCGGGCCGGTAGCCGATCCCGGCGACCGTCACCAGCCGGCCGCCGCTCAGCAGGTCCAGTACGGCGATCTCCTCGGCCAGCCGCAGCGGGTCGTGCAGTGGGCCGATGATCGCGGAGACGGTGACCGCGACGCGCTGTGTCCCGCCGAAGACCGCGGCCGCGAAGGCGAACGGAGACGGCAGCCAGTTGTTGTCGGCGCCGTGGTGCTCCTCGGTCTGCACGGTGGTGATGC
This sequence comes from Streptomyces sp. NPDC012935, assembly GCF_042900345.1. NCBI lineage: Bacteria > Bacillati > Actinomycetota > Actinomycetes > Kitasatosporales > Streptomycetaceae > Streptomyces > Streptomyces sp. NPDC012935. Next base: position 220,623 of record NZ_JBIBBC010000007.1, read on the forward strand.
CGTGCTCATCGGCGTACGCGGACATCTCCAGGGCCGCCCGGTAGCGGGCGGCGAGCGAGGCGGGGGTCGCGTCGGGCTCGACGAGGTTGAAGCGTACGACCGTGACGGGCATGGGGGTCCCCCTTCACCGGGCGGGTGTGAAGGCGGACGTTAGCTGACGGTGTGTCAGACATCCAGAGCGGTGTCGCCGGGCTCCATGGCCGATACTGGACGGGTTATGGACATCGTCATCCTTGCTGTAGTCATCGCCGTGGTCGTGCTCGGCGCGCTCGGCGGGCTCATCATCGGCAGCCGGCGCAAGAAGCAGCTGCCCCCGCCGCCGCCCGCCGCCCCCGACATCACCGCCCCTCCGGCCGAGCCGCACGTCGGCGACGAGGCCGAGACGCCGCGCGACGAACCGCGCCGGACCATAGAGGAGGTGGATCTTCCCGACGGCTCGACCGGGGTCGCCGTCGAGGAACCGCCCGTCGTCGAAGAGCCCCCGCCGATCGAGATCGAGGTACCGGAGCCCACCGCCGGCCGCCTGATCCGACTGCGCGCCCGGCTCTCCCGCTCCCAGACCGCCCTCGGCAAGGGGCTGCTCACGCTCCTGTCGCGCGAGCACCTCGACGAGGACACCTGGGAGGAGATCGAGGACACGCTGCTCACCGCCGACGTCGGCGTGCAGCCCACCCAGGAGCTGGTCGAGGGGCTGCGCGAGCGCGTGAAGGTCCTCGGCACCCGCACGCCCGACGAGCTGCGCGGCCTGTTGCGCGAGGAGCTGCTCAAGCTGGTCGGCACCGACATGGACCGCGTGGTCAAGACCGAGCCGGAGACCAGCAAGCCCGGCATCGTGATGGTCGTCGGCGTCAACGGCACCGGCAAGACCACCACCACCGGCAAGCTCGCCCGCGTCCTCGTGGCCGACGGCCGCAGCGTCGTGCTGGGTGCCGCCGACACCTTCCGTGCCGCCGCCGCCGATCAGCTGCAGACCTGGGGCGAGCGGGTCGGCGCCTACACCGTGCGCGGGCCGGAGGCCGGCGACCCCGCCTCCGTCGCCTTCGACGCGGTGAAGGAGGGCAAGGAGATGGGGTCGGACGTCGTCCTCATCGACACCGCCGGACGCCTGCACACCAAGACCGGCCTCATGGACGAGCTCGGCAAGGTCAAGCGGGTCGTCGAGAAGCACGCGCCGCTCGACGAGGTGCTGCTCGTGCTGGACGCGACGACGGGGCAGAACGGTCTGGTCCAGGCCCGTGTCTTCGCCGAGGTCGTCGACATCACCGGCATCGTGCTCACCAAGCTGGACGGCACGGCCAAGGGCGGCATCGTGATCGCGGTCCAGCGGGAGCTGGGCGTGCCGGTGAAACTGGTCGGTCTCGGCGAGGGCGCCGACGACCTGGCGCCGTTCGAGCCGGAGGCGTTCGTGGATGCGCTTATCGGCGACTGAGTGCACGTACGAGAAGTCGTACCCGAGGAAGAGCCCCACTCATGGTGCAGATGGTGTGGGGCTCTTCCGTATCGAGAGCTACGCGCGCGACCGATGGGCCACGTAGGCCAGCGTTCCCAGCAGCAGCCGCGCGGCCGGCGGCTTCGTCGCCGTGTCCAGTTCGGGCGGGCGCAGCCAGCGCACCGGCCCCAGTCCGCCCCGGTCGGACGGCGGGGCGGTGATGGACGTACCGGGGCCGAGACCACGCAGGTCGAGGTGGGGCGGGTCGTCCCAGCCCATGCGGTACAGGAGCTCGGGGAGCTCGGCGGCGGCGCCCGGGGCGACCAGGAATTGGGCACGGCCGTCGGGCGTGGCGGTGACCGGGCCGAGGGGGAGACCCATCCGTTCGAGCCGGGCCAACGCACGGCGTCCGGCCGGCTCGGCCACCTCGATCACGTCGAACGCCCGCCCGGCCGGCAGCATCACCGAGGCACCGGGAAACTCCGACCACGCCTTGGCGACCTCGTCGAGCGTGGCCCCGGCCGGGATCTGCGGCGCGAAGTCGAGGGGGTGTGCGCCGGGCGCACCGCAGTCGGAGCGGCCGCACGAGCAGGCGCCCGCTGAGGCGCGCGCGCCGGGCACCACGTCCCAGCCCCACAGCCCGGTGAACTCGGCGACGGCGGTGCACTCCGAGGCGCGGCCGCGCCGACGCGAGCCGGATCGGATCTCCCGGATGCCGCCGATCGTGAAGCCCATGCCCCCTCCAACGGGTCCAGCGCGCCAGTGGTTACGGCGCGAATTCGCATCGTGACCCTGTGTGTTCCTCAGAAGGCCGGTTACCCGCCGACGCCGCTCGGTTCACGCGGCGCTTGGAAGCGTCCAGGGTTGTGGACAGTGCGACGCGCGCCTGTGAGTGCTTCGCTCCGCCCACTTCCGGCCGTCCTATGTCAAGTGAATCGCGTGGAGGCGCCCGTTAGTTCATTCGAAGGGGTGGCGAATGGTGGCGTTTCCCGGATCGCCATGGCTGGAGGCGTGATCGTAGGATTACCGTGTGTGCACGGAGCCTCGGGGCACATGCACTCGTGGGTATGCCGGGGGCAAGTCGGCTTTCCGTTCGAAGGGTGACAACTGCCGGACGGGAGACCGTATTTACCGGCATTCTGATAGGGCTTGGCGCACTCGGTGACAAGTGGTCCAAGGGATGGGGGCGTTCCAGTGAGCGGCAACAGCGGAAGCGGTACGAGCGCCGGTGGCGCAGCGCACGCTGACAAGCGCCCGAACGAGCTGCTCGCGTCCTGGTTCGTGCGCAGCGGCTGGTCGAAGGGCGAACTGGCCCGCCAAGTGAACCGCCGCGCACGCCAGTTGGGTGCCAACCACATCTCGACCGACACCTCGCGCGTACGCCGCTGGCTCGACGGTGAGAACCCCCGCGAGCCGATCCCGCGGATCCTGTCCGAGCTGTTCTCGGAGCGGTTCGGCTGTGTCGTCTCCGTCGAGGACCTCGGCCTGCGCGCCGCCCGCCAGTCACCCTCCGTGTCCGGCGTCGACCTGCCCTGGACGGGTCCGCAGACGGTGGCCCTGCTCAGCGAGTTCTCGCGCAGCGACCTGATGCTGGCGCGGCGCGGCTTCCTCGGGAGCTCGCTGGCCCTGGCTGCGGGCCCGGCCCTCATCGAGCCGATGCAGCGCTGGCTGGTCCCTGCGCCGTCCGCCCCGCGCGCGGAGACCCGGCCCGTCCCGTCGTCCCGCGCGCGCGGTCGGCTGTCCAGGCCCGAGCTGGACCTGCTGGAGTCCACCACCGTGATGTTCCGGCAGTGGGACGCCCAGTGCGGCGGCGGTCTGCGCCGCAAAGCGGTCGTGGGCCAGCTGCACGAGGTGACCGACCTGCTCCAGGAGCCCCAGCCGGAGTCCACCACCAGGAAGCTGTTCAAGGTCGCAGCCGAGCTGGCGGAGCTGGCCGGCTGGATGTCGTACGACGTCGGGCTCCAGCCCACCGCCCAGAAGTACTTCGTCCTCGCGCTGCACGCCGCCAAGGAGGCCGGTGACCGGCCGCTCGGCTCGTACATCCTCTCCAGCATGAGCCGCCAGATGATCCACCTCGGCCGGCCCGACGACGCCCTGGAGCTGGTCCACCTCGCGCAGTACGGCAGCCGGGACTGCGCCAGCCCGCGCACCCAGTCCATGCTGTATGCGATGGAGGCCCGCGCCTACGCCAACATGGGTCAGCCCGGCAAGTGCAAGCGGGCGGTCCGGATGGCCGAGGACACCTTCTCCGAGGCCGATGAGTGGGACGAGCCGGACCCCGACTGGATCCGCTTCTTCTCCGAGGCCGAGCTGTACGGCGAGAACTCCCACTCCTACCGCGACCTCGCCTATGTCGCCGGCCGCAGCCCGACATACGCCTCGCTGGCCGAGCCGGTCATGCAGCAGGCCGTGGACCTGTTCGCGAAGGACGCCGAACACCAGCGGTCGTATGCGCTGAACCTGATCGGCATGGCCACCGTGCACCTGCTGCGGCGCGAGCCCGAGCAGAGCACGGTCTACGCCGAGCACGCCATGCAGGTCGCCAAGAAGGTGCGCTCCGAGCGCGTCAACACTCGTATTCGAAAGACGGTCGACACGGCCGTACGCGACTTCGGGGATCTCGCCGAGGTCGTGGACCTGACGGACAAGCTCGCGGTGGAGCTGCCGGAGAGCGCGGAGGCGGTCTGACAGCCGCGGGTAAATCCCGCACAACCCCAGAACCCCGGCCGCGGCCGGCCTTCCCGAACTGCCCGACTCGGCTCCCCCATGCCAGGTCATCGGAAGGCCGCCCGCGGCCGGTCCTGTACACCTTCATTGAAGGTTGCGCCACGATAACGATCCGGCAGCCGGAGATCCGGCAGTTCATCGACGCGTAACACACAAGGCGCCTTCGTCACGGCGGCGAAACAACGAGGGGCTTCCACCGAAACGGCGCTGCGCCAATCTCATGGCGCATAACCGGCCCACCCCTCAATCCGCTCAGGCTTCGCCCGCACGGGGCCGTACCAATCGACGAGGAGACGCCGATGGCATCAGCCGCCATCACGCTTGCGGCGGACGCACCCACGCTGTCGTCCGCCAACACAGGCTTCATGCTCATCTGTTCCGCCCTGGTGATGCTCATGACCCCGGGCCTGGCCTTCTTCTACGGAGGCATGGTCCGCGTCAAGAGCACCCTGAACATGCTGATGATGAGCTTCATCAGTCTGGGGATCGTCACCATCCTGTGGGTGCTGTACGGCTTCTCCATGGCGTTCGGCACCGACTCCGGCAGCCTCATCGGCTGGAACTCGGACTGGGTGGGCCTCAGCAACATCGGCCTGACGGAGCTGTGGGACGGATACACCATCCCGATCTTCGTCTTCCTGGTCTTCCAGCTGATGTTCGCGATCATCACTCCTGCCCTGATCAGCGGCGCGCTGGCCGACCGCGTGAAGTTCACCGCGTGGGCGCTGTTCGTCGCGCTGTGGGCCACGGTCGTCTACTTCCCGGTCGCGCACTGGGTCTGGGGCGCCGGCGGCTGGGCCTTCGAACTGGGCGTGATCGACTTCGCCGGTGGTACGGCGGTCCACATCAACGCGGGCGCCGCGGCGCTCGGCGTGATCCTCGTCATCGGCAAGCGCGTCGGCTTCAAGAAGGACCCGATGCGTCCGCACAGCCTGCCGCTCGTCATGCTCGGCGCCGGTCTGCTGTGGTTCGGCTGGTTCGGCTTCAACGCCGGCTCGTGGCTGGGCAACGACGACGGCGTCGGCGCGCTGATGTTCGTCAACACGCAGGTCGCCACCGCCGCCGCCATGCTGGCCTGGCTGATCTACGAGAAGATCCGGCACGGCGCGTTCACCACGCTGGGCGCCGCCTCCGGCGCGGTCGCCGGTCTGGTCGCCATCACTCCCGCCGGTGGTGCGGTCAGCCCGCTCGGCGCGATCGCCGTCGGCGCCATCGCCGGTCTGCTGTGCGCCGTGGCCGTGGGCCTGAAGTACAAGCTCGGCTACGACGACTCGCTCGACGTCGTAGGTGTCCACCTGGTCGGCGGTGTCGTCGGCTCCCTGCTGATCGGCTTCTTCGCCAGCGGCAAGGGCCAGTCCGAGGTCGAGGGCCTCTTCTACGGCGGCGGCCTGACCCAGTTCTGGAAGCAGTGCGCCGGTGTCTTCGCGGTCCTGGCCTACTCGCTGATCGTCTCCGCGCTCCTCGCCTTCATCCTCGACAAGACCATCGGGATGCGGGTCTCCGAGGACGACGAGGTCGCCGGCATCGACCAGGCCGAGCACGCCGAGACCGCATACGACTTCAGTGGCGCCGGTGGCGGTGCCGCCCGTACGGCCGCCGCCCCGGCACCGGTCGGCGCGGCCGCGAGCAAGAAGGTGGACGCATGAAGCTCATCACCGCCGTCGTCAAGCCCCACCGGCTCGACGAGATCAAGGAAGCCCTCCAGGCCTTCGGAGTCCACGGCCTGACGGTCACCGAGGCCAGCGGCTACGGTCGTCAGCGGGGCCACACCGAGGTCTACCGCGGTGCCGAGTACACCGTGGACCTGGTCCCGAAGATCCGCATCGAGGTCCTGGCCGAGGACGACGACGCCGAGCAGCTGATCGATGTCATCGTCAAGGCCGCCCGTACCGGCAAGATCGGTGACGGCAAGGTCTGGTCCCTCCCGGTCGAGACGGCCGTACGGGTCCGGACCGGCGAGCGCGGGCCCGACGCGCTCTGAGGCAGGGAAACAGAACAGGAGTCGCTGGGTGACGAGTACGGACGTTTCCAAGGATGCAGAGGACTCGGGACCCAGCGGCTACGCGGCGGCCCGGCTGCGTCTCCTCACCGAGGGGGCGCGGTCCGGGCCGCCGCGCCGTACCGCCCTCGCGGAACTGACCGACGACTGGCTGACCGGCCTGTTCGCCGCCGGCGCCGAGGGGACGCGCGGCGTCTCCCTGATCGCCGTCGGCGGGTACGGGCGCGGCGAGCTGTCTCCGCGCAGCGACCTGGATCTGCTCCTGCTGCACGACAGCGGCGACAGCCGGGCGGTGGCCGCGCTGGCCGACCGCATCTGGTACCCCGTGTGGGACCTGGGCCTGGCCCTCGACCACTCCGTGCGCACCCCCGCCGAGGCCCGCAAGACGGCCGGCGAGGACCTCAAGGTCCAGCTGGGCCTGCTGGACGCCCGGCACATCGCGGGCGACCTGGGACTCACGGCCGGACTGCGTACGGCGGTCCTGGCCGACTGGCGCAACCAGGCACCCAAGCGGCTGCCCGAACTCCAGGAGCTGTCCGCCGAACGCGCCGAGCGCCAGGGCGAGCTGCAGTACCTCCTGGAACCCGACCTGAAGGAAGCGCGCGGCGGTCTGCGCGACGCCACGATCCTGCGCGCCGTCGCCGCCTCCTGGCTGGCCGACGCCCCGCGCGAGGGCCTCGACGACGCCCGGCGCCGGCTGCTCGACGTGCGGGACGCCCTGCACCTGACCACCGGGCGTGCGACCGACCGGCTCGCCCTGCAGGAGCAGGACCAGGTCGCCGCCGAGCTCGGGCTGCTCGACGCCGACACGCTGCTGCGGCAGGTGTACGAGGCGGCCCGGGTGATCTCGTATGCGAGTGATGTCACTTGGCGTGAAGTGGGGCGCGTTTTGCGCTCGCGCGCTGTGCGGCCTCGTCTGCGCGCCATGCTGGGTGGCGGGAAGCCGACCACCGAGCGCTCCCCGCTGGCCGAGGGCGTGGTCGAGCAGGACGGCGAGGTGGTGCTCGCCCGCGCCGCGCGCCCCGAACGCGACCCCGTGCTCCCTCTGCGCGCCGCGGCCGCCGCCGCGCAGGCCGGACTTCCGCTCTCCCTGCACGCCGTACGGCGCATGGCGGCCACCGTCCGCCCGCTGCCCACACCCTGGCCCGCCGAGGCGCGCGAGCAGCTGGTCACCCTGCTCGGCTCCGGCAGCCCCACCGTCGACGTCTGGGAGGCGCTGGAGGCCGAGGGGCTGATCACCCGCCTGCTGCCCGACTGGGAGCGGGTCCGCTGCCGCCCGCAGCGCAACGCCGTGCACATCTGGACCGTCGACCGGCATCTGATCGAGACGGCCGTGCGCGCCTCCGAGTTCACCCGCCGTGTCCACCGCCCCGACCTCCTCCTGGTCGCCGCGCTGCTGCACGACATCGGCAAGGGCTGGCCGGGCGACCACTCGGTGGCCGGCGAGATCATCGCCAGGGACGTGGCCGGGCGCATCGGCTTCGACCGCGACGACGTGAGCGTGCTCTCCACCCTCGTACGCCATCATCTGCTCCTCGTCGACACGGCCACCCGGCGCGACCTGGAGGACCCGGCCACCGTGCGCTCGGTCGCCGACGCCGTCGGCTCGCAGGGCACCCTGGAGCTGCTGCACGCCCTGACCGAGGCGGACGCCCTGGCCACCGGTCCGGCAGCCTGGTCGTCGTGGCGCGGATCCCTGGTCGCCGACCTGGTGAAGCGGGTCGCGGCCGTACTCGCCGGGGACGACCCGGACGAGCCCGAGGCCGCCGCGCCGACCGCCGAGCAGGAGCGGCTCGCCCTGGAGGCCATCGCCACCGGCAGTCCGGTGCTCGCGCTGCGTGCCCAGACCGAGCCGCCGACCGGGGAGCAGCCTGCGGGCGATCCCGAGCCGCTAGGCGTGGAGCTCCTCATCGCCGTACCGGACCAGCCGGGCGTGCTGCCCGCGGTGGCGGGCGTCCTGGCGATGCACCGCCTGACCGTCCGCACGGCGGAACTGCGCGCCCTGGATCTCCCGGACGGCGTCGACGGCTCCGTCCTGCTGCTGAACTGGTGGGTCGCCGCCGAGTACGGCTCCCTGCCGCAGGCCGCCCGGCTGCGCGCCGACCTCGTACGCGCCCTGGACGGCTCACTGGACATCGCGGGCCGTCTCGCGGAGCGGGACGCGGCGTACCCGCGCCGCCGGGGCGTGGTGGCGCCGCCACCGAGGGTGTCCGTCCACCCGGCGGCCTCCCGGCTGGCCACGGTGATCGAGGTGCGGGCCCAGGACGCCCCCGGGCTGCTCTTCCGGATCGGCCGGGCGCTGGAGGACGCGAGCGTGCGGGTGCGCAGTGCACATGTCAGCACCCTGGGCGCCAACGCCGTCGACGCGTTCTATGTCACAGGGCCGGAGGGGGCGCCGCTGCCCAGGGAGGAGGCGGCCTCCGTGGCCCGCAAGCTGGAGGAGACATTGCAGGGCTGAACGGGGGATCCCGGCAACCCGCGCCGCCGGGATACCCTGGAGGGCGATTGCCAGCCGCCACCGACCCCGAGGACCGCGAGCGCCGTGTTCGATACTCTTTCCGATCGCCTCTCAGCGACTTTCAAGAACCTGCGCGGCAAGGGACGGCTCTCCGAGGCGGACATCGACGCGACCGCGCGCGAGATCCGCATCGCCCTCCTCGAAGCGGACGTGGCTCTGCCCGTCGTCCGTACGTTCATCAAGAACGTCAAGGAGCGTGCCCTCGGCGCCGAGGTCTCCAAGGCGCTGAACCCGGCCCAGCAGGTCCTGAAGATCGTCAACGACGAGCTCGTCACGATCCTCGGCGGGGAGACCCGTCGCCTGCGGTTCGCCAAGCAGCCGCCCACCGTGATCATGCTGGCCGGTCTGCAGGGTGCCGGTAAGACCACCCTCGCGGGCAAGCTCGGCCGCTGGCTGAAGGAGCAGGGCCACTCGCCACTGCTGGTGGCCTGTGACCTCCAGCGCCCGAACGCGGTGAACCAGCTCAGCGTCGTCGCCGAGCGCGCCGGCATCGCGGTCTACGCGCCCGAGCCGGGCAACGGCGTGGGTGACCCGGTCAAGGTCGCCAAGGACTCCATCGAGCACGCCAGGACCAAGGTCCACGACATCGTGATCGTGGACACCGCCGGCCGCCTGGGCATCGACCAGGAGATGATGCAGCAGGCCGCCGACATCCGGGACGCGGTCTCGCCGGACGAGATCCTGTTCGTCGTCGACGCGATGATCGGTCAGGACGCGGTCAACACCGCCGAGGCCTTCCGCGACGGCGTCGGCTTCGACGGCGTGGTGCTCTCCAAGCTCGACGGTGACGCCCGCGGTGGTGCGGCCCTGTCGATCCGGCAGATCACCGGCAAGCCGATCATGTTCGCGTCGAACGGCGAGAAGCTCGACGAGTTCGACGCCTTCCACCCGGACCGGATGGCCTCCCGCATCCTCGACATGGGTGACCTGCTCACCCTGATCGAGCAGGCGGAGAAGACGTTCGACCAGGCCGAAGCCCAGAAGATGGCCGAGAAGCTGGCCTCCAAGAAGGGCCAGGACTTCACCCTCGACGACTTCCTGGCCCAGATGGAGCAGGTCAGGAAGATGGGCTCCATCTCCAAGCTGCTCGGCATGCTTCCGGGCATGGGCCAGATCAAGGACCAGATCAACAACCTCGACGAGCGGGACGTCGACCGCACGGCCGCGATCATCAAGTCGATGACCCCGGCCGAGCGCCAGGAGCCGACGATCATCAACGGCTCGCGACGCGCGCGTATCGCCCGCGGTTCCGGTGTCGAGGTCGGCGCGGTCAAGAACCTCGTCGAGCGGTTCTTCGAGGCCCGCAAGATGATGTCCCGCATGGCTCAGGGCGGCGGCATGCCGGGTATGCCGGGGATGCCCGGTATGGGAGGCGGCCCCGGCCGCACCAAGAAGGCCCCGAAGAAGGCCAAGGGCAAGCAGCGCTCCGGCAACCCGATGAAGCGCAAGCAGCAGGAGCAGGAGGAGGCCGCCCGTCGGGCCGCCGCCGCCCAGGCCGGCGGCGCCCTCGGTCTGCCGGGCCAGCAGGGCGGGCAGGACTTCGAGCTGCCGGACGAGTTCAAGAAGTTCATGGGCTGACGGTTCGTTTCGTACGGCTGTCCCGTCACGTACAGCCGTCCCGTTGCCTACGTCACTGGGGGCGCCCCTCGCTTTGGGGGCGCCCCCAGCGCATGCCGCGGCTCGGTATCTGCCGTAACGTCCAGATATGAGCAATGCCGCGCCGCCGCGCAAGGCTCCTGACCAGCCGTGGCGCACCGAGGGCACTCCGGACGAGCCGCCCGGGCGGCCCCGCGGCCGACGGATGCGCGGCCGTTGGTGGGGCCTGCTCCTCACCGCCGTGATCGTCTTCCTGCTCGCCTACCTGGGACTGACGTATTTCGACCGGGGCAACGAGCCGACGATCTCCTACACGGAGTTCAGCAGGCAGGTCGACGCCGGAAACGTCTCCAAGATCTACTCCAAGGGCGACGCGATCCAGGGCGAGCTCAAGAGCGCCCGGGACAACCCCGACGGCGACGGCGACTACACCAAGTTCAAGACGCAGCGCCCCGCCTTCGCGGACGACGAGCTCTGGCAGGACCTGAGCAGCCGCGACGTGACGGTGACCGCCGAGCCGGTCGTGCGGGAGCGCGGCGTGCTGTCCAACCTGCTGTTCTCCTTGATCCCGATCGCTCTGCTGCTCGCGGTCTGGATCTTCGTCGCCCGGCGGATGGGCGCGGGCCTGGGCGGCGCGGGCGGCATGCTCGGCCGCAAGGCGCCGCCGAAACCGGTGGAGCTCCAGCCGGGCAAGGAGCGCACGACCTTCGCCGACGTGGCCGGCATCGACGAGGTCAAGGGCGAGCTGGATGACGTCGTCGACTTCCTGGAGCATCCCGACGCGTACCGCAGGATGGGCGCGAAGATGCCGCGCGGCGTACTGCTCGCGGGCCCGCCCGGCACCGGCAAGACCCTGCTGGCCCGCGCGGTGGCGGGCGAGGCGGGCGTGCCGTTCTTCTCCGCCTCCGCGTCCGAGTTCATCGAGATGATCGTCGGCGTCGGCGCGTCCCGAGTCCGGGAACTGTTCGCCGAGGCGCGCAAGGTGGCGCCGTCGATCATCTTCATCGACGAGATCGACACCATCGGACGGATGCGGGGCGGCGGTGCCTCGGTGAGCGGCCACGACGAGCGCGAGCAGACGCTGAACCAGATCCTCACGGAGATGGACGGCTTCTCCGGCTCCGAGGGCGTCATCGTCATCGCGGCGACGAACCGAGCCGACATCCTGGACCCGGCGCTGACCCGGCCCGGCCGCTTCGACCGGGTGGTCAACGTCGCCCCGCCGGACCGCGGTGGGCGCGAGGCCATCCTGCGCATCCACACCCGCGAGATCCCCCTCGCCGAAGACGTGGACCTGACCCAGCTGGCCCGCACCACCCCGGGCATGACAGGCGCGGATCTGGCCAACCTCGCCAACGAGGCCGCGCTCCTCGCCGTCAAGCGCAAGCAGGACCAGGTGACCCAGCCGGACCTGTCCGAGGCCCTGGAGAAGGTGCAACTGGGCGCCGAGCGCACCCTGGTGATGCCCGAGGAGGACCGCCGGCGCACCGCGTACCACGAGAGCGGACACGCCCTCCTCGGCATGCTGCAGCCCGGCGCCGACCCCGTACGCAAGATCACCATCGTGCCCCGCGGCCGGGCGCTCGGGGTGACGATGTCGACCCCCGAGGTGGAGCGGTACGCGCACTCCGAGGGCTATCTGCGCGGGCGGATCATCGGCGCCCTGGGCGGCATGGCGGCGGAACAGGTGGTCTACGGGGTCGTCACCACGGGCGCGGAGAACGACCTCGAACAGGTCAGCAACATCGCGCGCGCCATGGTCGCCCGCTGGGGCATGAGCGAGCGCGTGGGACGGCTGTCCGCCCTGCCCAGCGACGCCCAGCAGGCGTACGGGCTCGCGGCAGCCCCGCAGACCCTCGACGTGATCGACGCCGAGATGCGCCGGATCGTCGACGAGTGCTACGAGGAAGCCTGCCGCAAACTCCGCGACCACCGCGGGCAGTTGAACGCCCTGGCCGAGGCGCTGCTGGAGAACGAGACGCTGGAGGAGGCCGACGCGTACCGGATCGCGGGGATCACGCGGCTGAAGAAGGACGACGCCCGGTAGGGCTCAGGGCACGCGGGCGATCAGGTACCGGAACACGTTGGGCATCCATACCGTGCCGTCCTGCCGCAGGTGCGGATGCAGCGCCTCCGTCACCTCCTTGTCCACCTGGGCCTGGTCGGTCGCCGCGATCGCCGCGTCGAACAGCCCCGTCGACAGCAGTCCCCGTACGGCACTGTCGACGTCCGCGTACCCGAACGGGCAGGCCACCCGCCCGGAACCGTCGGGCCTGAGGCCCGCGCGCTGGGCGACCTCCTCCAGGTCGTCGCGCAGGGCGGGGCGCCAACTGCCCGTACTGCGCAGGGGATCGGCCAGCTTGGTGGCCACCCGCAGCACGGACGACGTGGCACAGCGCTCCGGCGGGCCCCAGCCGGCGAGCACCACGGGCGCCCCGCGCTCGGCGAGCGGCGTCACGGCCGCGAGCGCCTCACCGAGCCCTTCCGAGTCACCCGCCAGGCATCCGATGGGCTCGAACGCGGTCACCAGCGTGTACGCGGGCGTCCGCGCGCCGGCCGCGGCGGCCAGGTCGCCGGGCGAGCCGTCCATGAGCCGGGCCTCGCCATGCGCGCGCGTGCCCCCCGCCTCGGGCAGCAACCGCTGCCGCGCGAGGGCCAGCCGTTCGTGGGAGGAGGACTCGACACCGGTCACGGCCGCGCCTCTGCTCGCCGCCATCAGCAGGGCGAGGCCGCTGCCGCAGCCGAGGCCCAGCAGTCGGGTGCCGGTGCACACTTCCACTCGCTCGTAGACGGCCTCGTAGAGCGGAACCAGCATCCGCTCCTGGATCTCGGACCAGTCACGCGCGCGTGCACTCGGGTTCACACGGGGCGTCGCGCCCGCATGAGGTGGGTGCTGCCGCACGAGCGTAGGTGTCATCTAAAGCGCCCCAATCCGCCGAGAGTTGCCGCTGTACCTGATTTCGTGGCCCCCGTGACATGCGCTCACATCCCCCCGTATGCCAGGAAACTCCGCACCCGTCGCTGCGTCCAGGGGTCGCGGAGCCCGGCTTGTGAGATCCCTGCGTTCGTGGCCAAAATTCACATTCCGGCAACGTGGACCCGTACCATCGCGCCATGGCAAAGGCACCCGTACTCACGCCACGGGCGGACGACTTCCCGCGCTGGTACCAGGATCTGATCGCCAAGGCGGAGCTGGCCGACAACGGCCCGGTGCGCGGCACGATGGTCATCCGGCCGTACGGGTACGGGCTGTGGGAGCGGATGCAGGCCGAGATGGACTCCCGGATCAAGGCGACGGGCACGCAGAACGCGTACTTCCCCCTCCTCATCCCGCAGTCGTATCTCACGCGGGAGGCGGACCACGTCGAGGGCTTCGCGCCGGAACTCGCGGTCGTCACGCACGGCGGCGGCAAGGAGCTCGAGGAGCCGGCGGTCGTCCGCCCCACCTCCGAGATGATCATCAACGACTACTTCTCGAAGTGGGTGCAGAGCTACCGCGACCTGCCCCTGCTGATCAACCAGTGGGCGAACGTGGTCCGTTGGGAACTCAGACCGCGTCTCTTCCTGCGCACGACCGAGTTCCTGTGGCAGGAGGGCCACACCGCGCACGCCACCTACGAGGACGCCCGCGACTTCGCCGCGCACATCCACCGCGCGGTCTACGAGGACTTCATGGTGAACGTCCTCGCGATGGACGTCGTCCCCGGCCGCAAGACCGTCAAGGAGCGCTTCGCCGGCGCCGTCAACACCCTCACGCTCGAAGGCATGATGGGCGACGGCAAGGCCCTGCAGATGGCCACCAGCCATGAGCTGGGGCAGAACTTCGCCAAGGCCTTCAACACCTCGTACCTGTCGAGGGACGGCGCCCAGGAACTGGTCTGGCAGACCTCCTGGGGCTCGACCACCCGCATGATCGGCGCCCTGGTGATGATGCACGGCGACGACAACGGCCTGCGGGTGCCGCCGCGCCTCGCGCAGATCCAGGCCGTCGTCCTCGCCATCAAGGGCGACGAGGCGGTTCTGGCCAAGGTCCGCGAGATCGGCGACCAGCTGAAGGCGGCCGGTATCCGCGTCCACGTCGACGACCGCACCGACACCCCCTTCGGCCGCCGCGCGGTCGACTGGGAGCTCAAGGGCGTGCCCGTCCGCATCGAGGTCGGGCCCCGTGACCTGGAGAACGGCACCGCGATGCTGGCCCGCCGCATCCCCGGCGGCAAGGAGCCGATCGCGATCGAGGATCTCGTACGACTGCTCCCCGCCGTCCTCGAGGAGGACCAGGCGCTGCTGCTGACCCAGGCCCGCGAGCGCCGCGAGTCCCGCACCACCGACGTGACGACGATCGAGGACGCGATCGACGCGGCCGTCGCCGGCGGCTGGGCACGTGTCCCGTGGGCGACGCTCGGCGAAGAGGGCGAGGTCAGACTGGCCGAGCACGCGGTGACCGTACGGTGTCTGGTCGCCGAGGACGGGTCGGTGCCGGACGCCGAGGACGCACCCGGTAACGTCGCCGTCGTTGCGCGCGCATACTGAGACGACGCCCGGGTGGAAGAAGACCGGCCGAAACGCCTCTTGCGCATGCGCGGACCCCAGCCGCACCGGCGCGTGGACGGGGCGTACGCGCCGGGGCGTACGTCAGACTACGCACCGGCTTGGTATGAGCTGTGAGGCTTCTCCGCAGATCAGCGCACCCGCCCTCGTCCGGGCGCATCATTCGCAACTGACGGGTACGTGCAAATTATTTGGGATGCCCCGGAATCGGAACACAGCGGCACCCCGGCTCGTTGTCATTACGTGAGCACGACACAGACACCACCTGTACTCGCCGCAGAGCTGGCGCAGGCGTGGGCCGATATTCAGCGGTACCACCCCGAGCTGCCGGATCTCGCCGCGCCAGAGTCCCTGATCGGGGAGTCGTCGTCCGCGTGCGGTCACGAGCTCTCCTTCGAGCGACTGCTTCATGAGGCAGTCCATGGCATCGCCGCCGCGCGCGGCGTCCGCGACACCTCCCGGGCCGGCCGCTACCACAACCGCAGATTCCTCGCCGTCGCCGAGGAGCTGGGCCTGGACCACCCCGAGGAACCGCACCCGAGCAGCGGTTTCTCCCTGGTCACGCTCAACCCCGAGGCCAAGCGCCGCTACCGCCCGACCATGGAACGCCTTCAGCGCGCCCTGAAGGCCCACACGGCGGCCACCTCCGCCGACACGAGCAGGACCTTCCGGGGCCCGGCCGCCCGCCACGGCTCCTCCGGGGGCGGAGTCCGCGTCAAGGCGGTCTGCGACTGCGGCCGTAACGTCCGGGTCGTCCCGTCGGTGCTGGCGCAGGCGCCGATCGTGTGCGGCGGCTGCGGGAAGCCGTTCCGGATTCCCGAGGTGGTCGGAGCGGCGTAGCGACGCCTCGTCGGACACCGGCATCTCGTGGCTGCCGGTTCAGTACGTGGCGTCGACGCCGGGGTGCCGTTGCACAGTCGTATCGGCCGTATCGACGGCACCCCACCAGCGCCGGGCTGCGCGCCCCACCCGACGGCACCCCCTGTCGCCGGGTGTCTCGCAGGCATGCCCAGGCACCCTCGCCGCCCCTCGGCTCAAAAGCGCCCCGCAGGGTGTGGCACAATGGCTAGCTGTACTCGACAGCCGCACAGGAACCCTCTCGCCTCCGGCTGACGCGTCCATCGGGCACTCGGGTACCGCAACCCCACGCGGCAGTCTCGCCGTGCCCAACCACGTCAAAACCAGGAGAACCCACTCCCGTGGCAGTCAAGATCAAGCTGAAGCGTCTGGGCAAGATCCGTTCGCCTCACTACCGCATCGTCGTCGCCGACTCCCGCACCCGCCGTGACGGCCGTGCGATCGAGGAGATCGGCAAGTACCACCCGACGTACAACCCGTCGGTGATGGAGGTCGACGCCGAGCGCGTGGCGTACTGGCTCGGTGTCGGCGCCCAGCCGACCGAGCCCGTCCTCGCCATTCTGAAGAAGACCGGCGACTGGCAGAAGTTCAAGGGCGAGCCCGCCCCGGCTCCGCTGCTCGTCGCCGAGCCGAAGAAGGCGCGCCCGACGTTCGAGGCCCTCAGTGGCGAGGACGAGGGCAAGGGTGAGGCGATCACCCAGAAGAAGAAGGCGGAGAAGAAGGACGAGGCTGCCGCCGAGTCCGCGTCGGCCGAGGCCTGAGCATGCTCGAGGAGGCTCTCGAGCACCTCGTGAAGGGCATCGTCGACAACCCTGACGATGTGCAGGTCGCCTCGCGCGACCTGCGTCGCGGGCGTGTGCTGGAGGTCCGGGTCCACCCCGACGACCTCGGTAAGGTGATCGGCCGCAACGGCCGTACCGCACGCGCTCTGCGCACCGTCGTGGGCGCCATCGGCGGCCGCGGTGTCCGTGTCGACCTAGTCGACGTGGACCACGTCCGCTGACGCCGAACGCAGCACCGGCTCGGGCCGGGGAGGGCCACTGGGCCGTCCCCGGCCCGTAGTCGTACGGGCGGTTCATGGCCGTCGTATGCGTCGTACGGCCAGTCGCATGACAGGAGAGCAAGCACAGTGCAGCTGGTAGTCGCACGGATCGGCCGCGCCCACGGCATCAAGGGCGAGGTCACCGTCGAGGTTCGCACCGACGAGCCGGAACTGCGGCTCGCCCCCGGCGCCGTCCTGGCCACGGACCCGGCCGCCACCGGGCCGCTCACCATCGAGACCGGCCGCGTCCACAGCGGCCGCCTCCTCCTGCGCTTCGAGGGGATCAGGGACCGCACCGCCGCCGAGGCGCTGCGCAACACCCTCCTCATCGCCGAGATCGACCCGGACGAGCTGCCCGAGGAAGAGGACGAGTACTACGACCACCAGCTCATGGACCTGGACGTGGTGACCGTGGACGGCATCGAGGTCGGTCGTATCACCGAGATCTCGCATCTGCCCTCCCAGGACCTCTTCATCGTGGAGCGGCCCGACGGGAGCGAGGTGATGATCCCCTTCGTCGAGGCGATCGTCACCGAGATCGACCTGGAGGAGCAGCGCGCCGTCATCGCCCCGCCCCCGGGTCTGATCGACGACAACGCGGAGATCGCCTCTTCCCGAGACGCGGAGGCCGAGGGCTGATGCGGCTCGACGTCGTCACGATCTTTCCCGAGTACCTGGAGCCCCTGAACGTCTCCCTCGTCGGCAAGGCACGCGCGCGTGGGCAGCTGAACGTCCAGGTGCACGACCTGCGTACCTGGACGTACGACCGCCACAACACGGTCGACGACACCCCGTACGGCGGCGGCCCCGGCATGGTCATGAAGACCGACCCCTGGGGCGACGCACTGGACTCCGTCCTGGCCGACGGCTACGAGACGGGCTCTGGCGGGCCCTGCCTGATCGTCCCCACCCCCAGCGGCCGCCCCTTCACCCAGGAACTCGCCGTGGAACTCTCCGAGCGGCCCTGGCTGATCTTCACGCCGGCCCGCTACGAGGGCATCGACCGCCGGGTGATCGACGAGTACGCGACCCGTATGCCGGTGCACGAGGTGTCCATCGGGGACTACGTCCTCGCCGGCGGCGAGGCGGCCGTACTGGTCATCACCGAGGCCGTGGCGCGCCTGCTGCCCGGCGTCCTGGGCAACGCCGAGTCCCACCGGGACGACTCCTTCGCGCCCGGCGCGATGGCGAGCCTCCTGGAGGGTCCCGTCTACACCAAGCCGCCCGAGTGGCGCGGCCGGGACATCCCCGACGTGCTGCTCAGCGGCCACCACGGCAAGATCGCCCGCTGGCGGCGTGACGAGGCTCTCAGGCGTACGACGGCCAACCGGCCCGACCTGATCGAGCGTTGCGACCCCAAGGCCTTCGACAAGAAGGACCGCGAGATGCTCTCCATCCTGGGCTGGATGCCCGACCCGGAGGGGGAGCGGTTCGGCCGATTTTGGCGCAGGACCGAGAGCGTGGAAGAATAGGCCGCTGTTGTGCGCCGTCCGGCATGCGCCCCTGCCACAGGGGGACACGACGCCCGCCCCGACGCGAACAGCATCCTCACGAAGAATCTATCTCCCGCCTATGACCTGTGGCATGGGCGAAGAAAGCAGACGAAATGTCTCACCTGCTCGACTCCGTCGACTCCGCGTCGCTGCGCAGCGACGTTCCGGCCTTCCGCCCGGGCGACACCGTCAACGTCCACGTCCGCGTCATCGAGGGCAACCGCTCCCGTGTGCAGCAGTTCAAGGGCGTTGTCATCCGCCGCCAGGGCGCCGGCGTTCGCGAGACCTTCACGGTTCGCAAGGTCTCCTTCTCTGTCGGCGTCGAGCGCACCTTCCCGGTGCACACCCCGATCGTCGAGAAGATCGAGCTCGTGACCCGCGGTGACGTGCGTCGCGCCAAGCTGTACTACCTGCGTGAGCTGCGCGGCAAGGCGGCGAAGATCAAGGAGAAGCGCGAGAACTGAGCGCTTTCGGGGGATCACCCCCGCGGGGTCCCCAGCGGGGCCGGATAACATCTGGCCCCGATGGACACCGAAGCACAGCCGACGGAGCGCGACCGCTCCTCCCGCCCTTCCGACTCCGAGGCGATCTCGGACACCGAGGGACCGGAGGGGCGGTCGCGCTTCGCGTTGCTGTCGCGGATCGCCGCGTGGGTCCCGGGCGGGCGGATCAGCCTGACTCTGCTGGTCTTCCTGGTCTTTCTGCTGCTGCTCAACACGTTCGTGCTGCGGCCGTTCGAGATTCCCAGCGGATCCATGGAGTCCGGATTGAGGATCGGCGACCGCGTTCTCGTAAATAAGTTGGCGTACCGTTTCGGTGCCGAGCCGCGACGCGGCGATGTTGTCGTGTTCGACGGAACTGGGTACTTCGGGGATGCGGACTACGTCAAGCGCGTTGTGGGTGTGGGGGGAGACCACGTGGTCTGCTGTGACAAGGAGGGGAGGGTCCAGGTGAACGGCCGGTCGGTCGACGAGTCGACATTCCTGCACCCCGGCGACAGCCCGTCCACGGTGCCCTTCGACGTCGTCGTGCCCGACGGCACCCTTTTCCTCCTCGGCGACCACCGCAGCGAGTCCAGCGACTCCCGCGACCACCTCGGCTCGCCCGGCGGCGGCATGATCCCGCTCGACGACGTCATCGGCCGCGTCGACTGGGTCGTATGGCCGACCGCCCACTGGACCCGCCTGGACCGTCCGGACGCCTACGCGCGCGTGCCCGCAGCGGAGGGCGCGCATGGGTAACCGTGGCAAACCGCGCGGCGTCGCGAGCAGCCCCGCCGAGAACCTGCTGCCCACCGGCTCCCGGCGCTCAGCCAGCCCCGCCGGCGGTCGTACGCGCGCGGAGCGGCGCAAGCTCCAGCGCAAGGTCAAGCGCCGCCGCAGGCGTTCCGCGATCAAGGAGATACCCCTCCTCGTCGGCGTCGCGGTCCTCATAGCGCTGGTCCTGAAGACATTCCTCGTCCAAGCCTTCGTGATCCCGTCCGGCTCGATGGAGCAGACGATCCAGATCGGCGACCGTGTTCTGGTCGACAAGCTCACCCCCTGGTTCGGCTCCGAGCCCGAGCGCGGGGACGTCGTTGTCTTCAAGGACCCCGGCGGCTGGCTCCAGGACGAGCAGACGACGGTGAAGAAGGAGGACCCGGTCGTCATCAAGCAGGTCAAGGAGGCGCTCACCTTCATCGGCCTGCTGCCGTCCGAGGACGAGAAGGACCTCATCAAGCGGGTCGTCGGGGTCGGCGGCGACCGCGTCAAGTGCTGTGACACGCAAGGGCGGGTCACCGTCAACGGCGTTCCCCTGAACGAGGACTATCTGTATCCCGGCAACGCCCCCTCCAAGACGGAGTTCGACATCACCGTCCCGCAGGACCGGCTGTGGGTGATGGGCGACCACCGCGCCAACTCCGCGGACTCCCGCGTACACCAGAACCAGGGCTACGGCGGCACGGTCTCCGAGACCGAGGTCGTGGGACGGGCCATGGTCATCGCCTGGCCCTTCGGTCACTGGAACTCACTCGAGGAACCTAAAACTTACGCATCGGTGTCCGACGCGGCGACCGGGTCGACCGCGGCCGCCCAGCAGTCGCATAGGGTTGCTTCCGACGAATCGATCGGAACGATTCAGCTCCCGAGCCCTGCGGAACTCCCGCTCGTTATGGGAGTGGTGGGCCTGCACCGTCTCTCGGTCAGGCAGCGGCAGAGAGTGAGGAGTTGGCGTGGGGGATGTGGCTGTTGGCGCACGATCCGGGCACGACGGCGAGGAGCACCGCGGACGCCCCGTGGGAGCAGCCGACCCGGCCGCGGACGGCGCCGTGACCTCCGGGAATGACCCCGGAGCGGCCGGCGACGGCGAAGGGTCCGGCGGGCGGCCGCCGGCCGACGGTCAGGGGTCGGGCGGGGCTTCCCCCCAGTCGAAGAAGCAGCGCTCCTTCTGGAAGGAGCTGCCCATCCTGATCGGTATCGCGCTCGTCCTCGCGCTGCTGATCAAGACGTTCCTGGTACAGGCGTTCTCGATCCCCTCCGACTCGATGCAGAACACCCTCCAGCAGGGTGACCGCGTCCTGGTCGACAAGCTCACCCCCTGGTTCGGCTCCGAGCCCGAGCGCGGCGAGGTCGTCGTGTTCCACGACCCCGGTAACTGGCTCAGGGGCGAGCCGACCCCGGATCCCAACGCACTGCAGACGTTCCTCAGCTGGATCGGCCTGATGCCGTCGGTGGAGGAGAAGGACCTGATCAAACGCGTGATCGGGGTCGGTGGAGACACGGTTGAGTGCCAGGGGACCGGTCCGCTGAAGGTCAACGGCAAGGCACTGAACGAGCCGTACGTGTACCCCGGCAACACACCCTGCTCGAACGACGACTCGGGTGGTCAGTTCAAGGTCAAGATTCCTCAGGGCTACCTCTGGGTCATGGGCGACCACCGACAGAACTCGCGTGACTCGCGCTACAACCAGGGCGAGAAGTACCACGGCATGGTCCCGGTCGAGGAAGTCATTGGACGCGCCATCGTGAAGGCCTGGCCGATCGACCGCTGGGACACGCTGCCCGTGCCTGACACCTTCGACCAGCCGGGGCTCGACCAGCAGGCCGCCGCCGCTGCGACACCGTCCGACGCGCTGAATACGGTCGCTTTCGCGAGCGTTCTCCCCGTGGCGTTGTGGCGGCGCCGGCCCGCCCGGACTTCCGCCGGAGCTGCTGAATAGCCGGACGAAGACGGCTCGGTATCACAACGCCGACTCCCAGGGCCCTAGAGGTGGACGCGAGATCCCACCGCTGGGGCCCCTTCTTTTCTCCGAGCGCGACATCACGAGATGGTCACATTCGGATACTTGTTCCCCCCTCTGAGTGGCTGCTGTTAATCTTCGATCTTGTTCGAGCGGTGAAGATCAGTTGAACTGTGGGGGTCTAGTGAAGAAGTTTCGGCTTGCTGGGGCACTGGTCGGTGGGGTTGCGTTGGTGGGGCTTGCCAACTCGCCGGCCCTGGCGGCAACGGACGTGACGGTGTACGGACCGAGCTTCAAGGCGGGCTGCTCGTACGCCTCCGCCGGGCACTTCGCGTCCTACGGTGAGACGTTCACCGTGTACGACAAGTGCGCCGACGGCTGGGCCGCGGTGGTGAAGGTGGATGTCGCGCCCTACAAGTCCAACGGCGGGTACGACTTCCTCATCTGGAACCCCAACTCGGCCGACGGCTCCCCGGTGACCGTGAACAAGAGCTACGCCGAAGGAACCGGCGTCTGCATGCAGGCGGGATCGGGTGAGTACTCCAGCGGGGAAACGGGCTCGAACGCGTGGGGCTACTGGAGCTGCGGCGCGGCCTGATCTTCCACTGTGAGCTGGTCCCAGGGGGCTCGCCCCTCCTGGGACCAGCCGCATTCGGGCGCTGGGATCAGTTGAACTTTGGGGGTCTTGTGAAGAAGTTTCGGCTTGCTGGGGCACTGGTCGGTGGGGTTGCGTTGGTGGGGCTCGCCAACTCGCCGGCCCTGGCGGCAACGGACGTGACGGTGTATGGGGCGAGCGCCAAGACGGGCTGTCCGAACTCTTCCGCCGCGCACTTCGCGTCCTACGGTGAGGTGTTCACCGTGTACGACAAGTGCGCGGAGGGCTTGTCAGCGGTGGTGAAGGTGGATGTCGCGCCCTACCAGTCCAACGGTGGCTATGACTTCGCCATCTGGAACCCGAACGGTGCGGACGGCTCTCCGGTGACGGTCAACAAGAGCTATGCCGAGGGCACTGGGGTCTGCATGCAGGCGGGCGCGGGCGAGTACCGCAGCGGAGAGTGGGGCTACTGGGGCTACTGGAGCTGCGGTACGGCCTGATCTTCCTCTTTGATGCCTACCGGGACCGTGGTGGTCTCCGCGCGATTCAGGATCTCGCGAAGACCACCACGGTCCCTTTTTCGTGCCGCGATAGGGTGCGGGCGCGGACTGCGGGATGGGAGTGGATGTGGGCAGCACTGGACGTGACAAGGGGAAGTCGGGCGCCGATCCGGGCGGAATAGTGTCCGGATTGGCGGTGGCCCTCGGCCTTGTGCTGTTCCTGGCCGGGTTCGCCTGGGGAGCGGTGGTCTACCGGCCGTACACCGTGCCCACCAGTTCGATGGCGCCGACGATCGGCGCGGGGGACCGGGTGCTGGCCCAGCGCGTCGACGGCGGCGAGGTGCGCCGCGGTGACGTCGTCGTCTTCACCGACAAGACCTGGGTGACCAACGCCCCCGTCGTCAAGCGTGTGGTCGCCGTCGGCGGTGACACGGTCGCCTGCTGCACGGACGGCAAGCTCACCGTCAACGGCAAGCAGATCGACGAGCCCTACCTGGCCGAGGACAGCCTGGCCGAGATCCAGAACTTCCCGACGGTGACGGTGCCGAAGGGCCGGCTCTTCCTGCTCGGCGACGAGCGCAGCGGCTCCCTGGACTCCACGGCCCACCTCACGGACGCCGCCAAGGGCACCGTGGCGCGCAGCGCCGTGTCGGCCCGCGTGGACGCCGTCGTCTGGCCCATGGACGGCATGCTGGAGCCCGCCACCAGCTTCGAGCAGCTCGGCTCGCTGTCGTCACCGGGGCCGCTGCGGACGATGGTCGCGCTGATCGTCGGCGGGGGCGTACTCGTCCTGGCCGGCGGGGCCTACGGCCCGATCGCGAAACGGCTGAGCAAGCGCTCCCGGCCCGGTGTGGAGCCTGCGGGTGCCCGCTGAGGCGACGGGCGTGGGCAACGGGCCGTACGGCGGGACAGGCCTCGGGAACGGGCCGTACGGCGACTCGTACGACGGCGGACTGCGCAAGGTCGCCCGCGTCGTCCTCCTCGACCCGCAGGACCGCATTCTGCTGCTGCACGGCCACGAGCCGGAGGATCCGGCCGTCGACTGGTGGTTCACCCCGGGCGGCGGCGTCGAGGGCGACGAGAGCCGTGCTCAGGCCGCCCTGCGGGAACTCGCCGAGGAGACCGGCATCACGGAGGTCGAGCTCGGTCCCGTGCTGTGGCACCGGATGTGTTCGTTCCCGTTCGCCGGCCGTCGCTGGGACCAGGACGAGTGGTACTACCTGGCCCGTACGACACAGACGGCGACCCGGGCCACGGGACTCACGGAACTGGAGCGGCGCAGCGTGGCCGGAGCACGCTGGTGGACGTGTCGGGAACTTGCCCAGGCGCATGAGACGGTGTATCCGACCAGACTCGCCGAGCTACTGCGCACACTGCTCGACGAAGGTCCCCCCGCTGGGCCCGTGACCCTTGACCCCGAAATTGTCTAGGTGCGGACGGGACTGGCGCACAATGGTGGGATCGCACGGCTGAAGGGGAACATGCCATGAGCGCCGAGGACCTCGAAAAGTACGAGACCGAGATGGAGCTCAAGCTCTATCGGGAGTACCGCGATGTCGTCGGTCTGTTCAAGTACGTGATCGAGACCGAGCGGCGCTTCTACCTGACCAACGACTACGAGATGCAGGTGCACTCGGTACAGGGTGAGGTGTTCTTCGAGGTGTCCATGGCGGATGCCTGGGTGTGGGACATGTATCGGCCGGCCCGGTTCGTCAAGCAGGTCCGGGTGCTCACGTTCAAGGATGTGAACATCGAGGAGCTCAACAAGAGCGATCTCGAGCTTCCGAGCGGGTGAGGTCCACTCGCAGGGGTGACGGAGTTGTCCACAGTCGCGGACTTGTCCACCAAGATCCAATAGCTCGCTGAGCTGCCCTCATCGTTGGCGCCGGAGGTGGTGCCGACATGAGCACGAGCACGGGAAACGCCCGCAGCGCACTGGGCAGGTACGGCGAGAGGCTGGCCGCACGGCGGCTGGCCGAGGCCGGGATGACGGTTCTGGAGCGCAACTGGCGCTGTGGCAGGACCGGAGAGATCGACATCGTCGCCCGGGACGGCGACGTGCTGGTCATCTGTGAGGTGAAGACCCGCAGGACCAGCGGCTACGAGCATCCGATGGCCGCGGTCACCCCCGACAAGGCGCGGCGCCTGCGCGGCCTCGCGGAACACTGGATCCACGCCCATGGCGGGGCACCACCCGGAGGCGTGCGCATCGATCTGGTCGGCGTGGTCCTTCCCGACCGCGGCGCGCCCGTGGTCGAGCATGCGCGAGGGGTGGCCTGACATGGGGTTCGCGCGTACGTGCTCGGTCGCTCTGGTGGGCGTCGAGGGCGTTGTGGTGGAGGTCCAGGCGGATCTGGAGCCCGGGGTGGCGGCGTTCACCCTGGTGGGACTGCCGGACAAGAGCCTGTCGGAGAGCCGCGACCGGGTACGGGCGGCCGTCGTGAACTCGGGCGGGGAATGGCCGCAGAAGAAGCTCACCGTGGGGCTCAGCCCGGCATCGGTACCCAAGGCCGGCAGCGGCTTCGACCTGGCCGTCGCATGCGCCGTCCTCGGCGCCGCCGAGCGGATCGATCCGCGGGTCCTCGCCGACATCGTGATGATCGGCGAGCTGGGTCTGGACGGACGGGTGCGTCCCGTGCGGGGCATCCTGCCCGCGGTGCTGGCCGCGGCGGACGCAGGCTACGAGCAGGTCGTCGTCCCCGAGTGCGCCGCGGCCGAGGCCTCGCTGGTGCCGGGCGTTTCCGTACTCGGCGTGCGCAGTCTGCGGCAGCTGATCGCCGTCCTCGCGGACGAGCCCGTGCCCGACGAGGAACCGGTGGAACGGGGCCGCCCGGATCCGCTGCTCGCGGGCCTGCGCGTGCCGGGCACGGGCGCGGCCACGGGCATGCACAGCATGGGTGCCGCCGAGCCCGATCACGGGCACGACCTCGCCGATGTGGTGGGCCAGATCTCGGCACGTACGGCCGTGGAGGTCGCCGCGGCGGGCGGGCATCACCTGTTCCTCGAAGGGCCGCCCGGCGCGGGCAAGACGATGCTCGCGGAGCGGCTCCCGGCCATCCTGCCCCGGCTGCGCAGGGAGGAGTCGCTGGAAGTCACGGCCGTGCACTCCGTGGCGGGGCTGCTGCCCCCGGGCAAGCCTCTGATCGACTTGGCGCCCTACTGCGCACCGCATCACTCGGCGACCATGCAGGCGCTGGTCGGCGGCGGCGCGGGCATCGCCCGGCCCGGCGCGGTGTCACTCTCCCACCGGGGGGTCCTCTTCCTGGACGAGACACCGGAGTTCAGCAGCCACGCCCTCGACGCACTGCGGCAACCCCTGGAAGCCGGGCATGTCGTGATCGCACGAAGCGCAGGCGTGGTGCGCTTCCCGGCGAAGTTCCTGATGGTGCTCGCGGCCAATCCCTGCCCCTGCGGCCGTTTCTCCCAGATGGGCGACCTGTGCGAGTGCCCGCCCTCGGCGATTCGTCGCTACCAGGCGCGGCTGTCGGGGCCGCTGCTCGACCGGGTCGACCTCCGCGTCGAGGTGGACCGTGTCACCCGCGCCCAGCTGACCGAGCGCGGGGCCCGGGGCGAGTCCACGGCCACGGTCGCCGACCGGGTCCGCGCGGCTCGGGAGCGGGCGTCGGTCCGGCTCGCCGGCACCCCGTGGCGGACCAACAGCGAGATCCCCGGACGGGAGCTGCGCAGCCGTTGGTACGCGGCGATCGGCGCCATGGACGAGGCGGAACGGAACCTGGAACGCGGCGTACTGACCGCCCGAGGACTCGACCGTGTGCTGCGGGTCGCCTGGACCGTCGCCGACCTGGTCGGCCACGACCGGCCCGACGCCACGGACGTCGCCCTGGCACTGCAACTGCGCACGGGTGTGCCGCGCGGCGTACCCATGGCCATCGGGGCGCTGACGTGACCGGCACCGGGGATCCCGACGACGAACTGCTCGGCCGTGTCTTCCTCAGCCGGGTCGTCGAGCCCGGGGACGAGGTCGCCGGGCGGTGGGTGCGGGAGTACGGCGTGGGGGAAGTGGTGCGGCGGTTGCGGCAGGGGGCGGATGCCTTGCCGGGGGTGGGTTACAAGCGGTGGGACGGGCTGAGGGCCCGGGGGCTGCGTGCCGAGCCCGAGCGGGATCTGGCCGTCGCCCGGGAAGCCGGCGGGCGGTTTGTGCGCCCCGGGGATGTCGAGTGGCCGGGGCAGCTCGACGACCTGGGCGACGCCCGGCCTCTCGGGCTGTGGGTGCGCGGCCGGGCCAGTCTGCGGATGTGGGCGCTGCGGTCCGTGGCCGTCGTCGGGGCCCGCGCCTGCACCGAGTACGGCGCACACATGGCGGCCACCCTTGCCGGCGGGCTCGCCGAGCGGGGGTGGGTGGTCGTGTCGGGCGGCGCCTACGGGGTCGACGGTGCCGCTCATCGCGGGGCCCTCGGCTCCGGCGGAGCCACCGTCGCCGTGCTCGCCTGCGGCGTCGACCGTCCCTACCCGCGCGGGCACACCCAGCTGATCAACAGGATCGCGGAACAGGGGCTCGTGATCGGGGAGCTGCCGCCCGGGGACCATCCGACGCCCAGCAGGTTCATCGTCCGGAACCGGGTGATCGCGGCCCTGACGCGGGGCACGGTCGTCGTCGAGGCCGCCCACCGCAGCGGTTCACTGGTCACCGCCCGGGCCGCCCAGCGGTTGGGACGCCACACGATGGGTGTTCCCGGTCCGGCCACCAGTGGCCTCTCAGCGGGCGTGCACGAACTGCTGCGCGGGGATGCCGTGCTGGTCACCGACGCCGCCGAGGTCGTCGAACTGGTCGGCGACATGGGAGAGCTCGCACCCGAGCGGCGCGGGCCCGTCCTGCCGCGCGATCTGCTGGAGCCCCGCGCGCGCAGGGTCCTCGCGGCGCTGCCCGGTGCTCGCGCGGCGAGAGCGGACGAGGTCGCGCGCGGTGCTCAGACCACCGAGGACGACGCGATCGCGAGGCTGTACGAACTCCGCTCACTTGGTTACGTCGAACGACACGGCGACGGCTGGAAGTTGACACGCCAGGCGATGATGTCCGTTCACGCCGGTCGGAGTCGATGTTGACCGAGCGTGTTCGGCCGTACGGGGGAACACGGACGCCCTTGAGAATTCCCCCAGTTGGGGTGTCCGGGTGATCACGTAGAGCGACCGTTATGACCCTGCGGGGCGTCCAGCGGAACGTATCTGCGTACGGCGTGCGCTCCGCCCTTCGCGCACCGCGACACTTCAGTCACGCTACGCTCACGAGGATTCCGGCGCAGACCGGCACCTCGACCCCAGAACGGCAGCAGTACGACATCCGACCGGTTGCTCCCCCAGGCACCCCCACTTCACGGCAGAACGGCACAAGGCAACGAATGCCCCAGCACACCTCCGGGTCCGACCGGGCGGCGATCCCCCCAGCCGCCCGTGACGGTGGCAGCGTGCGGCCGCCCGCTCCCTCGACACTCGACGAGCTGTGGCGGTCGTACAAGGCGACGGGGGACGAGCGCCTGCGCGAGCAGCTGATCCTGCACTACTCGCCGCTCGTCAAGTACGTGGCGGGCCGCGTGAGCGTCGGCCTGCCACCCAATGTGGAGCAGGCGGACTTCGTGTCGTCGGGCGTGTTCGGGCTGATCGACGCGATCGAGAAGTTCGACATCGACCGGGAGATCAAGTT
The DNA here is from genome assembly GCF_042900345.1 of Streptomyces sp. NPDC012935. Taxonomy (NCBI): domain Bacteria; kingdom Bacillati; phylum Actinomycetota; class Actinomycetes; order Kitasatosporales; family Streptomycetaceae; genus Streptomyces; species Streptomyces sp. NPDC012935. The sequence goes on from NZ_JBIBBC010000007.1 coordinate 248,807, forward strand.
CGAGACGTACGCGATCACGCGGATCCGGGGCGCGATGATCGACGAGCTCAGAGCGCTGGACTGGATTCCGCGGTCGGTGCGGCAGAAGGCGCGCAACGTCGAGCGGGCCTACGCGACGCTGGAGGCGCGGCTGCGGCGCACGCCCACGGAGGCCGAGGTGGCCCTCGAGATGGGCATCGCGGTGGACGAACTCCACTCGGTCTTCAGCCAGTTGTCGCTGGCCAATGTGGTCGCGCTGGAGGAGTTGCTGCACGTCGGCGGTGAGGGCGGCGACGGGCTCAGCGTCATGGACACGCTGGAGGACACCGCGGCGGACAACCCGGTGGAGGTCGCCGAGGACAGGGAGCTGCGGCGGTTTCTGGCGCGGGCCATCAACACCTTGCCCGAGCGGGAGAAGACCGTGGTGACGCTGTACTACTACGAGGGGCTCACGTTGGCCGAGATCGGGAACGTGCTGGGTGTGACCGAGAGCCGGGTGAGCCAGATCCACACCAAGTCGGTGCTGCAGCTGCGGGCGAAACTGGCCGGCTTCGGTCGTTGACCTGGCGGGACGTGTGCCGGGTTGGCCGGAGAGACTCCCGTCGGCGCGGGTGCGTCCGTAAAGTGGTTGACGTGCCAAGGATTCGAGCGGCCTCCGTGGCCGAGCACCGGTCGATGCAGCGAGCCGCCCTGCTGGACGCGGCTCGATCTCTGTTGTCCGAGGGCGGGACGGAGGCGCTGACGTTCCCGGCCCTTGCCGAGCGGACGGGGCTCGCGCGGTCGTCCGTGTACGAGTACTTCCGGTCGCGGGCCGCCGTGGTCGAGGAGCTGTGCGAGGTCGACTTCCCCGTGTGGGCCGCGGAGGTCTCGGCGGCGATGGAGCGGGAGGCCACGGCCGGGGGCAAGGTCGAGGCGTACGTCCGGCAGCAGCTCACGCTCGTGGGGGACCGGCGGCACCGGGCCGTGGTGGCGATCTCCGCCAGCGAGCTGGACGCGGGGGCCCGGGAGAAGATCCGTGCGGCGCACGGCGGGCTGGTCGCGATGATCGTCGAGGCGCTGGGGGAGATGGGGCACGCCGAGCCCCGGTTGGCGGCGATGCTGTTGCAGGGCGTCGTGGATGCGGCCGTACGGCGGATCGAGCTGGGGGCGGCGGAGGAGCCTGCGGCGATCACGGAGGCGGCTGTGTCGATGGCGCTGAGGGGCGTCCGGGGCTGAGCCAGACGGGGGGCGAGCGTATGTGCGCCGTCCCGTGCTGGAAGGACTGTTTGCGTCGGCGCTGAGGTCGGGGGGGTGCGGTACAGCCCGGTCGGCTACGACGGGGCGGTACAGCCCGGTCGGGCTACGACGGCAGCGGCACCCCGAGCACCGGCAGCAGCCGCGACGGTCCCCTGCGCAGCAGCCCTGGTGGCAGGAGTGACAGCGGGTCCAGGTAGGCGTCGCCTCTGCGCAGACCCCAGTGCACGCACGTTCCCGTGCAGTGCGAGCCCGTCGCCTCCACCGTCCCCACGACCTCGCCGGCCGCCACCTCGGCGCCCTTCCTCAGCACCGCCCGCACTGGCTCGTACGTCGTCCGCAGCGGCGGATCCCCCGTCCCCGTCAGCTCGACCGAGACGACCCCCCTGCCCGCCACGCGGCCGGCGAAGGAGACCCGTCCGGCCGCCACCGCACGTACCGGTGACCCGGGCGGGGTGCCGAGGTCCACGCCCCGGTGGCCGCGCCCGTACCGTGTCGCCGGAGGTTCCCAGGCGCGGAGGATCGGCGGGGGTGAGCCCACGGGCCATGCTCGCCCGATCGCGGGAACTGTGGGGTCCGGGGCCGATGCTGCGCCGGCGCTCGTGGCGGCCGGGGTCAGTCGTGGTGCCGGGGACAGCAGGACGGTCGCCGTCAGGAGCAACAGCACCACCAGCCGGCCGCATGCCCTGGCCGTCCTGGTCGCGCTCGCCGTCATCGGGGCCTTCGTGGCCCTCGCCGCCCTCGCACATTGCTTCGCTCGCATGCGAGAACCGTCCCCCACCCCCGCAGATCATGGCCGGGATCTGTGGATAACTCCCGGGTTGTGGACAGCGGCGTCACTCGGTGCCCCGCGGGTCCCGTACACTTCTTCTGGCGATCCGGGTCACCGGGTCGACTTCGCACGCCCCGATACGACAACCGGAGACGGTCCGTATCAGCGCCTCTCGGTCCTTGTGGCACGGCGCATGTGGGCGTCAGGCGCGGAAGCCGTCCGGCATCCGCGGCACAACCGAGAACATTCAAGGAGATACGGCCATGGCCGTCGTCACGATGCGGGAGCTGCTGGAGAGCGGCGTCCACTTCGGTCACCAGACCCGTCGTTGGAACCCGAAGATGAAGCGCTTCATCTTCACGGAGCGCAACGGCATCTACATCATCGACCTGCTCCAGTCGCTGTCGTACATCGACCGCGCCTACGAGTTCGTCAAGGAGACCGTCGCCCACGGCGGCACGGTCATGTTCGTCGGCACGAAGAAGCAGGCGCAGGAGGCCATCGCCGAGCAGGCCACCCGCGTCGGCATGCCCTACGTCAACCAGCGCTGGCTGGGCGGCATGCTCACCAACTTCTCGACCGTCTACAAGCGCCTGCAGCGCCTGAAGGAGCTCGAGCAGATCGACTTCGAGGATGTGGCCGCCTCCGGCCTCACCAAGAAGGAGCTGCTGGTCCTCTCCCGCGAGAAGGCCAAGCTGGAGAAGACCCTCGGTGGTATCCGCGAGATGCAGAAGGTGCCCAGCGCCGTCTGGATCGTGGACACCAAGAAGGAGCACATCGCCGTTGGTGAGGCCCGGAAGCTCAACATTCCGGTCGTCGCGATCCTCGACACCAACTGCGACCCCGACGAGGTCGACTACAAGATCCCGGGCAACGACGACGCGATCCGCTCCGTCACCCTGCTCACCCGCGTGATCGCCGACGCCGTCGCCGAGGGCCTCATCGCCCGCTCCGGCGTCGCCACCGGCGACAAGGGTGAGAAGGCCGCGGGCGAGCCGCTCGCCGAGTGGGAGCGCGACCTGCTCGAGGGCGAGAAGAAGGCCGACGAGGCTCCGGCCGCTGCCGAGGCCCCGGCCGCCGAGGCTCCGGCCGCCGAGGCTCCGGCCGCCGAGGCTCCGGCTGCCGACGCCCCCGCCACCGAGGCCCCGGCCGCCGAGGGCGAGCAGGCCTGACACCGTCAGCGTCAGGGTTGACGGCGGGAGCGGTACTGCACCCACTTGCGCCTTCGGCGCGGTGAAGTCCGCTCCCGCCGTTCACCCGTAGGTCGACGAAAGGTCAGCGGCTTCCGCCTTCATGGGGGCCGCAGACCCCGTAGATCTTCGATCTTCCAGACTTCGAGAAAGATTCACAGACTCATGGCGAACTACACCGCCGCTGACGTCAAGAAGCTCCGTGAGCTCACCGGCGCCGGCATGATGGACTGCAAGAAGGCGCTGGACGAGGCCGAGGGCAACGTCGAGAAGGCCGTCGAGGCGCTCCGTATCAAGGGCCAGAAGGGCGTCGCCAAGCGCGAAGGCCGCTCCGCCGAGAACGGCGCCGTGGTCTCGATCATCGCCGACGACAACTCCTCCGGTGTCCTCGTCGAGCTGAAGTGCGAGACGGACTTCGTCGCCAAGGGTGACAAGTTCCAGGCCGTCGCCACCGCGATCGCCGAGCACGTCGCGAAGACCTCCCCGGCCGACATCGAGGCCCTGCTCGCCTCCGAGATCGAGGCCGGCAAGACCGTCCAGGCGTTCGTGGACGAGGCCAACGCGAACCTGGGCGAGAAGATCGTCCTGGACCGCTTCGCGCAGTACGGCGACGGCTTCGTGCTCGCGTACATGCACCGCACGATGCCCGACCTGCCCCCGCAGATCGGTGTCCTCGTCGAGCTGGACAAGCCGAACGCCGAGGTCGCCAAGGGCATCGCCCAGCACATCGCCGCCTTCGCGCCGAAGTACCTCGCCAAGGAGGACGTGCCGGCCGAGGTCGTCGAGTCGGAGCGTCGTGTCGCCGAGGAGACCACCCGCGCCGAGGGCAAGCCCGAGGCCGCCCTGCCGAAGATCGTCGAGGGTCGCCTCAACGGCTTCTTCAAGGACGCCACGCTGCTCGGTCAGCCGTACGCGCTCGACAACAAGAAGTCCGTCCAGAAGGTTCTGGACGAGGCCGGTGTCACCCTGAAGCGCTTCACGCGCATCAAGGTCGGCATCTGAGTCCGTACCGCGATCGGCGCCCGACCCCGATAGGGTCGAGGGCAGTCGTCCGCGGACGCCGTCACCACGCACGCGCGCGTGACGGACGACAGCAGATCTGACGAGGAGGCCATTGCCGCGCATGGGATGCGAAACACACCCCAACCGGCAATGGCCTTCTTCGTATGTGCACCACGTAACAAAGGCGGGATCTCGATGACCACCAAGGCCCAGAAGAGCGACGACGGCAAAGTACGCGGCCGGTACCTGCTGAAGCTGTCCGGAGAAGCCTTCTCCGGCGGCGGGGGCCTCGGCGTCGACCCGGACGTGGTGCACAAGATCGCCCGCGAGATCGCGGCCGTCGTGCGCGACGGCGCGCAGGTCGCGGTCGTCATCGGCGGCGGCAACTTCTTCCGCGGCGCCGAACTCCAGCAGCGCGGCATGGACCGGGCCCGCTCCGACTACATGGGCATGCTCGGCACCGTGATGAACTGCCTCGCTCTCCAGGACTTCCTGGAGAAGGAGGGCATCGACAGCCGGGTCCAGACCGCCATCACCATGGGCCAGGTCGCCGAGCCGTACATCCCGCTGCGCGCCGTACGGCACCTGGAGAAGGGCCGCGTGGTCATCTTCGGCGCCGGTATGGGCATGCCGTACTTCTCCACCGACACCACCGCCGCGCAGCGCGCCCTGGAGATCGACGCCGAGGCGCTGCTGATGGGCAAGAACGGCGTGGACGGGGTCTACGACTCCGACCCGAAGACCAACCCGGACGCCGTCAAGTTCGACTCCCTCGGCTATGGCGAGGTCATCACCCGCGACCTCAAGGTCGCCGACGCGACCGCCGTCACGCTGTGCCGCGACAACAAGCTTCCGATCCTTGTCTTCGAGCTTCTGGCGGAGGGCAATATCGCGCGCGCCGTCAAGGGTGAGAAGATCGGCACGCTTGTGGGTGAGCAGGGCGGCCGGGGCTGACGCTCCGACAACAAGCCCGTCCGGGGGACGGACGGGACGGACCCTGACCGGGGGATGGACAATGTCCTGCCGGTCGGGAACCGTGCAGGAAGAAGACGCGACGCAGCCGGCCGCCGCCCCACCGAGGAACCGCAGCCGGGCCTTACTCAAGACACGCAGGAGCAAGTGGTGATCGAAGAGACCCTCCTCGAGGCCGAGGAGAAGATGGAGAAGGCCGTCGTGGTCGCCAAGGAGGACTTCGCCGCGATCCGCACCGGCCGTGCGCACCCGGCGATGTTCAACAAGATCGTGGCCGACTATTACGGTGCGCCGACGCCGATCAACCAGCTGGCTTCGTTCTCCGTGCCGGAGCCGCGCATGGCCGTCGTGACCCCGTTCGACAAGAGCGCGCTGCGCAACATCGAGCAGGCGATCCGCGACTCCGACCTCGGCGTCAACCCGAGCAACGACGGCAACATCATCCGAGTGGTGTTCCCCGAGCTCACCGAGGAGCGCCGCCGCGACTACATCAAGGTCGCCAAGGGCAAGGGCGAGGACGCCAAGGTGTCCATCCGCTCCGTCCGCCGCAAGGCCAAGGACGCCATCGACAAGCTGATCAAGGACGGCGAGATCGGCGAGGACGAGGGCCGCCGCGCGGAGAAGGAGCTCGACGACACCACGCACAAGTACGTCGCTCAGGTGGACGAGCTCCTCAAGCACAAGGAAGCCGAGCTGCTCGAGGTCTGATGAACGACTCTTCCTGGGGGGCGCCGCCACAAGCCGGGCAGGCCGGGCAGGCCGGGCATGCCGGGCAGGCCGGGTACTGGGGGACCACCGCGCGTGGACCTGTACAAGGGGCTGCCCCGGCGGGTCCCGCGTACGATGCGCCTGAGGCGCAGCAGACTCGCCCCATGCCCATCGTGCCCGACGTACCCGCGTATGGCGGAGACCAGGATGACGATCGGGGGGCCGCTCGGCTGAGCGGCCCCTTGTTCCGCGAACAGCCGCCCCGTGCGCGGCCGTACGACACGTCGCAGGCGCGGCCCTCCGAGGCGGCGCAGCAGAATCCGGAGCCCATGCACGACTCCCCGCAGCCGGCGCACCCGCCGCAGAAGAAGAGCGCGGGGCGCGACCTGGGTGCGGCCATAGGGGTCGCTGTCGGGCTCGGCGTGGTGATCGTCGCTTCGCTGTTCGTCGTCAAGGCCGTGTTCGTCGGTGTGGTCGCGGTCGCCGTGGTCGTGGGTCTGTGGGAACTGACCAAGCGGCTCGAGGAGCGCAAGGGCATCAAGGCGCCCCTCGTCCCGCTCGCGCTCGGCGGTGCGGCCATGGTGGTCGCCGGGTACGCCCGGGGTGCCGAAGGCGCCTGGACGGCGATGGCGCTGACCTCGCTGGCCGTGCTGGTCTGGCGGATGACGGAGCCGCCGGAGGGCTATCTCAAGGACGTCACCGCAGGCGTCTTCGCGGCGTTCTACGTGCCGTTCCTGGCGACGTTCGTCGCGATGATGCTGACCGCCGACGACGGGCCCTGGCGGGTCCTGACGTTCCTGCTCCTGACGGTCGTCAGCGACACCGGCGCGTACGCCGTCGGCTGGCGCTTCGGCACACACAAGCTCGCCCCGCGCATCAGCCCCGGCAAGACCCGCGAGGGCCTGCTCGGCGCCGTGAGCTTCGCGATGGTGGCGGGCGCGCTGTGCATGCAGTTCCTCATCGACGACGGCACGTGGTGGCAGGGCCTGCTCCTGGGCCTCGCGGTCGCGGCCACCGCCACGCTGGGCGACCTCGGCGAGTCGATGATCAAGCGGGACCTGGGCATCAAGGACATGGGCACGCTCCTGCCGGGGCACGGCGGGATCATGGACCGACTGGACTCGCTGCTGCCCACGGCGCCGGTGGTGTGGCTGCTGATGGTGCTGTTCGTGGGCTCGGGCTGACGTCCGTACATGCACACACCTGGGGGCCCCCGCTCTGGCCGAGCGGGGGCCCTTTGGTTCAGGTAGCGGCTCCGTCGTACGGCCGATCGACTGCGGGGGGCGGGCGGGCTACGCCGGCGGTCGGCGACGGCGCGCTCGGCTTCTGTCGAGTCCGCCCAACAGCGGTGGCGAGCCGTGAACGCGCCCCACCTCGTCGCACTCGTCCGAGCCGGGGCCCGATTCGTCCGCGGCCGACTGGCCAAGCGCCCGGCCACCTCGCGGCATAGGGTCTGGGACACCATGACCGACCACCACACCTACGGCACCAGCACCCACACCATGGGCGAGCTGGTCCAGCTCGTCACTGATTGCCTCGGGCTGGTCTTCACCGAGCGCGACAGTGAATACCGGGGCGTCTACCACCTCACCAGCAGCCCCTACGGACGGATCGAGATCCAGCCCAACCCCATCCCCGGCGACGACGGCCTCTACGCTCCGGAACACCCGACGGCCCAGGTGCTGTTGCTGACCAGCACCCTGATCCCGGACCCCGCCCTGCAGACCCGCCTGGGCTCCATCGCAGGGCTCATCCACCTGAACCACGAGACAGCGTGAGCAGCTGCTGATTCACTTCTCTGCCGCTGAACCAAAGAAGTGACCTGCATTGCGTCGGGCGTCTCCGGGCTGGGCGAGGGCCCCGGGGCCGACCGACTACGTAGCAGCGCAATGACTGGCTGCAGCAGCCACAAATGCGTCCATGGCGACCCTCGACACCTCCGCTCTCTTGGTCAACTCCTCTGCATCTGAAGCTTCTTCGATGACGATGGAGGCCTCGAAGGCATCACCGGCCAGGCGGACGATTGGTTCCGGAACCCCCGCGAGCCTGAGCCGAAGCAGGCAAGCTCTACTCGTCGTGCGGGCCTCGAAACAGGCGTCCTTGGCCTCTCTGTACGTTTCGTTGTCGGTCCCGTAGTCGCGTCTCGTGGACCATCGCCAGATCTGCCGGCGGCGTAGTTCCACTAGCGCCTCCGCCAGGTCGCAAATGGCTGTTCGCTGCTCTTGCCGCTGACGATCGCGGCGGGCCAGCTCAGCGGCACGATCTGCATGACGTCGTTGAAGAAGACCTGTGACTGCGGACCCGCCGAGCGTGCCCAGGACTGCGATGAGCGCAACTAACACGGCCTGCATAGCGACAAGTTCAGCAGCCCCAGTCGCTCTTGACGAGACCGCGACCGACGGCGCGTTCAGTCGCGTGACAGCGGATGTCTGTCGAATGTGTGTCGTCGCAGGCGCCTCAGCGACTTCAGCATGCCTATTAGCGCTGATCAGAGGGTGTATAGGTTCCTAGCGCACACGCGCCTTCCAAGCGCTTGGCCGCAGGTTCGAGTCCTGCCGGGGGCGACCAGTCTCCGCCCTCCTTCGGGAGGGCGTTTTTGCTGGTCAGGGTGCTTTCCAGCCGACGTGACGAGCCGCAGGCGCCCTCTTGATGATCAAGGGCAGAATCCGGGGCCGTCCGGCTGTCGGCTGTCACCGGGTTGTCGCGGGTGGCTGTGTCGAATACGTGTCGAAGTTCCTCAGTCGAAGATCAATCAGCGTCGGACAGCTCGGGGAGTCTCCGGCTGCTTCGAGGCGCTTCTTCAAATCAGAAAGCCGCCCTTCGACGCAGCGGGCGTACGTGGCGCGGAGTACCGGCACGCTGTTCCGGCCCACTCGGCCACCTGAGCGGGCGGGATCCCGACGTTGAGCCATTCGGGAAGGCGTGTGTGCCGGTTGTCGTACCCGCATGTCCGGAGCCACGATGGCCGGAAGCTCCTTGGCACCCGCCGACCTGGAGATCAGGCCGTCAGCATGCCTGTGTATGAGCATCCAACGCCTTCAGGCAGAGATGCAGAGCTTGCAGAAAGCGAACGTAATGCTCTTGCCGCTGTTGCCTGAGCCAATGAGAGTGCTCGTTGACTCCCTGGTCACGAACCTGCCGTCGGCCCGCTCGATACGAGAGCACACCACTCAGCAGCACCCCGGGGATTCCGATCGCTGCCGCCAATACCGCCGCCTGGCCTTGATCCACCTTCGAGGAACTGCACGAGCTGCAAGACCGCGCCGATGCAGCGCGCACCAAGTTCTTCAGAGCCGCTCACCAGGTGATCCATACCCCTTCGAGTCCAAGGCGGCGAGAGCTGGCGTTCGAGTCAAACAGCACGATGTAAATCGGTTCGTCGCCGCGGTACAGCAATGAAGTACAGCTTCCCGACTGCGGGTCCGTAGTGGCGTGCGCGGGGAGCTCCCATCCCGTCCGCCGTCGACCCAGGCGAAGCCGAGCAGACGCGGCCCATGGCGTGCAGGTCGTTCGTACAGTGGCGCGCTCCACCTGGACGCCATGAACCACGCCCGCTCCACGATGTGTGGGTCGACGGCGGACGGGATGGGAGCTGGGTGAGTGGTGGTGAAGGTGGCATCGGCTGACGTGACGCCGATGTCTTCGACCGACACTGTGGATCGCGCCGCAGGGTGACTGCTCCCTAAGCAGGGCAGGTAAATCTTGCACATACCAGTGCTGCTCGCTGCACTCGCCGCTGCTCCTAGGTACGCCTCGGTCACCCGGTCCAGTCCTAGGCAAAGCCCGCACAGCACCGAGCACCGGCTCGCCGCTGGCCCGTTCGCTCTGTCCCGGGGCAGGTCGGCCGAGATCTCCCCAGCAACAGCGTAGGCTCCAACGGGGGCGAAGTAGGCTGCCCGCTTGTCAAGACCGCCTCAGCTCCTGACACCATCAGCTGACACCAACAAGCGCGAACCGCGACGGATAACGCCGGACCTTCACGACCAATCATTAGCCAGGCACAAGGCGACGACGGGGACGATCGAGCCCTTGTGATCGACCTGATAAGGATGAGCTCAGATCTCAAAAACTGGGCCTCGTATGGGCGCCGTCCGTCCTCACTGTGGGCCGGCGCCCGTTGCCTTGACTCGGTCATTGAGACTCAGCCGACCTTGTCGGTGACCAGCAAGACCGCTAACTGGAGCGGCGGACAGTGAATCAGTCCTGCCGATGTGCCGATGGCGGCGGCGCTCCATAGCCGTTCCGCATCCGTTCGCGTGTTGCGTACAGCCGAGCAAGCTCCGAACGCGCCGACCTCTCCATCCGAAGCGTCCGATCAAGGTCTTCACGTGCTTCGCGTAGACGTACGACCGTACGTGCCGTGTTCCTCATGGCGAGAAGTTCACTAAGTCTCGTAAGGAGATGCGCACGGTCCGTTAGCCCCCTCGTCCAGCCCTCATGTCGGCCTTACAAACGCCGCCTGTGTCAGATTGTCCACAGTGGCGCCAGAGCGGCGCCCCAAGGCCGCGCCTCACGAGCCTCGTGAGCACGCACGCATCTGGCGGGTCGTGGGAGCTGCGAACACGGCAGAGAGCCATACGTGCCCCTTGCGTGCCCGATCAAGGGGTAAGCAATGGGGAAGGACGGGGAGCACGGGATTGCCTCCCAAGAACGCGCAAGCCAGCGTTGTGCCAAGTCGGGCGGCATCTGCATACGCGATCTTCCAAATTGGTGCTCTCGGGGCCGCGTAACGGCGCCTGACGCGCCCATTGAGACTCCACTGACCCCTCGTTAAGACAATGCCTCCCAGAACGGCAGCAAGGTCCTCTGAAGGTCACTTACAGTAGCTCTGGGGCAGTACCAGTAATTTCAACCTCAGACCCCGGAACGACTCAGTAATGCCTTAATGGGCATCTCGGAATAGGTGAAAACTACCCCAGCGCCATATCGGGCCGACTCCCTTTCCATTTCCTCTTGCGCTCCCTTCTTGGCAAAGTCTTTATCGTATGCAACTTGAGTCTTCTTCTTGGGGTTGAATGATGAAATGAAGTCATTATTGCCAAATTCTGGATTCCAAAAGGCTGTCACATATCTTGGCCTGCGCGTCACATTGATCATGTTGTTATTGTGTCGCACGCGGCCGCGGTAGGCAACGTACTCTCCGTACTCTCTGCATTCGCTTGGAGGGCAGTAGTAAGAACCCTCGTATTCCTTCCATGACAATCGAGGGGAAGAGAATTCTTCATCAATTTTCCCTCGATCCTTTCTTATTGTGACGATAGTGAGGCGGGCTTCCAGTGTATCGAACTTGGAATCCTTGGGCAGCCTTACTACAGTCTCGTGTGCGTATTCTTCTCCGACTTCAAACCAACCGCCGGGTCCATAGAAGTGCCCTGAGCTTACTACCGTCTCCTCGTTGTTTCGGATGTACCGCTCGGCTTCTGCGACATAACCAGGAATCTTCTCTGTTTCGGTTTTCCATCGCTTCAACCCTTCGCCGCTATCGGCGTATGAGACCGACGACCCGGCTACGGTGTAGTCATCGTTGATGACGTAGACGGCAATACCGCCACTGTTTTTTACGTATAGCCTTAGAGGAATATGGACATACTTGGAATCGGGGCTTTCTTGCGGCTTCCCAAATTCAGCCTTAAGTAGGAGGTGGACTGGCGCTGCGGTGGGTTGATACATGGTCGAATAGGCCAGGCTTACGGCCGTAAGGAGTGCAGTGGCAATCACCCCGACGGCAATCCTGTTTGGGTGCTGAACTCCCTCCCAAGGCTTTTCTCGGATAAGCAAACAAAGGGCCCAAAGTGACCAAACCCAAAGCGAAATAAACACCAATACGAAGGTGATATATTCTCTCTCCTCGAACCACATGAACAGGAGGAGGCTACTGGTCCCTAGTGCGATCAATGCTCCGATCAGGACATTTACTCCAGATAGCTTCGACTGACGCCTACCCCAATAGTCAAAGATTGCAAGTGTCGCCGCACCCTGCAGCATGCCCGCCAGGATGAATATGGCGCCGACAATTCGTTGTGCGAAAGTCAGTCCGTCGAAGGCATCTGGCCAGCCGATAAACAGGTGCAAAATGAAAGATCCGAGCATTCCCGCGACCATGAATGTAATAATTACGCGCCTTCTCTGCGGGTGGTCGGGCCATGTCTTGCTGTCGCCTCCGCGCCAGTATATTGATGACGGATCTTCCAAATCTATCGTTTCTGAGTAACCGAGGCGGCGGAGGATCTTTTGCATTTCACGAAATGACCAGGCTTTGCCGACCGTCTCGCCGTCGACGATGATCTTGCGAAGGCCGCGGCAATCAGGTGGTTCCACAGTCACCCATGGTTGAATGCCCATAAGGGTAAAACTGCAGCCTCAGTCGGCAATGTGCACGAGAAACTACTCCGTTCAGGTTCCAGTCCAAAGCCGTTGGGCCCCGCGGCCAACAAACGCCGGACAGGCATGCACCAGCGACCCTTCCGGCCATTGCATCAGTCGAGGGGGTAGCCGGAGTGGGCGTGACCGAACTCCTTGAGCGGTGGTCACACGTCAGCCCCGCCGACGCCAATGACGGCAACAACAGTGGACGGCAGCGGCACTCAACAGCCTGGCGTGGTGCTGGTCTAACGATTGGACCGGGCTGCCAGGGCGTGCCCGCGTCTTTTGAGCGCTTGCTGCGTCATGATCTAGCGATGGACGTGTACGCGTGGGTCCGCGGGCCCTGAAGTGCCGGCTGCGGAGGCGGTGTGGGCGGGCTGCGTGGCGACTGTCGCGGCCCTGTCTGGGAGCAAGATCACCGGAGAGGTCATCGGTCGCGAGTCTTTCGGGGTCTTCATACGTATAGACGGTGTGCCGAACGCCGTAGCGCTGGCGGAGATCACGTCGATGCCCCTGGGGATGGAGCTTCCGGCTCTCGGGGCCTTGGTCAGCAGTGAGGTCTACTGGCAGGGCGACCGCAACCACCAGGTCAGGGTTCGGTTCGACGAGTGGCAGGGAGCCGACGGGTGATCGAACCTGGGCCGTCTGTGGGCCGTCCGAGGGCGCTCAGCAGTGACCGGTGACGGCTGCTAACGACAGTCGTAGCCAGCGGCAGCCCCAGGTCACCCAAGTGGATCTGCGACACTGGGAGAGTTATGCCTGCACCCGGAGAACTCACTTTCGTCGCCCCCCGCGGAGCCAAGAAGCCGCCGCGGCACCTTGCCGACCTCACGCCTGCTGAGCGCAAGGACGTCGTCGCTGCGATCGGCGAGAAGCCGTTTCGTGCCAAGCAGCTCTCGCAGCACTACTTCGCGCGGTATGCGCACGAGCCGGAGCAGTGGACCGACATCCCGGCCGGGGCGCGGGCCAAGCTGCGGGAGGAGCTGTTCCCGGAACTGATGACGGTCGTGCGGCATCTGTCGACCGACCAGGGCACCACGCGCAAGACGCTGTGGCGGCTGTTCGACGGGACGCTCGTCGAGTCGGTGCTGATGCGGTACCCGGACCGGGTGACCATGTGCATCAGCTCCCAGGCGGGGTGCGGGATGAACTGCCCGTTCTGTGCCACGGGGCAGGCGGGGCTGGACCGGAATCTGTCGACCGCCGAGATCGTGCATCAGATCGTGGACGGGATGCGGGCGCTGAGGGACGGTGACGTGCCCGGTGGGCCCGCTCGGCTGTCCAACATCGTCTTCATGGGCATGGGTGAGCCGCTCGCCAACTACAACCGGGTCGTGGGCTCCATCCGGCGGCTGACCGATCCGGAGCCGGACGGGCTCGGGCTGTCCCAGCGCGGGATCACCGTCTCGACCGTCGGTCTCGTCCCGGCCATCCACCGGTTCGCCGACGAGGGCTTCAAGTGCCGGCTCGCGATCTCGCTGCACGCGCCCGACGACGAGCTGCGCGACACCCTCGTCCCCGTGAACACGCGGTGGAAGGTGCGCGAGGTGCTCGACGCCGGATTCGGGTACTCCGCCAAGTCGGGCCGCCGGCTGTCCATCGAGTACGCGCTCATCCGCGACATCAACGACCAGGCCTGGCGGGGTGACCGGCTCGGGCGGCTGCTCAAGGGCAAGCCGGTGCATGTGAACCTGATCCCGCTGAACCCGACTCCGGGCTCCAAGTGGACCGCGTCCCGCCCCGAGGACGAGAAGGCGTTCGTCGAGGCCATCGCCGCGCATGGTGTGCCGGTGACGGTTCGGGACACTCGTGGTCAGGAGATCGACGGGGCGTGCGGGCAGCTCGCCGCGACCGAACGGTAGTCTGACCGCCGTAGGTACATTTTCATATGGCGTAAATACATCTTCATATTCCGACAGGGGAGCGCCACAGCGCTGAGAGTGCGGCATCGGCCGCAGACCCTCCGAACCTGGCCCAGGTCATTCTGGGTAGGGAGATCGGTCACCACTCGAGCTGTTGCGCCCTGCCCGGAGCCTTCCCAAGGGTTCCGGGCAGGGCCGCGTCTCTTCCTGGTCACCCCCAGGAGGAATTAGTGAGCATCACCAAGAAGTCCACGGTGAAGACCATGGCCCTGGCCGTCGGGCTGGGCCTCGTCGCCCTGCCCGCGCTGTCCGCGTGCGGGTCGTCCGACGCCGGAAGCGGCAACGGCAGCGGCGGGTCCAAGACCGTCACGCTCGTCAGCCACGACTCGTGGGCCGTCTCGAAGAGCGTCCTCGCCGCCTTCGAGAAGCAGTCCGGCTACAAGGTCAGGGTCCTGGAGGACGGCGACGCGGGGCAGGCCGTCAACAAGGCCGTCCTCACCAAGGACAACCCGCAGGGCGACGTCTTCTTCGGCGTCGACAACACCCTGCTCTCGCGGGCGCTCGACAACGGGCTGTTCCAGTCGTACGAGCCGAAGGGCGCGGACAAGATCAAGGCCGAGTACCTGGCCGACCAGGACAAGCACCGGGTCACCCCGGTCGACACCGGCGACATCTGCGTCAACTACGACAAGGCGTACTTCAGCAAGCACAAGCTGACCCCGCCCAGCTCGTTCGACGATCTGATCAAGCCCGAGTACAAGGACCTCCTCGTCACCGAGAACGCCTCCGCCTCCTCGCCCGGCCTCGGCTTCTTGCTCGGCACCGCCGCCAAGTACGGCGACGACGGCTGGCAGGACTACTGGAAGAAGCTGAAGGCCAACGGCGTCAAGGTCGTCGACGGCTGGGAGCAGGCCTACAACGAGGAGTTCTCCGGCTCGGCCGGCGGTAAGAAGGCCAAGGCCGACCGTCCGCTCGTCGTGTCGTACGCCTCGTCCCCGCCCGCCGAGGTGATCTACGCCGATCCGAAGCCGGCGACCGCGCCGACGGGTGTCGCGAGCGGCACCTGCTTCCGGCAGGTCGAGTACGCGGGTCTGCTCAGCAACGCCCAGAACACCGAGGGCGGCAAGGCGCTCCTCGACTTCCTGCTCACCAGGACGTTCCAGGAGGACATGCCGCTCAACATGTTCGTCTACCCCGTGGTCGAGGGCGCCCAGGTGCCGCAGGAGTTCTCGAAGTACGGCCCGCAGGCCGAGAATCCAGAGACCCTGGACCCGGCGAAGGTCGCCGACAACCGTGACGACTGGGTCAAGTCGTGGACCTCGCTCGTACTGAAGTAGCCCCCCGCAAGGGCGCCTTCCGAAGGGGACGCGCGCGGAGCGCGGCGGTGCGGTTCGGCCTCATCGCCGTGCCCGTCGCGTTCTTCGCGGTCTTCTTCGCCCTTCCCGTCGCCGCGATCGTCGCGCGCGGCCTGAAGGTCGACGGGGTCTGGCAGTTCGGGCGCCTCCTGGACGTGCTCGGGCAGTCCGACGTCCGGCACGTCCTGTGGTTCACCACGTGGCAGGCGCTCGCCTCCACCGCCCTGACCCTGCTGATCGCGCTGCCGGGCGCCTACGTCTTCGCCCGCTTCGACTTCCCCGGCAAGCAGATCCTGCGGGCCGTGGTGACCGTCCCGTTCGTGCTGCCGACGGTCGTCGTCGGTACGGCGTTCCTCGCGCTCGTCGGCCGCGGCGGACTCCTGGACGAGCTGTGGGGCGTGCGGCTCGACACCACCGTGTGGGCCATCCTGCTCGCGCATGTCTTCTTCAACTACGCCGTCGTCGTACGGACGGTCGGCGGGCTGTGGGCGCAGCTCGACCCGCGGCAGGAGGAGGCCGCACGGATGCTGGGGGCGTCACGTCTCACTGCCTGGCGGACCGTCACCCTCCCTGCGCTCGGGCCCGCCGTGGCCGCCGCCGCGCTGATGGTCTTCCTGTTCACCTTCACCTCCTTCGGCGTGGTGCAGATCCTCGGCGGTCCGACGTTCTCGACGCTCGAAGTCGAGATCTACCGCCAGACATCCGAGATCTTCGACCTGTCCACGGCGGCCGTCCTGACGATCGTCCAGTTCCTCGCCGTCGGCGCGATCCTCGCCGTGCACGCCTGGACGGTACGGCGGCGGGAGAGCGCCCTGCGCCTGGTGGACGCGTCGGTGACCGCGCGGCGGCCGCGCGGGGCGGGGCAGTGGTCGCTGCTGGCCGGTGTCCTGGTCGTCGTCGCCGTACTCCTGGTGCTGCCGCTCGCCGTGCTGGTGCAGCGCTCGCTGGACGCGCCCGACTTCGGCTACTACCGGGCGCTGACCAGTGCCGACGGCGGCGTCTTCCTCGTCCCGCCCATCGAGGCGATCGGCAATTCCCTGCAGTACGCCGTCGTGGCCACCGCCATCGCCGTGCTGATCGGTGGTCTGGCCGCGGCCGCGCTGACCCGACGGGACGCGGGCCGGTTCGTTCGGGGCTTCGACGCACTGCTGATGCTGCCGCTCGGGGTGTCCGCGGTGACGGTCGGCTTCGGGTTCCTGATCGCCTTGGACGAGCCGCCGCTGGACCTCAGAAGTACGTGGATCCTCGTCCCGCTCGCGCAGGCGCTGGTCGGCGTGCCCTTCGTCGTGCGGACCATGCTGCCCGTGCTGCGCGCCGTGGACCAGCGGCTGCGCGAGGCGGCTTCGGTGCTGGGGGCGTCACCGTGGCGGGTCTGGCGTGAGGTGGACCTGCCGATGGTGCGAAGGGCGCTGCTGATCGCGGCCGGGTTCGCGTTCGCGGTGTCGCTGGGGGAGTTCGGGGCGACCGTGTTCATCGCGCGGCCCGACAACCCGACGCTGCCGGTGGCCGTGGCGAAGCTGCTCGGGCGGGCCGGTGATCTCAACTACGGGCAGGCGATGGCCCTTTCGACGATTCTGATGATCGTGTGCGCGGTGGCGCTGCTGGTGCTGGAGCGGCTGCGCACCGACCGGACCGGGGAGTTCTAGATGCTGCTGAGCCTTGCGGACGCGACGGTACGGTTCGGCGGACGTGCCGTGCTGGACGCGGTCGGCCTCGACGTCGCCGAGCACGAGATCGTCTGCGTGCTGGGGCCGAGCGGCAGCGGTAAGTCGACGTTGCTGCGGGTGGTGGCCGGGCTCCAGCCGATGGACGAGGGCCGGGTGCTGCTCGACGGGCGGGACCAGGCGGGGGTGCCCGCGCACAAGCGGGAGGTCGGGCTGATGTTCCAGGACCATCAGCTGTTCCCGCAGCGGGACGTCGGCGGCAACGTGGCCTTCGGGGCGCGGATGCACGGCGCCTCGAAGGCCGAACAGGCCGAGGGGGTAAGGGAGTTGCTCGACCTGGTCGGACTTCCGGGCGCCGCCCGCCGTGCCGTCGCCTCCCTGTCCGGCGGTGAGCAGCAGCGGGTGGCGCTGGCCCGTGCGCTCGCGCCCCGCCCGCGGTTGCTGATGCTGGACGAGCCGCTGGGCCAGCTCGACCGCTCGCTGCGGGAACGGCTCGTGGTCGAACTCCGGGAGCTGTTCGGTCGGTTGGGCACCACCGTGCTGGCCGTGACGCACGACCAGGGCGAGGCCTTCGCGCTCGCCGACCGGGTCGTGGTGATGCGGGACGGGCGGATCGCGCAGACCGGCACGCCGCTCGAGGTGTGGCAGCGTCCGGTGGACGAGTTCGTGGCGCGCTTCCTCGGGTTCGAGAACGTGGTCGAGGGCACGGTCGCGGGGGAGGCCGCGGACACCCCCTGGGGCAAGCTGCCCGTGGGCGAGGACGCCGCACAGGGCACCGGGACGCTGCTCGTACGGCCGGCCGGGGTGCGGCTCGTGTCCCCGGACTCGGGGCTGCGCTGCACGGTCACGGCGCGCACGTTCAAGGGCACGCATGTCGCCGTGCACCTCCAGCCGCAGGACGCGCCGCGCCTGGAGGCGGCGTGTGCGCTGCGGGAGGCGCCCGAGGTCGGGGACGCCGTCGGCGTGGAGTTCGACGCGGCGGAAATTGTGCTGCTGAGCTGATCACCCCGCACCTAGGGTGCGGGGCATGACGTCACTCCCGCACGATCGCCACTGCGACGAAATCGCCCACCAAATCGGCCTGTTGAGGGCCGTCGTGACTTCGGGCGCCGACCTGTCGGCCACCGTGCCGACCTGCCCGGACTGGTCGCTGGAACAGCTCGTCCGGCACACGGGCGGAGCCCTGCGGTGGGTGGAGCTGACCGTGCGGACACGGGCCGAGGCGGAGATCCCGGAGGATCGGGTGCCGGGGATCGCCGGCCCGGAGAGCGACGGGGACGCCGCCGCGCTCGACGCCTGGCTCGCGGAGACCGGCGAGATGATCGTCGGCACGCTGCGGGAGGCCGGCCCCGACGCCAAGGTGTGGAGCTGGGCCGGGGTGTTCAACGCCGGGTTCTGGGCCCGCCGTATGACCCACGAGGTCACGATCCACCGCGCGGACGCGACCCTCGCCGCCGGGCTGCCCTACGAGGTCGCCCCCGACATCGCCGCAGACGCGATCGACGAGTGGCTGGAGATCGTCGAGTGGGCGCAGCGGACGCTGCCGGACGACCCGGCGCGGGAGCTGCGCCGTCCCGGGAGCAGCATCCATCTGCACGCCACGGACAGCGCCGCCGAGCTGAACGCCGAATGGTTCGTCGAGCTCGACCAGGACGTCGTCGCCTGGCGGCGCGGCCACGAGAAGGCGACCGTCGCGCTCCGCGGCCCGCTCACCGCCGTACTGCTCGCCTTCTACCGCCGGCTGCCGCTGGACAGCCCGGAGTTGGAGGTCCTCGGCGAGCGGGAGCTGCTGGAGTTCTGGCTGGAGCGGGCGACGTTCGGCTGACAGGCGTGGGGCGTGGCCCCGGGGGAACAGGCGTATGGCCCGCCCCCCGGGGGGCGGGGGCGGGCCACAGCGGCGTTGCTCTACGGGCGCGTCAGCGGTCGCTGCTCGCCCCGCGGCGCCGCAGTCCGAAGAAGACCGCGCCGCCACCGATGGCGACCAGGCCGACCGCGATGCCGGCGATCAGGCCGGTGTTGGAGTTCGCACCGGTCTCGGCGAGGTTGGAGTCATCGGTCGCCGGGGACGGGGCGCTGCTCGCCGTGTCCGCGGGAGCGGTGTTCGTGCTCTGCGAGGGCGTCGGGGCCGGGGTCTCCTCGGCCGGGGTCGAGGCGGAGTCCGACGGGGTCGGGGTGTCCGACGGAGCCGGCGGCTCCTCCTCTTCCTTTTTGCAGGCGGTCGACGGGGTCGTCAGGTTCGGCTTGATGTCCTCGTCGACGTAGCCCGCCGCCTTGACGTGGACGCGGTACTCGGCGTCCGGCTTCCAGTTCTCGGCGAAGGTGATGGTGACACCCTCGCGGGAGCCCTTGACCACCTGCTCGCCGACCTTCTTCAGGTCGGCGCCGTTGTTCTGCAGGTAGACGCTGACGGTCGCGGGGATGCCGCTGGGGTCCACGTCGGTGACCGTGATGACGCCCTTGTCGCCGTCGCACTTGGCTTCGGCGGAGAATTCACTGATGTCGCAGGCGAGGGCGTTGCCCGCGAGGCCGAGCGCGAGGGCGGCGGAGGCGGACGCAACACCAAGAGCGCGCACGGAGCGCGCAACAGTACGGCGGTTTATGGACACGTTTGTCCTTACGAGTTGCACTACTGAGGGGGGTTGAACGAGGCGGCGATGGGACACATCACCGTCCCCAGGAGTCTCACAGGTTTATAAGCGTGGCATAAGCAGTGTCAACGCATATGCCGCCCACGCGCGTTGGCTTTGCCCTCTTATTAATCGCTGAGGCGTTTCAGCGCCTGCGGAGCCTGCTCGATCCGGTCGACCAGGGCGATACGGGACTCCATCGACCGATCCCGGGCGAGGGCCTGCAACAGCGGCCAGGTCGGCAGCTTCTGAGTCCAGTGGGCCCTGTTCACCAGCACCATCGGAGTGGGCTCGCCGCGCGACTCGTAGTAGTTCGGCGTCGCGTTGTCGAAGATCTCCTGCACGGTGCCGGCGGCGCCCGGCAGGAAGACGACGCCCGCGTTCGAGCGGGCCAGGAGGCCGTCCTCGCGGGTGGCGTTGGCGAAGTACTTCGCGATGTGGGAGGCGAAGGGGTTCGGCGGCTCGTGGCCGTAGAACCAGGTCGGGATGCCGACGGAGCGGCCGCCCTGCGGCCAGCGGGTGCGCACCTCGAAGGCGGCCGTCGCCCACTCGGTGATCGACGGCGTGAACAGGGGCGCCTTTGCCAGGAGTCGGAGGGCCTCGCCGAGCATCTCGTCGTCGTGCGGGGCGGCGTACGCGCCGAGGTTCGCCGCTTCCATCGCGCCCGGGCCGCCGCCGGTGGCGACCGTGAAGCCGGCGCGGGTCAGTTCCCGGCCGAGCCGCGCGGCACCCTCGTACTCCGGCGTGCCGCGGCGCATCGCGTGGCCGCCCATGACGCCCACCACCCGGGCGCCGGACAGGAGTTCGTCGAGCGCGTCCGATATGGAGTCGTCGTGGATCGCGCGGAGCATGGAGGCGTGGATGTCGCGGTCGGCCTTCGTCCGCTGGAACCAGGCGTACGCGTGGGCGTCGGGCGTGTTCTCGTAGCCGTCCGCCAGCGACGCGAAGAGATCGTCGGGTGTGTAGACCAGGCCCCGGTACGGGTCGAACGGCAGGTCGGGGACCGGCGGAAAGACCAGGGCGCCGTCCGTGCGGATCTTCGCGGCCGCGTCCTCGCGCATCGGGCAGCCGAGGAAGACGGCGCCCGCCGTGTCGGTGCTGAGCAATTCGCGCGTACGGTCCGTCAGGTCGACGGCCTGGATGCGGAATCCGGCGAGGGAGCCGCGCGCCGAGACGGTCGCGTCGAACTCCTCCAGCGTCTCGATCTCACGGTCGTTGTGGTGGGCCGCATGGGCGGGCATCGTCTGCACCCGCCCATGCTAGGCACCACGCAGGGGACGGCGGGGATCAGCCCTCGATGGCCGACGGGTCCATCCACACGACCTCCCAGGTGTGGCCGTCGAGGTCGTCGAAGGCGCGGCCGTACATGAAGCCGTGGTCCTGGGTCTCGCCGGTGACGGAGCCGCCCGCGGCGACCGCCTTCTCGACCAGCTCGTCGACCTTCTCGCGGCTCTCGGAGCTCAGCGCGATCAGCACCTCGCTGGTCTTCGTCGCGTCCGCGATCGGCTTCTTCGTGAACTGCGCGTACTTCTCGTGGGTGTGCACCATCGCGACGATGGTCTCGCTGATCACGACCGACGCGGTCGTGTCGTCGCTGAACTGCTCGTTGATCGCGAAGCCGAGCTCCGTGAAGAACTTCTTCGAGGCGTCGAGGTCGGTCACGGGCAGGTTCAGGAAGATCATCTGCTGGTAGGCGGGGGCGGTCATCGTGGTCTCTCCCTCGGGTGGCTGCTGCTTTCGCTGCTGTTCGGTGGGATAGACCGGGGGTCCGAGCGGAAGTCATCGCCGGGCGGAGATTTTCTCGTACGAGTTTTTCGGCGGGGCTCGGCGAGGCCCGCTGGATGGCGTCAGCGGGTCAGGGGCGCCGCGGCCAGTTCGGCCACGATCAGGGTGAGCGGGCAGAAGAAGACAAGCAGCGCACCGGCGCGCAGGGCTGCCGCGCTGCGGAGCAACGTGGTGGGGGCGCCGAGGCGGAGCAGTGCGGCCGTGGTGTCGGCGCGGGCCTGCCTGGCCTCCACGGCGGCCGTGAGGAGGGTGGCCACGGCGCAGCCGGTGACCACGGTGGCGCCGATGGCGGTGAGGGGGCCGATGGCGTCGGTGGCCGCGGGGGAGGACAGGGGCGCCATGGCGTACGCCGCGGAGGCCACGGCGCAGACGACGCCGAGGGGGCGGCCGATGCGGGTGGCTTCCGCCATCAGGACGCGGCCCGCGAGGAGGCGTACCGCGCCCGGGCGCACGGCCTGCAGGACACGGCCGCACAGGTGGGTGAGGCCGGGGGTGGCGAGGGCCAGCCCGAGGGCGGTCAGGAGCCAGCCGACAAGGACTCCGGCGGGGCCGGTGGGGAGGGCGGCGGGAACGGTGAGGGGGGTGGGCGTGGCGGTGCGGCCGGCGTACGCCTCCACGGCGATGCCTGCGGCGAGGACCGCGATGCCCCAGGGCAGGCCGGCTGGGGGTTTGCTGGGAGCCGGAAGCCGGGTCATATGGGCCGGCGCTTGACTGGCGTCGTCAGCTGCGGGGTCGGTCGCGCGGTCCGGCGCCGGGGAAGTGCCGTCGGTGTCCGGGACGGACGCCGCCTCAGCGGCACGACTGCCGGCGGAGGGCGCGGCAGCGCCTTCGCTGTCCTCCGCGGTACCGGGCGCGCTGTCCTCCGCGGTACCGGGCGCGCTGTGTTCTGCCGTACCGGTACCGGTACCGGGCCCGGCCTTGCCGCCCCGTCGCAGGTGGGAGCCGAACCGCCCGTACGCACCGAAGGTTTCCCGCGCCACGGTCCTGCCGTACTCCCCGAAGGCGCCGTACGTCCGCCTCGCGCCCCGTGCCCCGGTGGGTCCGGGCTCCTTCGGGCGCAGGACCAGCGCCACCGTCGTCGAGGCGATGGCCGGGGTCAGGGTCAGCAGGGTCAGGGCGGCCGGCAGGGGGAGGGGGGCGTTCGCTGCCAGGAACTGCGACGCGGCGCCGTCGAAGGGCATGCCGGTCAGGTCGCCCCGGAGGTGGAGGAAGACGAGCAGGGCGAGCATCGAGCCGAGGGCGCAGGACAGGGCCGTGGTGGTGGCCGAGACGAGCATCAGGCGCGCCGGGCCCAGTCCGATCGCCGAGAGGCCGGGGCGGGGCTTGGTGCCGGGGTCCGTGCGGGCCACCGCCACCGCGAAGTGGACCGTCGCGGCCAGCGGGGGCACGCACCAGGCAAGGCGCAGGACCGCCGCGGACGTGTCGGTGTGGGACATGGCGTAGCCCAGGGCGCACAGCAGCAGGAAGCCCGTGCCCGCCGACGCCGCTGCCAGCAGCAGGCGGCGCAGCTGTACGGCGGGCTGGGCGGCGCGGCTCAGACGGAGAGCGAGCACGCGGCCCGGCCTTCCGTCGCGGTGACCGGGGGCAGGTGCACCGTGCTCACGCGCCGTCCGTCGAGCAGGGCGAGGGTGCGGTCGGCGACGGCCGTGTTCTCCGTGTCGTGGGTGGCCAGGACGACGGTGATGCCGTGTGAGCGGGCCGCTGTCGTCAGGGTGCGCAGGACGTGCGCGCGGTCGGCGCGGTGCAGCGGGGCCGTCGGCTCGTCGGCGAACAGGACCGTGGGGGAGGGGGCCAGGGCACGGGCGATGCACACGCGCTGGCGCTCGGCCTGGACCAGCTGGTGCGGGCGCTTGCCGGCCGCCTCGCCGACGTCCAGGCGGTTCAGCCACTCCAGTGCGGTCGTCTTGGCGCGGCGACGGCTGGTGCCGCGCAGCATCAGCGGGAGCGCGGCGTTCTCCCAGACGTTCAGCTCGGGGACGAGCGAGGGGGCGGGGTCGATCCAGGTGAAGCGGTCGCGGCGGAGCCGTTCACGCGCCATCGGGGTCATGGTGTGCACCGGCACGCTGTTGAACCAGACCTCGCCGCTGCGGGCGGGGGCCAGGCCGGACAGACACTGCAGGAGAGCCGTCTTGCCGCTGCCGCGGGGACCGGTGACGGCGAGGATCTCACCCTCACGCACACCCAGCGAGACCCCGCCGAGTGCGGGGGAGCCGTCGCCGTGCGTGAAGTGCAGCGCGCGTGCCCAGAGCACGTCGTTGTCCGGCGGAGCCTCCATGGGCGTACACCTCGTCAGATCCGTAGTTCCCGGGCCGTTCCCCCGTGCGGGGGAACGAAGACAGGGCCGATCGGTTACAAGGCACGCTAAGGATCCGGGGGCGCAACGACGGACAGCACGCGGCGGGGGTGCACCCTTCTCACTCCTACGGGTGCACCCCCGCCGTCGCACGAACCTCGTGAGGCTAGAGCTTGGTCCACGCCTCCGTCAGCGTCGCACGCAGGATCTGCTCGATCTCGTCGAACGTCTCCTGGTTGGAGATCAGCGGCGGCGCGAGCTGGACGACCGGGTCCCCGCGGTCGTCGGCACGGCAGTACAGGCCGTTGTCGAACAGGGCCTTGGAGAGGAATCCGTACAGAACCCTTTCGGTCTCCTCCTCGTTGAACGACTCCTTGGTCGCCTTGTCCTTGACGAGCTCGATGCCGTAGAAGAAGCCGTTGCCGCGGACGTCGCCGACGATCGGAAGGTCGTACAGCTTCTCCAGCGTCGAGCGGAACGCGGCCTCGTTGTCGAGGACGTGCTGGTTGAGCTTCTCGCGCTCGAAGAGGTCGAGGTTGGCGAGGCCCACCGCGGCCGACACCGGGTGGCCGCCGAAGGTGTAGCCGTGCAGGAAGGTGTTGTCGCCCTTGTAGAACGGCTCGGCCAGGCGGTCGGAGATGATGCAGGCGCCGATGGGGGAGTAGCCCGAGGTCATGCCCTTGGCGCAGGTGATCATGTCCGGGACGTAGCCGAACTTGTCGCAGGCGAACATCGTGCCCAGCCGGCCGAAGGCGCAGATGACCTCGTCCGACACCAGCAGCACGTCGTACTGGTCGCAGATCTCGCGCACCCGCTGGAAGTAGCCGGGCGGGGGCGGGAAGCAGCCGCCCGCGTTCTGGACCGGCTCCAGGAAGACCGCGGCGACGGTCTCCGGGCCCTCGAAGAGGATCTGCTGTTCGATCTGGTCGGCGGCCCAGCGGCCGAAGGCCTCCGGGTCGTCACCGAAGATCGGGGCGCGGTAGATGTTGGTGTTCGGCACCTTGTGCGCGCCCGGGACCAGCGGCTCGAAGGGGGCCTTGAGGGCCGGCAGGCCCGTGATGGACAGGGCGCCCTGCGGGGTGCCGTGGTAGGCGACCGCGCGCGAGATGACCTTGTGCTTGGTGGGCTTGCCGGTCAGCTTGAAGTACTGCTTGGCCAGCTTCCAGGCGGTCTCCACCGCCTCGCCGCCGCCGGTGGTGAAGAAGACCTTGTTGAGGTCGCCCGGTGCGTGGTCGGCCAGCCGGTCCGCCAGCTCCACGGCCTTGGGGTGGGCGTAGGACCAGATCGGGAAGAACGCCAGCTCCTGGGCCTGCTTGGAGGCGGTCTCGGCCAGTTCGACGCGGCCGTGCCCGGCCTGCACCACGAACAGGCCGGCGAGCCCGTCGAGGTAGCGCCTGCCCTTGTCGTCGTAGATGTAGGTACCTTCGCCCCGGACGATCGTCGGGACGGGAGCCTTCTCGTACGAGGACATACGCGTGAAGTGCATCCACAAGTGGTCGTACGCGGTCCTGCTGAGGTCCTGAGGGCTGTTGGTGCTCACGGTTATCGGGTCCTCACGGTTATCGGGTTCCCCACATGTAGGTCTGCTTCTTGAGCTTGAGGTAGACGAAGCTCTCCGTCGAGCGCACTCCGGGGACGGCACGGATGCGTCGGTTGATGACGTCCAGGAGGTGGTCGTCGTCCTCACAGACGATCTCCACCATCAGGTCGAAGGACCCGGCGGTCATCACCACGTACTCGCATTCGGCCATGGCGGTCAGTGCGTCGGCCACGGACTCCACGTCGCCCTCGACGTGCACGCCGACCATCGCCTGCCTGCGGAAGCCCACGGTGAGCGGGTCCGTGACGGCGACGATCTGCATGACGCCCTGATCGAGCAGCTTCTGGACGCGCTGGCGCACAGCCGCCTCCGACAGGCCGACGGCCTTGCCGATGGCGGCGTACGGCCGGCGGCCGTCCTCTTGAAGTTGTTCGATGATGGCGAGGGAGACGGCGTCCAGCTGGGGACCGCCGTTCCTGGACTCGCGGGAGTCCCTGTGCTCTGCGCTTCGACTGGCCACGACGTCACTGTGCACGACGTCTCGACAGTTCCGCAAGGCCGAGGCGATGAAATTCGTTGTTTACGCGACCGAGACCTGCGGATTTCGCAGAAGGGGCACCGGCGGGGGTGTTGAAAACGTGGGTCAGCCGATTAGGGTGGGTGTCTCAGAGAATGGACAGTTCGACCTGACAGGAGGCCGGCAGTGAGCACCGAGCTGCGTCGTCTGCGCAACTACATCGACGGTGAGTTCCGGGACGCCGCCGACGGACGGACCACCGAGGTGGTCAACCCCGCGACGGGCGAGGCGTACGCAACCGCACCGCTGTCCGGGCAGGCGGACGTCGACGCCGCGATGGAGGCCGCCGCGCGCGCCTTCCCCGCGTGGCGTGACGCGACCCCCGCCGAGCGACAGAAGGCCCTGCTGAAGATCGCCGACGCGTTCGAGGAGCGGGCCGAAGAGCTCATCGCGGCCGAGGTGGAGAACACGGGCAAGCCGATCGGACTCACGCGGTCCGAGGAGATCCCGCCGATGGTCGACCAGATCCGCTTCTTCGCGGGCGCGGCGCGGATGCTGGAGGGCCGTTCGGCCGGTGAGTACATGGAGGGCCTGACCTCCATCGTCCGCCGTGAGCCGATCGGTGTCTGCGCGCAGGTCGCGCCCTGGAACTACCCGATGATGATGGCCGTATGGAAGTTCGCGCCGGCCCTCGCGGCGGGCAACACGGTCGTCCTCAAGCCGTCGGACACCACCCCGGCGTCGACCGTCCTGATCGCCGAGATCATCGGAGGCATCCTGCCCAAGGGTGTCTTCAACGTCATCACCGGCGACCGTGACACCGGGCGGCTGATGGTCGAGCACCCGACTCCGGCGATGGCCTCCATCACCGGTTCGGTGCGGGCCGGTATGTCGGTCGCCGAGTCCGCCTCCAAGGACCTCAAGCGGGTCCACCTGGAGCTGGGCGGCAAGGCACCGGTCGTCGTCTTCGCCGACACCGACATCGCCAAGGCCGTGGAGGACATCTCCGTCGCGGGCTTCTTCAACGCCGGGCAGGACTGTACGGCGGCCACCCGTGTCCTCGTCCACGAGGCCATCCACGACGAGTTCGTGCAGGCGCTCGCGAAGGCCGCCGCCGACACGAAGACCGGGCAGCCGGACGACGAGGACGTGCTGTTCGGCCCGCTCAACAACCCGAACCAGCTCAAGCAGGTCTCCGGGTTCATCGAGCGGCTGCCCGCCCACGCCAAGGTCGAGGCCGGCGGTCACCAGGTCGGTGACAAGGGGTACTTCTACGCGCCGACCGTGGTGTCCGGGCTGAAGCAGGACGACGAGATCGTCCAGAAGGAGGTCTTCGGCCCGGTCATCACCGTGCAGTCCTTCTCGGACGAGGCGCAGGCCGTCGAGTGGGCCAACGGCGTCGAGTACGCCCTCGCGTCGTCCGTGTGGACCAAGGACCACGGGCGCGCGATGCGGATGTCCAAGGCGCTGGACTTCGGGTGCGTATGGATCAACACGCACATTCCGCTGGTCGCGGAGATGCCGCACGGCGGGTTCAAGAAGTCCGGGTACGGCAAGGACCTGTCGGCGTACGGGTTCGACGACTACACGCGGATCAAGCACGTCATGACGTCTCTGGACGCGTAGTTCTTCTGCTGACGGGGCGCGGGGGGCTGTTCGCGCAGTTCCCCGCGTCCCTCAGGGAGTTGCGGTTCCGCGACTGATCGACAAGGTGTCCGATGGACGCCGTAGGGCTCGACGGGACGTCGATTGCCCGGCCGCCGGCCGCGGCGGCATGCTGCGGCAATGGCCCTCCCCGCGACGAACTCCCCGCTGCCCCGCCGGACTCTGCTGCGAACCCTCGGCGCCGGTGCGCTGCTTGGCGGCCTCGCCGGCTGCGGGGTGCCCGCGGCCTACGTGCCGCCCGCCGAGCGGGCCGCCGCCGATCTCTCCGGCACCGACAAGCGGCTCACCTGGGCGAACTGGCCGCTGTACATCGACACCGATGACGAGGACCAGACCCGGCGGCCGACGCTGGAGGCCTTCCAGAAGCGCACGGGCATCTCCGTCGAGTACGTCGAGGAGATCAACGACAACGACGAGTTCTTCGGCAAGATCAGCCCCGCCCTGATGAACCATCAGCGCACGGGCCGCGACCTCGTCGTCATCAGCGACTGGATGTGCGCCCGGTTCGTACGGCTGGGCTGGGTGCAGGAGATGGACCGGGCGCGCCAGCCGAACGTCACGAAGTACCTGGACCCGCTGCTGCGTTCACCGGCCTTCGACCCCGGACGGAAGTACACCGTGCCGTGGCAGTCCGGCATCACCGGCATCGCGTACAACCGCCGCCGGCTGGGCCGCGACATACACAGCGTCTCCGAACTGTGGGCGAGCGACCTGAAGGGCCGGGTGACCCTGCTCTCCGGCCTGGACGAGGCGTTCGCGCTGCTCATGCAGGGCAACGGCGTCGACATCACCCGCTGGACGGCGGACGACTTCCACACGGTCTGCGACCAGGTCGAGCAGCAGGTCCGCAAGGGCCAGATCCGCCGCTTCACCGGCAACGACTACATCAAGGACCTCTCGAGCGGCGACGTCCTGGCCTGCCAGGCGTACTCGGGCGACGTCATCCAGCTCCAGGCGGACGACCCCGACATCCGCTTCGTCGTCCCGGAAGAGGGTGCCGAACTGTGGTCGGAGTCCCTGATGGTCCCTAATCTGGCCCGCCACAAGGCCAACGCCGAGCGGCTGATCGACTACTACTACGAGCCCGAGGTCGCCGCCGATCTGGCCGCCTGGGTCAACTACGTCTGTCCGGTCCCGGCCGCCCAGGACGTCCTCGCCTCCGCCAAGGACGAGGAGACGGCGGCCCTGGCCGAGGACCCGCTGATCTTTCCGGACACGGCGATGCGCCGGCGTCTGGCGATCGCTCGGGACATCACGTCGCAGGAGCGGGTGGAGTTCGCGAAGCGGTGGAACGCGATCGCGGGGTTGTAGGGCGCCTGGGGCCTTCTTGACGAACCTCCACGCTCCTGGCGTTGTGATTCGGGTTGCGGATCGCGCCGGGCGCATGGGCGCTGTCAGCCCAAGGCAGACGGAATTTTTGGTTCCGGAGACCGAGAGCCGGTGCCGCGGTCGCGGGTTGACTGGTTCGTGTGGGCGGCAGGGGCCGACCACTCGGCCCGGCCGCTCGGGCATCTCCGTGGTGCTGTGACGGTGCCCGTCGCGGTCGGGCCGACGGTACTGGAGCACGGTGCGAGGCGGACATGGACAGCTTGGTCGGAGCCTGGGAGCTTGAGGATTTCACGCTCACACGTGAGGGGACGGTCGTCCATCCGCTCGGGGAGCGTCCCAGCGGGATGCTGTTCTACACCGCCGACGGGTGGATGAGCGCCCTGCTGACAGTCCATCCCGATGATGCTCCGCTCGCGTCCCCCTTCGAGGAGACGGCCGGCGGGACCGTGGCGTATGCCGGACGCTGGGAGCGCGAGGCGGACGGGCCGGTCGTGCACCGTCTTCAGGCCAGCCACTACACACCCTGGACGGGGACGGCGTTGGTACGCGATGTCCGGCTCAACCCGTCAGGGCTGGAGCTGACAGCCGCCGGGCCCGATGAGTCCCTGTTGCGCCTGCGCTGGCGCCGGGCCGACGCCTGAGGGCCGAGGCCCGGCGGCCCCCCGCCACGTAGCCGAAGCAGCGACCTGCGCCCGCCTGGCTGATCCCCCTCTCACACCCCTTCCTTTCCCTCATCCCCCTTTTCTCATGGAGGTGTTGTGCCATGCGCACAGCCACGCTCAACAGCCGCCTGGTACTCGTCTTCCCTGACGGTGCCGTCGACGTGGAGAAGGCCAGCAACGGGCTGTTCACCTCGGACCCGCAGGCAGTCTTCGACCGCTGGGCCGAGTTCCGCTCCTGGGCCGGGTCCGCGGCCGCGACCGGCCACGAGCGGATCCCTGTGGAGGAGCGGCAGCTGGGCGCCCCGGTGCCGCGCCCGCGGCAGGTCTTCGCGGTCGCGTTGAACTACGCCGACCACGTGTCGGAGTCGGGGGTCGCCGTACCGGAGCGTCCCGCTGTCTTCACCAAGTACCCCACGTCCCTGACCGGGCCCTACGACACGGTCGCGCTGCCGAGTGCCCTGGTCGACTGGGAGGTCGAGCTGGTAGCGGTCATCGGTCGTGAGGCGTACCAGGTGGCCGCCCTGGACGCGTGGCAGTACGTGGCCGGCCTCACGCTCGGTCAGGACCTGTCCGAGCGCGGCGTCCAGTTGCAGGGACCGGCCCCCCAGTTCTCGCTGGGCAAGTCGTTCCCCGGCTTCAGCCCGACCGGGCCGGTCCTGGTCACCCCGGACGAGTTCGACAACCCCGACGACCTCGCACTCGGCTGCGCGATCGACGGCGAGACCGTGCAGGACTCCCGCACCTCCCAAATGATCTTCTCGGTGTCCGAGCAGATCGCCTGGCTCTCGTCGATCTGCCCGCTGCTGCCCGGCGACCTGATCTTCACCGGCACACCGGCAGGTGTGGGCGGCGCCCGGAACCCGCGCCGCTTCCTGGCTCCCGGTGAGGAACTGCACAGCTGGATCGACGGCATCGGTGAGCTGCGCACTGCGCTGATCGCCGGCCCCAGCTACCCGGACGGCACCCAGGCCGCCTGACGCGCGGCCCATGACTTCCCTGCGCAGATGACCGCACATTGAAGCTTCTGAGGAGACTGCCATGTCTTTGCATCGCGTGGCGCACATCACGATGGGCGTGCCCAATGTGGCCGCCACCTCGGCCTACTACGCCGATTTCGGGCTGACCGACCTCGGCGACGGCCGTTTCGCGACTGCCGACGGAGGCGAACAGCTCAAGATCGTTCAGGCGGCGCGGCGCCGCCTGGAGGACCTCACCCTGAGCGCCGACGAGCCCGACGACCTCGGCCGGATCGCCTCCGCCCTGGACCGGCTCGAGGTGCCGTTCGTCCGGCACAGCCACCGCCTGCGCGCGGTCGACCCAGGCACGGAGGTGACGGTGACCGTCGAGGTGCAGCCGCGCATCGTGCAGTCCGCGCCCGTCGCGGCACCGTACAACGCTCCCGGACGGATCGAGCGAGCCGGTGAGCGTGCCCCCGGCGTGCTGCGTGAGGGGCCGGTGCGCGTCCGCCGGCTCGGACATGTCGTCCTGGGCTCCACCGACCAGGAGGCTTCCCAGCGCTTCTTCACCGAAGGGCTCGGTTTCAAGGTCAGCGACCAGGTGCCGGGCGCGGCGTTCCTGCGCTGCTCCACCGACCACCACAACGTGCTCGTCCAGAAGGCCCCCATCTCCTTCCTCCACCACACCTCCTGGCAGGTGGACGACGTGGACGAGGTCGGACGCGGCGCCACCCGGATGCTGGAAGGCCACCCCGAGCGCCATGTGTGGGGTCTGGGCCGCCACCAGCTGGGGTCGAACTTCTTCTGGTACCTCAAGGATCCGGCCGGCAACTTCTCCGAGTACTACTCCGACATGGACTGCATCGTCGACGACCAGCTGTGGACCCCCGGGATGTGGGAGGACGCCCGCCTCGCTCTGTACAACTGGGGCCCGCCCGTACCGCCGTCCTTCCTCCGCCCCGAGGACCTCGCCGCGCTGATGACCGGCGCGCACGACGCCGGCTGAACGAACGCAAGGAGACGGAAGTACGTATGAGCATCTCCACCAAGGGCCTCGCCGAGGAGCCCTACGACGTGCTGGTCGTCGGTGCCGGGCCGGTCGGGCTGGCACTGGCCATCCAGGTGGCCGGCCGAGGCCGGCGGGTCGGTGTCGTCGAACGCTGGCCGCAGGCCTACCCGTTGCCGCGGGCGGTCGTCTTCGACCACGAGGCCGGCCGCATCCTGGCGTCCCTGGGGGTGGACATGGCCGCTGTCAGTGAGCCCGCTGTGGAGTACGAGTGGCGCAACGCAGAGGGCCAGAGACTTCTCCACTACGACTTCTCGGACGGCAGCCACTCCGGCTGGCCCAACCTGAGCGCGTTCAACCAGCCCACCCTGGAAGCGGCCCTGGAGGAGCGCGTCCGGTCGCTGCCGGGGATCGAGCTCCTGCGCGGCTGGGAAGCCGTCAGCGTCGACGAGGGTGCCACGGCCGTGGAAGTCACGGTGGCGGAGAGCGCGGGAGACGAGCCCCTGCTCCGTGACGGAGAACGCGCGCAGCGTACCCTCCGGGCCGCGTACGTCGTCGGCTGCGACGGCGCCAACAGCTTCATCCGGTCGTGCATGCGGACCTCGGTCAGCGACCTCGGCTTCAAGTTCGACTGGCTGGTCCTCGACGTCATACCCCATGACCGGGACCGCGAGTGGACGCCCCGGAACCTGCAGATCTGCGATCCGGGGCGGCCGACCACGGCGGTGGTCGGCGGCCCGGGCCGCCGCCGCTGGGAGTTCATGCGCCTGCCCGGCGAGTCCGTCGCAGAGCTCAACCAGATCGAGACCGCCTGGAAGCTGCTCGAGCCGTGGGACCTGCACCCGGGCAACGCCACCATGGAGCGGCACACCGTCTACACCTTCCAGGCACGGTGGGCGGACGCCTGGCGGGAGGGGCGGCTGCTGCTGGCCGGGGACGCGGCCCACCAGATGCCGCCTTTCGCCGGGCAGGGCCTGTGCTCAGGCCTGCGTGACGCCATCAACCTGAGCTGGAAGCTCGACCTGGTGCTGTCCGGCAGAGCCGACGAGGCGCTCCTGGACACGTACACCACCGAACGAAGCCGGCATCTGCAGCATGCGATGCAGACGTCAGTGCGCCTGGGCCGGGTCATCTGCGAGCCGGACCCGGCCGCGGCCGCCGAGCGTGACGCCCGCATGCTCGCCGACCAGGAGGCCGGTCGGGTACCGCAAGGCGACCCCTTCCTGCAGACCTTCGTGGACGGACTGCTGGACGGCGACCTCACCGGCGCCCGGGCGGAGCCGACCGGGCAGCTCAGCCGGCAGGGGCGGGTGCGGTTCAGTGGCCGTACCGGCCTGTTCGACGAAACCGTCGGCATCGGGTTCACCCTGTTCACCACGGGTGATCCGCGTGACGGGCTCGACGAGGACACGCTGGCCTGGTGCGACGAGGTCGGGCTCCGCCTGCTGAGGATCACCGACGATCCGACGGCGAACGGCCCCGACGTCGTCGTCGATCTCGACCGCACTTACGTGGCCGACCTGGCCCGGGCCGGCCTCGAGGCCATGCTGGTGCGCCCCGACTTCTACGTCTTCGGCGGCGCCAAGAGTACGGCCGACGTCCCGCGTCTGGTGGCTGCGCTGCGCGGCAGGCTCACGGCGGTACCCGCCTCGGAGCCCACGGCCTGAGCCGTCGGCGCCACAGACGGAGCCCCTAGCCGGCCGCCCCGAGGACAGCCGCACGGGACGGTCGGCGCTCCATGCGCTGCCCCGTGCCGCCGCGCGGAGCGAACAACCACGGCCGTGAACGGTACGACCGTCCCGGCCGGGCAGAACGCTCCTGCCTTCGGCCGTACGGCGGCGCCCGTCAGCGGCGAGGTCCGCGGCTGCTCGACGCTCCCGGGAAAGATATGGTCCCCTGGCCTGGGCGGCAGCGGTGAGCGGCCCGCCCGCCCGGCTCCCCGGCGACGGAGGGAAGCGAACGTGATGGGTCAGTGGCTCGAGTGGTTGCGGCCGGACCCCAGCCGCCCCACCGAGCCCGTCCTGTCGCCGGCCGAGCTGGCCGCGGCACGCACAGAGCTCGGCCCGGACGCGGTCGGGTGGGCGCTGCAGAACGCCGACGCGATCGCGGAGGAAGTCCTCAGGAAAGTGCCCGAGCACGGCGGCGGTCCCGCTGCCGTGACCACCCTGAGACGTGTGACCCAGTCCGCGGTGCTGACGGGCTTGTACTTGATGCGGTTCGACTTCAACGCGCCCGTACCGCCCCTAGCCGAGGAAGCACTGGAAGGATGCCGGGAGTTCGCGCGCCGCGGGATCCCGCTGGAACTCGTCCTGCGCGGAGTGCGGCTCGGTCACGCGCAGGTGACGCGCGGCCTGGCGGCAGGAGTCGAGGAGCACGTTCCGGCCGACCAGCGCCTGGGTGAGCTGCGCCGGATCGAGGACCTGATGTTCTCCTACGTCGACGCCCATTCCAGCGTGATGGCCGAGGAGTACATCGCCGAACGGGACCGCTGGCGTGGCAGTGACGAAGCCGCACGCCGCGCCGTCATCGACGAAATCCTGGCCGGACGCCCGGTCGACCAGGAGGCCGCCGCCGGAAGCCTGCGGTATGACCTGTCCCGCACGCACGTGGCCGCGGTGCTGTGGGACGACACCGCCGGCTCGGGCCCTGCTGCGGAGCGGCTGCACCACGCGGCCTCCACCCTGGCCCGCGCCCTGGAGGCGGCCAAGGCGCTCATCATCCCGGCCCACGGCCACACTGTGTGGGCCTGGTTCGCCGTCACGGGCGAACTCGCCGAAGACCGCGTCGAGCACCTGCGCAGTTCCCTGCCCGACCCGGCAGGGGTGCGGGCGGCTCTCGGCCCGCCCGCGACCGGCCCCCACGGCATGCGCCGCAGCCACCGGGGGGCGCTGCAGGCACAGCGGATGGCCTCGCACGGTACGCGTTCCTGGCTCTGCGAGTACCGGGATGTCCGCCTGGCGGCCCTCGTCACGGCTGACTCCGAACACGCCCGCTGGTTCGTACAGGAGGTGCTCGGCCCGCTCGCCTCCGAGGGCGACCGGCTGCGGGAGCTGCGCGAGACCCTGCGCGTCTACCTCGCCGAGGAACGCAGCCTCCGCACCGCGTCCGACCGCCTGCACATCGCCCGCAACACCGTCACCTACCGCGTCAAACGCGCGGAGGAACTGCTGCCCGCAACCACCACAGCGGGCAGCTCACTTGAACTGCGGGTGGCCCTCGAAATCGCGGCTGCCTCGGAGCAACGCCCATCTGCCAGCGCCTGAGTGCCCCGTCACGCCTCCTCGCGGGCCCGCGCGGGATGACCTTCGACGCCGGTGATCACGGCGTCCACCGCCCAGCCGAACATCGCGTCGAGCGCGGCTTCCGGGAGTGGGGGCGCGTCATCCCCACCTGGGCCGGTGGGCGCCGGCGGCAACCTGCTCCACCGCTGCAGTGCTCCGGTCAGCTCGCCGCCCAGTAGCCCCGTGAACACCGCGCACAGGGTGCCGGCCACGCGCGGGACCTCGGAGGTCGGCAGACCCGCGGCGGCGAGTGTCTCGGTGAGTCCTTGCCAGAAGGGGTCTTCCGGCTGGATGAAGTCGGCGCGCCCGAAGGAGTAGCCCATCAGTTTGGGGTGCTGGTGCGACAGGGCGCGGAAGTCCAGGGCCAGTTGCCGCAAGCGGTCCTGCCAGGGAGCGTCCACCCGTTCCGGGGTGCGGAACTGTGAGCCGATGCGTTCGGTCACGCCGCGCAGTACGGCGTCCTTGTTCGGCACGTGGTGGTACAGCGACATCGGGTTCGCGTCCAGGGCGGTGGCGAGCTTGCGCATGGTCAGCGCCTCGACCCCGTCGGCGTCGATGAGTTCCAGCGCCTTGGCGTAGATGCCGTCCTTGGTGAGCGGTACGTCCCTCTTCCTCGTCCCTCGGGGCGCCTTCTTTTGAGTTTCCATACGGCGTATGGTACCACTGAAGGCAGTTCCATACAGCGTATGGAAATCGGGGGTCCGCTGTCCGTGGCGGCCTCACCCGCATGCACAGCGCTCTTGCCCCTCCCCCCTCTCCGCGCAAAAGGAGTACGCCATGACCCGGCAACCCGTGACCGACGCAAGCGCCATACGGTCCCCGGGCGGGATCCCGATCCTCGGCGACACCCCGCAGATCCCCGACACGAACCCGGTCGCGTATTTCGCGGAGCTGTCCAAGCAGTTCCCCGAGGGCATCTTCAGCCTGGACCTCGGCGGCCGGGAGAACGTCTTCGTCTACGACCCGGACCTGGTCACCGAGGTTTCCGACGAGACGCGTTTCGGGAAGCCGATCCTGGCGCCGCTGTCCCACGTCCGGGACTACACCGGCACCGGCCTGTTCACGGCCCATGAGGAGGACGACGGCGACCTCTGGGGCATGGCGCACCGGATCCTCATGCCGGCCTTCAGCCAGCGGGCCATGAAGAACTACTACGGGCAGATGCTGGAGATCGCACAGAACCTGGTGGGCAAGTGGGAGCGCAGGGCAGGTCAGCCGGTGGCCATCACCGATGACTACACGCGGCTGACACTGGACACCATCGCTCTGTCCGGGTTCGGCTACCGGTTCGACTCCTTCGAGGAGGAGGAGCTGCACCCCTTCCTTAACGCGCTGCTGGAGGCGCTGACGGAGTCGATGCGGCGCACGGGCGAGCTGCCGGAGATGACCGCGCTGCGCGAGGACGACGACAAGAAGTACCGCGAGAACATCCAGGTGATGCGCGACCTGGTCGAGCATGTGATCAAGGAGCGCCGCCAGGGCAAGAGCAGCGGTGAGGGCGACCTGCTGGGTCTGATGCTGGAGGCCACCGACCCGGAGACCGGCAAGCCGCTGGACGACGACAACGTCCGCGACCAGGTGGTGACGTTCCTGATCGCCGGTCACGAGACGACCAGTGGTCTGCTGTCGTTCGCGACGTACTCGCTGATGCGCAACCCGCACGTGCTGGCCCAGGCCTACGCGGAGATCGACCGGGTCATGCCGGGTGACACCGCGCCGGACTACGACACGATCATGAAGCTGGACGTCATCCCGCGCATCCTGGAGGAGACCCTGCGCCTGTGGGCACCGATCCCGCAGATCATGAAGGCGCCGCTTCAGGACACCGTCCTCGGCGGCCGCTACGAGCTGAAGCAGGGCACGCAGACGAACCTGCTGATGGGTCCGCTGCACACACACCCCAAGGCCTGGGACCGGCCGCAGGAGTTCGACATCGACCGGTGGCTGCCGGAGAACCGGGAGCAGCACCACCCCCACGCCTACAAGCCGTTCGGCAATGGCCGACGTGCCTGCATCGGCCGCCAGTTCGCCCTCACCGAGGCCCGTCTGGCCCTGGCGCTGGTGCTGCAGAAGTTCAAGTTCTCCGACGTCAGCGACTACCGGATGGACGTGCGGGAGGCGCTTACGCGTAAGCCCGGCGACTTCGAGCTGGTCGTGCGGACCCGTCAGGAGCACGAGCGGACCGTCTTCAGCGTCGCGGACGTGCAGGGCGACGATGCCGAGCAGCAGGCCGCGGTCAGCGGCGTCGGCGTGAACCTGACCGTCGCCTACGGCTCCAGCCTGGGCTCCTGTGAGGACCTGGCGCGCACGATCGCCGATCGCGGTGAGCGTTCCGGGTTCGGCACCACCCTGACGAGCCTGGACGAGCTGGGCGACCACCTGCCCACCGAGGGCCTGCTCGTGGTCGTCGCCGCCAGCTACAACGGCAGGGCACCTGACAACGCTCAGCGCTTCGACGACCTGCTCGCCGCCGGTCTGCCGGAAGGGTCGCTGAAGGATGTGCGGTTCGCGCTGCTGGGTGCCGGTAACACCCAGTGGGTGGCCACCTATCAGGCCTTCCCGAAGCGGGTCGAGGAAGGTCTGCTGGCCGCCGGCGCCACCCCCTTCGTCGAGCGCGGCATCGCCGATGCGGCCGGTGACTTCGACGGCATGGCGAGCCGCTGGATGGACGGCCTGTGGGCCACCCTGGCCGAGGAGTACGCCGCCGACACCTCCGACGCGGGTGGACCGCGCTACGAGGTGCGGCTGCTGACCGAGGCGGACGTGCGCCCGGCGATCGTCTCCGAGCAGGCCTACCCGCTGACCGTGGTGGCCAACGAGGAACTCGTCAGCGACGCCACCGGTCTGTGGGACTTCCAGATCGAGCCGCCGCGCCCGTCCGCGAAGTCCATCACCATCGAGCTGCCCGACGGTGTCACCTACGACACCGGAAACCACCTCGCGGTCTTCGCCAAGAACGAGCCCGCGCTGGTCGACCGTGCCCTCGCACGCCTCGGCGTCGACCGCGACCAGGTGCTCCGCCTCGACCAGCCCGCCGGCGGCCGGACCCACCTGCCGGTGGGCACGCCCGTCACCGCCGGGCTGCTGCTCACCGAGTTCCTGGAACTGCAGGACGTGGCCACCCGCGCCCAGATCCGGACCCTGGCCGAGCACACCCAGTGCCCTTGGACCCGGCCGCAGTTGGAGGCGTACACCGCCGACACCGAGGAAGCCGAAGAGCTGTACCAGAAGGAGATCCTCGGCAAGCGGGTCTCGGTGCTGACCCTCCTGGAGCGCCTCCCGGCGGTCGAACTGCCGCTGGCGGTCTTCCTGGAGATGACGGGCCCGATCCGTCCCCGCTTCTACTCCATCTCCTCCGCCCCGCAGGCCAACCCGCGCCAGGTCCGCCTGACCGTCGGCCTCCTCGAGGGACCGGCCCTTTCCGGTGACGGCCGGTACCGGGGCACCTGCTCCTCATACATCGCAGGCCTCGAGCCCGGAGACGTCGTCTACGGCTACGTACGCGTGCCCTCCCCGACCTTCGCCCCGCCGGCCGACCCCACGACGCCGCTGATCCTCATCGGTCCCGGCACCGGCATCGCGCCGCTGCGCGGCTTCCTGGAGGAGCGCGCCGGGCAGCACGAGAACGGCACGAAGGTCGGCCTGTCCCAGGTCTTCGTCGGCTGCCGGCACCCGGAGCACGACTACTTCTACCGGGGCGAGATGGAGGCGTGGGAGCGGTCCGGCATCGCGCGGCTCCACACGGCCTTCTCCGCGGTGACCGGCCACCCGGACCGGTTCGTGCAGAACGCCCTCGCAGGCGCCGCCGACGAGGTGTGGCAGGCCATCGAGGACGGCGCGTACATCTACGTCTGCGGCGACGGCCGCCGCATGGCACCCGCCGTCCGCGAAGCCCTGGGCGCGATCTACCGCAAGCGGACCGGCAGCGACGACGAGGCCGCCCAGCAGTGGCTCGCCCAGCTCGAAGCCGACGAGCGCTACCAGCAGGACGTCTTCGCCTGACCCCCCCATACGCCGGGAGGCGCGCGGCACCCCTCCCATGCCGTACGCCTCCCGGTCACCACCCAGCTCAGGAAAAACCCGGCACCCGTCGGCGCGAACCGCCGGCCAGTGTCATCCACAGAAAGCAGATCCGCATGGACACCATGCTCGCCGGACGCTTCTACGTCGACAGCAGGAAGTTCCTCGTCGAAGAGGTCCCCGTCCCCGTACCCGGTCCGGGCGAGGTCCTCGTCGAGGTCAAGGCCGCGGGCGTCTGCCTCTCGGACGTCCACCTGCTCGACGGCACCCTCCCCCCGCTGTTCCTCGAATCCGACGCGGTCACCGTCGGCCACGAGGTCTCCGGTGTGGTCCACACCCTCGGCCCCGACCTCAGGCGAGGCCTGACCGTCGGCACCCGCGTCACCCTGGAGGCCGGCAAGAGCTGCAACCGCTGCGCCGACTGCGCACGCCACCGCCCCTGCTCCCAGATCCGTACCGCCGGCATCGACTACGACGGCGGCTGGGCCCAGTACATGGTCACCCCAGAGGAGACCCTCGTCCCCATCCCCGACAGCCTCCCGTTCGA
Source organism: Streptomyces sp. NPDC012935 (assembly GCF_042900345.1). NCBI lineage: Bacteria > Bacillati > Actinomycetota > Actinomycetes > Kitasatosporales > Streptomycetaceae > Streptomyces > Streptomyces sp. NPDC012935. The sequence goes on from NZ_JBIBBC010000007.1 coordinate 288,135, forward strand.
CCAGGCGGCGATCATCCCTGACGCGGTCTCGACCCCGTACGCCGCTGTCGTCGCCACGGCAGGCGTCCGTCCCGCCCAGTCCGTCGGTGTCTGGGGTGTGGGAGGGGTCGGCGCGCACAACGTGCGTCTCGCCCGCCTGGTCGGCGCCGCGCCGATCATCGCGATCGACCCGCTTCCCAGCGCCCGCGAGCGCGCCCTGGCCTTTGGCGCCGACCTGGCCCTGGACCCGACCGCCCCCGACTTCGCCGAGCAGGTCCGCGCGGCCACCGGCGGCAAGGGCCTGGACTTCGCGTTCGACTGCGCCGGCGTGCCCGCCGTCCGCGAGCAGGCCGCCGGGGTGCTCGGCCGCGGGGGCTGCCTGATCCTGGTCGGCATCACGCCCCGGCCGCTCACCATCACCGAGGGCCTCACCTTCAACTACATGATGAAGCAGGTGCGCGGCCACTACGGCGCCACTCCCGAGGGTGTCGTCGAGCTGGTGCGGCTGGCCTCCAGCGGACGCCTCGACCTGGCCCCTTCCATCACCGACCACCTCCCGCTCGCCGACGCCGCCGACGCCGTCCACCGGCTGGAGAACAAGATCGGCGACCCGATCCGCCTCATCCTCGTCCCCTGACGTCTGATCAGTAGGACACAAAGCCACCCCGGGCAGGGGTGAGTGGGCGCCGGTGCTCGAGGGTGCACCGGCGCCCACGTTTTCCCGGCACCCCGGGCCACGCGGATGCCACACCCACCCGTCCGTCTCCCGCAGAGCGCAGGCCGCGGGACCTGCCCGCACCTGATCCGGCAGAGGGGAGTCATGCAGATGACCGCAGTCCTGGGCCACTCTCCGCGGCGCAGCAATGCCCGCTCGAACCGCACACGCATCCTCGCGACCGCCCGGCAGCAACTACTGGACCACCCCGACGCGAGTCTCGACAGCATCGCTCAGGCGGCCGGCGTCGTGCGCCGCACTCTCTACGGACACTTCTCCAACCGGCAAGCGCTGGTCGCCGCCTTGACGCAGGAAGCAGGCCAAGCGCTCCAACAGGCGCTCACCGCAGCCCGTATGCCGGGTGATGACCCGCTGGAAGCGATGGCGCGGATGGCCCTGGCGGCCTGGGCCGTGGGCGACCACTACCGCATGCTCGTCTCCTTGGAGAGCCGCCATCCGGAAGAAGAGTCCATACGCGCCGCCCTGGCACCGGCCCGCGAGGAAGCCGGCGCAACCCTGCAACGGGGGCAGGACGAAGGTGTGTTCGCGGACCATGTCCCCGCGCCCGTCCTCGCCCCGGCGCTGGAAGCGCTGATGCTGGCCCTCGCCGAGGCGAACGCGGCGGCCACCTGGGCGGACCCCAGGGGTGAGGCTGCGACGATCGAGCTGCTCGCCGCCGCCGGTGTGGCACCGCGGGTGGCTGCTCTGCGCGTTCGGGACGTTCTGCGTCGCTGAGCGCGGCCCTCGCGAGACAGGCATCGAGCCGAGGCGGATCGAACCGCCTCGGCTCGATGCCGAAGAGTATGGCGCTGATGTGCTCGGCGACGTTCGCACGCGTCATCTCTGCGATGTCCGGCTCGTCCCAGAGCTCGGGGACTTCGCTCCGCAGGCACTGTTCTACGTCGTGGACCAGCTCGTCCGCTCGCGGGCTGAGTTCATGCGCGGCACGGGACTGAAGGCTGTCCGCGGTGAGCTCCCCACTGACGACGGGATGCCGTCGGGTCGACCGCGACCCCTCGGCCGGCCGTAATTCGCTGCGCGAAATCCGGCAGCCGGCCCGGCACACGGCCCGGCACACGGGCCGGCTGGTTCCGCGCGGCCGTCGGCGGACGGCGTAGCGCCCACGGCCTTCCGGTGTCCATGAGGCCCGGCGCAGCCGGGTGCTCCGGGTCAGCCGAGGTCGGGCAACGGCCGGTGGGTGACGTCGTGGGCCTCGTCCGGGGGGACTCCGAGCATGCGCAGAACCATCTCGGCCAGGCCCGAGGCGGCCTCCTCGCCGTCGAGGTCCGGGTGGGCCAGCCTCAGCGCGACGAGGGAGATCAGGGTGCCGCCCACGGCGGACAGGGCGAGGGTCGCGTTGGTGCAGGTGAAGCGGGTCGAGGCGATGCCGAGCTCCAGGTCGCGCAGTGCTCGTGCGGCCAGGCCCCGGCCGCTGTGGATCTCGCCCAGACCGCGATCACGCAGGATCCGCATCAGTTCCGGGTGGGAGTCGGCCATCCGGGCGGTGAGCCGGAAGCCTGCCGCGACGAGCTCGGCCGGGTCCTCGATCCCCCGCACGCGTTCGTCGATGGCCTGCCCGAACTCCTCCAAGGCGTCGGTCACGGCGGCATCGAACAGCTCTGTCTTCGACTCGAAGTGGTTGTAGAAGGATCCGCTGCCCACGTCGGCGCGCTCGGCGATCGCCTGGACGCTGGGGCTGATCTCCCTGGTCTCCGCGAGGATCTGCCGGGCCGCACGGATGAGCGCCTGACGGGTCTCCGCGCGGCGCCGTTCGAAGCGGTTCTTGGGTGGGGCTGACATCGGCATACGGCCAGTCTACCAACCTTTGTGACGAAATCCGCATCACTGACGATTCTCTCAACTTTTTAAGGTTTGCCTATTGACGATGGGATTCGGCAAAGCTGAAGATTTCTTCATTACGGCAGTGTTGCTTGGAGGGCACCATGTCCCACACCCCCGTTAACAGGGCCGATCCACAGACGCCCCATCAAGATCTCCACAGTGAGCAGGGCGGCCTGCGGGGCGAGCACCCCGGGCGTGCTCGCAATCCCGTGGTCAAGGTGGCGGACCTGGCCTGGCTGGAGTTCGAGAAGCCGGACCTGGACCGGGCCGAGGCGTTCGCGCGTGACTTCGGCTTCGCGACCGCAGCCCGCACCGAGCGGGAACTGTGGCTGCGCGGCACCTTCGCGGGCTCACCGTGCATGGTCATCCGGCGTGGACCCGTGTCCCGCTTCATCGGTCCGGCGTTCCGCGCGGCCGAGTCCGCCGACCTGGACCGGCTGGCCCGTGTCACCGGCAGCACCGTCCGGGACATCGACGTACCGGGTGGCGGCCGGTCGGTCACCCTGCTCGACCCCTCGGGATTCCCGGTCCGGGTCGTCCACTGCGCCGAACAACTGCCCCTGCTGCCCGGGCAGCAGCCGCTGGTCCTCAACTTCGGCACCGATCAGCGCCGTACGAATGTCACCCAGCGTCCGCCCCGCGAGCCGTCGCGGATTCAGCGGCTGGGCCATGTGGTGCTGGAGACCAGGGTCTTCGCCCGCACCCTGAACTGGTACCTGGACACCCTCGGCATGATCGTGTCCGACTTCCTGTTCCTGGACGGGCAGCGCGATCGGGGGCCGACCATGGCCTTCGTCCGCTGCGACCAGGGCAGCCTGGCCGTGGACCACCACACCCTCGCACTGCACCTGGGGCCGGGCACCGGCTACGTCCACTCGGCCTACCAGGTCACCGACCTCGACTCGATCGCCGCCGGCGGCGAGTATCTGAAGGAGCGCGGTTACCAGCGCAGCTGGGGGATCGGCCGGCACATCCAGGGCAGCCAGCTCTTCGACTACTGGCGCGACCCCGACCACTTCATGCTGGAGCACTTCGCCGACGGCGACCTGTTCTCCTGCGACGTCGAGCCCGGCTGGGCACCGATGTCGGCGAGCGGCCTGGCCCAGTGGGGTCCGCCGGTCACCCGCGACTTCCTGGGCACCAACCCGTCTCCCGCCAAACTCCGCGAGGTCATGACGGCCCTGCGCGGCGACAACGAACTGGACCCCGCCCGCCTGCTGGGCCTGATGAAAGCGATGAGCTCATGAGCACCAACGTTCTGCGCACTTCCGACGGCTGGTGGGTCGTCAGGGACGAGCGTGCCGTCCGTGTCGAGACCAAGGCGGTCACCACCGCCGAGCTGCTCGCCGACCGGGATGCGGTCCGCGCGGCCGCCGCCTCCGCCGAGAGCGGCACGCCCGTCATCGACCTCGTGGCCCTGCCTCCGGTCACCACCCCCTGCCGGGTGGTCGCCCAGATGGTCAACTACCGCAGCCACGCCCGCGACTCGGGGTTCACCGGCGACATCCCGCCCACCTTCTTCCGCAAGGCGTCCGGCTCGGTCAGCGGCCCGCACGAGGCGATCGTCCGCCCCGCGCACGTGAAGTTCCTCGACTACGAGGTGGAACTCGGCCTCGTCATGGGCGCGACGCTGCCCGTGGGGACCGTGGTGGAGGAGCGGGACCTGCCGCGTTACGTCGCCGGGCTCGTCCTGACCAACGACGTCAGTGCTCGCGACGTCCAGCTGACCAAGACCCAGTTCTACGAGAGCAAGTCCTACCCGACCTTCACACCGACGGGGCCGTACCTGGCCCTGCTGGAGCCCGAGGACTTCGACCATCTGCTCAACCTGCGGCTCAGGCTGTCGGTCAACGGCGAACCGCGCCAGGACCGCACGCTCGCCGACATGATCGTACGGCCCGCGCAGGCACTCACCCTGCTCGCCCGCTTCCAGACCCTCGACCCGGGCGACCTGCTGCTGACCGGCACCCCCGGCGGCACGGCTCTCAAGGCCCCGCCCAAGCCGGTCGAGAAGATCGGTGCGCTGCTGCCTCCGGCGCTGAAGTGGAAGGCGTTCTTCAACGGCCAGGCCAAGAACCCCCACTACCTGCGCGACGGTGACCTCATCACCGCCACGATCACCACCCCGGACGGACGGATCGACCTGGGCGAGCAGCGGACCGCCGTGGCGGACGCCGGATGAGCGCCGCATCCCGGACGCCGGTGGTGATCATCGGCGCGGGACCCGTGGGAGTCATGGCCGCCCTCCTGCTCGCCAGGTATGGAGTGCCCAGCCTCGTCCTGGAACGTCACCGGGACGTCTACCCCCTGCCGCGCGCCGTGGTGGTGGACGACGAGGTCCGCCGCATCCTGCAGAGTGTCGGCGTCCACGAGGAGTTCGCCGCCCTCGCCCGCCCGGCGCGCGGGCTGCGGCTGCTGGACGCCCGGCACCGCGTGCTCGCCGAGTTCTCGCGGTCCCTGGACGGACACCACGGCTTCCCGCAGACCAGCATGTTCGACCAGCCGGAGCTGGAGCGCCTGCTGCGCGACGCCCTGGAACGCCGCCCGGAGTGCGAGCTGCGGGGCGGGGTGGAGGTCGTGTCCGTCAGCCGGTTCGGCAGCGGGGCCGGCCCCGTCCGGGTCACCTTCCGGCGCGAAGGCAGCGCCGAGGAGGAGCACGTATGGGCCGATGCCGTCCTCGGCTGCGACGGCGCGGGCAGTGTCACCCGCGACGCCATCGGTGCCGTATGGGAGGACCTGCACTTCGAGGAGAGCTGGCGGGTCATCGACGTGCGCACCAGCCTCCCGGTGCGGACCTGGGAGGGCGCCGAGCAGATCTGCTGCCCCACCCGGCCGGCCACCTTCATGCGCGTCGGCGAGGACCGCTACCGCTGGGAGTTCCGGCTGGCCGAGGGCGAGTCGCTGGACGGCCCGGGCGGGCTGGAACGCCTGCGGGAACTGGTCGCCCCCTGGGTGGACCTGCCGCGTGATGCCTCACCGAACGCCGACTTCGAGGTGGTCCGGCAGGCGCAGTACACCTTCCGTGCCCGCCTCGCCGACCGATGGCGCCGAGGACGCGTCTTCCTGCTGGGCGACGCTGCCCACCTCACCCCGCCCTTCGTCGGTCAGGGCCTGTGCGCGGGCCTGCGCGACGCCCACAACCTGACCTGGAAGCTCGCCCGGGCGCTCCGACAAGGCGCGGGCGACGAGCTGCTGGACACCTACGAGCGTGAGCGCAAGCCGCACGCCCGCCACGTCATCCGCGTCGCGGTCGCCGTCGGCTGGGCCATGACCGGCGGACAGGACCGCGCGGCGGCATTCCGCCGGACCGTCGTGGGCGCCGCCTGCCGCATCCCCGGCGTGACCGCCGCGGTCAGCCGCGACCTCAGCCCCGCCCTGACCGCCGGCCCGCTGGTCCGCCGGCGCGCCCGGCTGACCGGTCGCGCCCTGGCAGGAACGTTCTGCCCCCAGCCCCAGGCGATCATCGACGGCCGACGAGTACGCCTCGATGACGTGCTCGGGGAATCCTTCGCCGTCCTGACCGCCGTCGCACCCACCGCGCAGATGACGGCCGTGGCCACTGCACTGGGCGCACCCACCATCCGCGTCGGCGACCTGGGCGACGACGGCACCGTGGCGGCCTGGCTGGCGAGCGGCCGGGCGGACGCCGTCCTGCTGCGCCCCGACCGGGTCGTCCTGGACACCGTCCCCGCCGGCACCGGCGACTTCACGGACACCGCCGCCTGGGCACCGCTGCTGCACACCGCCCGCCGCCCCACCGAGGACCTGCCCGGCCCCCTGCCGAGGAGCGCCACACGATGAACACCCCGCACCCCAAGCCGTACCCGGAGCCCTTCCTCACGCCCCACCCGGAGGTGGCCGCAGGCAGCCGCATCGCAGACTTCGCCCGCTGGGCGGCCCGGCAACAGGGCGCCGAAGTGACCTGGACCCAGGACCCCACCGACTACCAAGCCCTCCACACCTGGTCGGTCACCGACCTGGAAGGGTTCTGGGCCGCGGTGTGGAAGTACTTCGCCGTCGACGCGGCGACCCCGTACGAGCGGGTCCTGGCCGAGGAGACCATGCCCGGCGCCCGCTGGTTTCCCGGCGCCAGTCTGAACTACGCCCATCACGCGCTGCGCAATCTGGGTCCGGACGCCCCCGCGATCACCGCGCTGGACGAGACCGGCTCCGGCTACGAGATCACGGGCCGTCAGCTGCGCGCCCGGGTCGCATCCGTCGCGGCCACCCTGCGCGAGCTGGGCGTCGGGCAGGGTGACCGGGTGGTGGGCTACCTGCCCAACACACCCCACGCCATCATCGCCTTCCTGGCCACCGCCAGCCTGGGCGCGGTGTGGTCGGTGTGCGGTCAGGACTACGCCCCCAAGGCCGCCGCCGACCGGTTCGCCCAGCTCCGGCCCACCGTCCTCGTGACCGCGGACGGCTACCTCTTCAACGGCACCCGGCACGACCGCCGCGCCGCCGCGCTCGAACTGGCGGGCGCGCTTCCGACGCTGAAGGCCACGCTGTGCGTGGACCACCTCGGCCTTGCCCGGCCCGGAACCCGGCACGCGACGCTGACGATTCCCTGGGAGGACGCGGCCGGCCGCACCGAGTACCTCACCTTCGAACCGGTGCCGTTCGACCATCCCCTGTGGGTCGTCTTCTCCTCCGGCACCACCGGCCTGCCCAAGGGCATCGTCCACGGCCACGGCGGCGTCCTGCTCGAACACCTCAAGATCCTCGGGCTGCACTGCGACCTCGGCCTCGGCGACCGCCTCCTGTGGTACACCACCACGCACTGGATGATGTGGAACCTGGTCGTCTCCACCCTGCTGACCGGTGCCACCACCTGCACCTACGACGGCAGCCCGGGCCCCACTGCGCGACCCGACGTCCTGTGGGAGCTGGCGGCCCGCCACAAGGTCACCGTCTTCGGCACCAGCCCCCAGTACCTGCTGGCCATGTCCAAGCTGGGCATCGAACCCTCCGCGCACGACCTGTCCGCCATCCGCGTCGTCGGCTCCACCGGCTCCACTCTGCCCGCCTCCGCCTACCCCTGGGTCCGCGACCACGTGGGCCCCGGCATCCAGCTGGCCTCCACCAGCGGCGGCACGGACGTCGTCTCCGGCTTCGCAGGCAGCGCCCCCACGACCCCCGTCTGGGCGGGCGAACTGTCCGCGGCCAACCTGGGCGTGGCGCTGGCCGCCTACGACGCCCACGGCACGCCGGTCCGCGACCAGGTCGGCGAACTCGTCGTCACCCGGCCCATGCCCTCCATGCCGCTGTACTTCTGGAACGATCCCGACGGCACCCGCTACCGCGACGCCTACTTCGCCGCCTACCCGGGCGTCTGGCGACACGGCGACTGGATCACCCACACCTCCCACGGCTCGGTGATCGTCCACGGCCGCTCCGACGCCACCCTCAACCGCAACGGCGTACGCCTCGGCAGCGCCGACATCCACGAGGTCGTCGAACGCCTCCCCGAGATCACCGAGGCCCTCGTCATCGGCGCGGAGGAACCCGACGGCGGCTACTGGATGCCCCTGTTCGTCGTCCCCGCGCCCGGCATCACCGTGGACGACGCCCTGCGCGCCCGGATCCGCGACGCCATCCGTACCGGCGCCTCACCCCGCCACGTCCCCGACGAGATCATCGCCGTACCGGCCGTCCCGCGCACGAAGACCGGCAAGAAGCTCGAAGTTCCCGTCAAGCGCCTCCTCCAAGGCGTCCCCGCCGAGCAGGTCCTCAATCCCGCGGCGGTCGACGACCCGGAACTCATCCACTTCTACGCCCAGCTGGGCGTAGAGCGAAGCAGGCGGTCACCACACCTGACATGACCGCCGACCAGGGACCACCGGGGCCCACAGGCCCAGGTGGCAGCACCGGGATTCAGCTTGACGCCCAGTGCCGCAAACGCTGTCCCGCCGAGTGGTGCCGGGGCGGAGACCCCGCCCCGGCAGCACACCATCCGCACATCGAAGTAAGAGAGAAACCGTGAGCATCACCGACCGCGAACCGCAGGCCCTCGACGTCCTCGACGACACCGGGCGCAAGCTGCTGTTCACCGACGCCCGCACCGCAAACACGTTCGCGCCGCAGCCCGTCGGCGAGGACGAACTCGCCATGATCTGGGAACTCGCCCGCTGGTCGCCGAGCGCCGCCAACGGACAGCCTCTGCGCGTGCTCTTCGTACGCACCCCCGAGGGCAAGGAGCGCCTAGTCCGGCAGCTGGACGACGGCAACAAGGCCAAGACGCTCAGTGCGCCGGCCGTGGCGGTGCTGGCCTACGACGCCGACTTCCACGAGCAGATGCCGACGGTCTTTCCGGCCCGCGGTGAGATGCTGCGCGCGGCGTTCGCAGAGCAGACCAAGAAGCGCGAGGGCATCGCCGCCTACAACTCGGCTCTGCAGACCGGGGTCTTCCTGCTCGCGGTCCGCGCGGCCGGGCTTGCGGCCGGTCCGATGGCGGGCTTCGACCGGGCCGGCGTGGACAAGGAGTTCTTCGCCGACACCAGCTGGCGCTCGCACCTGGTCGTCAACATCGGCCACCCCGGGGACAGCCCGTGGTTCCCGCGCCTGCCTCGCGTCCCCGTCGAGGACGCCATCGCCTGGGCCTGACAGCGCCGCTGCCGCCGAAGGGCCATGCCTCGGGCGCCGGTGCTCTCCTGAGTGCCGGTGCCCTGGTGCCGACGGCGGCTCCTGGATGCCCTGTTCGCCGGTCCGCACCCGGCCGGGCACCACGCCAGGGCTACGCCTTGGGCGACCGGGCCGATGCCCTGGGGCCGGGCGCACAGGCGGGGCCGAGGACGAAGCTCATGCGGGAGGTCCGACGCCTCCAGGCTGCCGTCACCTCGGTCGCCGTGTGCCGCAAGCCCGTGGTGGCCGCGGTCGCCGGCTGGTGTGTGGGCGGCGGCGTGGACCTCATCAGCGCGGCAGACAGACGACTCGCGAGCGCCGATGCCCGGTTCAGCATCCGTGAAGTACGCCTGGCGATCGTCGCCGACGTCGGCAGCCTGCACCGCCTCGCCGGCGTGATCGGCGAAGGGAGCCTGCGGGAACTCGCCCTGACAGGAGGGATTTCGACGCACCCGAGGCCCAGCGGACCGGTCTCGTCAGCCGAGTCCACCCGGACCAGGGCACGCTGCTCGGCGCAGCTCGCGGGTTGGCAGCCGACATCGCCGCCAACCCGCCCCTGGCCGTACAGGCCTGCCGGAGGCGATGAACGCTTTCATGGAACGCCGGCCTGGCCGGTACAAGGGCAGGTGACCGGGACCCTCCTTCGATCTGCACCGCCGTGCCACATCCGTGCGGGTGGCGAGCGCCCACCACTGACGCTGTACCGAAGGAGCAACTGGAAGTCCTCGTCACAAGTGACCCTGCCGGTGCACCGCCGTGCGTCCCACCGTCGCCGCCAGTTTGCGCAGCCGGCGCCAGTCCAGGCGCGGGCCGCGCTGGGGGACGCCGGGGCGTCTGCGGGGGACGCGGACGCGGAGGGCGCCGGCGGTGATGCGGATGTGGACCGGGGTGGGCAGGACGAGGGCCTCGCCGTCGATGCCGGCCTCGATCTCCTCGCGGTCGGCCTCGACGACCACCTCGGTCGCGGTCAGGATGGTCAGGCCGGGCGGCGCCGGGTCGAGGAGCAGTGCGGCGGCCTCGGCCGCGCTGTCCACCCTGATGCCGAGGACACCGAGAACGGCGGCGTCGAGGCGGTCGCGGCGCCCGAGCCCGAAGGGGTCGTCCGTGCGGTAGGGGTTGTTGCTGACCAGCACGGCATGCGGAGCGTCGAGCGTGGTGCCCGCCGCCCGGACGGTCAGCAGCGGGCCCTGCTGGCGGGTGAGCAGATCGGGCAGCAGCTCCAGGCTGGTGCCGATCTTGTCGTCGCGGTAGCCGGGGCTCTGCACGATGGCCGCGTACGCACCGAAGGAGGCGTTGTTGACGAACGCCCGGCCGTTGGCGAAGCCGAGATCGACGCGCAGTTCCACACCGTCGACGAGAGCGTCGAGACAGGCGGCTGGGTCCTCGCGGTCGAGGCCGAGGTCCATCGCGAAGTGGTTGCGGGTGCCGGCGCTGATCACCAGGAACGGGATGTCGTACGCGGCGGCGACGGCCGCGACCAGCGCCTGGGTGCCGTCCCCGCCCGCGACCCCCAGCAGATCCGCGCCGTCCGAAACGGCCTTGCGGGCCAGGGCGGTGACGTCCTGATGCTCCTCGGGGTCGAGGAGGACGACCTCGGCGCCGAGCCGTTCTGCCTTCTCCCTGAGCGCGAAGCGGTCCACCTTCCCGCCGCCCGAGCGAGGGTTCATGATCAGGACCGCCCGCCGCGGCGGCGCCGCCTTGCGCCCGCGCATCACCCGCACCCGTGGGCTGCCCGTGCCCCGCAGCGCGTACCTGCCGCTCCACACGGCCACCGTCCACAGCGCCACGGACGCCGGCAGCGCCCAGAACAAGTTGGCTGCGAACAGTACGAGCACGACGGCCGGTACGGCCAGGGCCACGACGCCCGCCACCCAGCGCACCGGTCCGCGCAGCGTCAGCGTCCACCACACCGCGATCGCGCTGACCCCCAGGCCCGCCGCGCCGGCCACCAGCAGCACAACGCCGCCGACACCGCCGTAGGCGAGCGGCACGAGCACCGCGAGCCCAGCGGCGGCCAGCGCGGCCCGAGCCGCCCACCGCTGCCCCCGGTAAGCCCGTTCGCTCAGGTCCAGGCCCATGCGTCCTCCCTCGTCGGCGCACATCGTAGGGCCGGGCCCGCGTGGGGCGCATGGCGGCCGTGGGTTCGGGCGCCGCGTCGGACCCCTGTTTTGAACGTGTTCAACGCCTGGCGTACGCTGCCCCCATGAGCGACAGAGCCGCCCTGCTCAAGGGCATCCGCGTCTGGCTGGCCCTCTTCGTCGTCTGCCTGGTGCTCAGCGGCGCCACGGCCTTCCCCCTGGTCCACGAACTGCGCTGGACCGAGGACCTGTTGCGTGCCCTGTCCGTGCCGGAGCATGCGCCCGGCCTCATGGACTGGGTCGAACGCGTCCGACGCGGTCTCGACACCGCCGACGCCGACTACCCCTTCCTGCTCTACGGCACCGACTGGCTCGCCTTCGCCCATCTCGTCATCGCCGTCGCCTTCTACGGCCCCTACCGCGACCCGGTCCGCAACATCTGGGTCGTCGAGTTCGGGATGATCGCCTGCGCGGGCATCATCCCGCTCGCCCTGATCTGCGGACCGATACGCGGCATCCCCTTGTGGTGGTCGGTGATCGACATGTCGTTCGGCGTCTTCGGGGTGATCCCGCTCTACGTCGTGCGCAGGAAGATCAAGCGGCTGGAGGCGCTGACGACGCCGGCGGCACCTGCGACCGCTGCCGCCGCCCTCAGCGGTTGAACGCCGGGAAGGCGAAGCGCTGGGCGATGGACAGGCCGTCGCCCTTCGCGTCGGTGGAGTTGACCGAGTAGACGACCGTCCGGGACAGGTCGCGGGTGGCCGCGATGACGGTGTGATAGCCGGGGCGGGCACCCGTCTTGCCCCAGATCTCCTTGCCGTTCAGCTCGAAGCGCTCCAGCGAGGCACTCATCGTGGCCCCGTCGATGTCCGGGACCGTGAACATCTCCTTCAGTTGCGGCTCGGGCACGACCTGACCGCGGAACAGGGCGAACAGCAGCCGTTCCAGGTCCGCCGTCGTCGAGATCATGTCGCCGGCCGCGAACCGGTCGGACATGTTCCACTCGGTCACGTCGACCAGCCGGCCGTCGATCCAGTCGTACCCGCGGTTGTGCGGGCCGTGAACGCGGGGGTCGGGGCCGGCCGGGAAGGAGGTGTGGCGCATGCCGAGCGGGCGGAAGATCCGTACGGCCGCCTGGTGGGCGTACGAGTCGCCGGTTACCTTCTCGATCAGCATGCCAAGCACGGTGTAATGGATGTTGCCGTACCGCTGGTGCTCGCCGGGCGCGTAATCGGGGTCCGGGCCCTTGGCGACCGATGCGGCCACCACCTCCTCGGGGGGCAGCGTCTCGAAGCGGTGCTCGTAACCGTCGTCGACGTCCTCGCCCAGGGACGCCCCCGGTTGCAGCCCGCTGGTGAAGTTCAGCAACTGCCGTACGGTGATGGGCGCGAAGTCCTCGGTGAGCAGGCCGGGCAGATACCGCTGCACCGTCCCGTCGAGGGAGATCCGCCCCTCGGCGGCGAGTTGCAGCACGATCGCCGAGGTCACGATCTTCGTCGTCGAACCGGCCCGGAAGCGGGCGTTCTCCAGCGCCGGCGCCCCGGTTCTCGCGTCCCGCACACCGGCCGCCCCGTGCCAGCTCCCCTTGCCGCCCACACGGATCAGCGCGGCCGTGGCGTCCTTGTCGGGCAGCCCGGCGAGCGCGGCGCACAGGGCCTTGACGTCGGGGCCGCTCTTCGGGGCCGTCTCGATCGCGTGCGCGGAACAGGACGATGACGACGCGGGCCGAGCGGAGGCCGTCCCGGCCAGCGGCAGCGCGGCCAGGGTCAGGGCGAGCGCGGAGGTGAGGAGGGCGGGAAGCGGGCGTACGGGCATCTGCTGCTCCTGGAGTCGGGTCGGTGGAATGTCCGTGATCATCGTCGGGCCGTACGGTCCCGCTGCGGATCGTCGGTGAGGAGGGGCTGCCACCCTGGGGGAGCCCGGAGCAAGTGCCGTGCAGAGCAAGGGTGTTGTGAGGGATCGCCCCTACGGGGCCGCCGGTCGGCGAAAAAGTGTTATCGCCGGCCCCTTCACCCCGTCTCCAGTCGCGTCCCCCCGTCCCCCGACTCCTGTCCCGTCCCTCACGCCCGGGAGCCGCCCCCATGACCCGCCCCCAGGAACCGCCCCCATGAACCGCCCGTACCGGAAGCGGAATGTGATCTCCGATATGGCCGACCGTGCTGGTCAGGCTGAGAAGGTGCGTACGGGCAGCGCATGACCCGGGAGAGGACCTACGTGGACGAGGGAGCCGGCAGGCAGTGGCGCTCGACCATCGCGGCAGCGCAGGCCGGTGACCGGCGGGCGCTGGACGAACTGGTGGAGGGCTGGCTGCCGCTGGTCTACAACGTCGTCGGGCGCGCCCTGAACGGCCATGCCGACGTCGACGACGTCGTCCAGGAGACCATGCTGCGCGCCGTCGACAACCTCGGCTCGCTGCGGGACCCGGACAGCTTCCGCTCCTGGCTCGTCGCGATCGCCATGCGGCAGATCCGGGACCGGGCCCGCCGCAGACAGCCGGACCGGCTCGAGGAGTCGGCGACCCGCGAGGCCACCGACTTCGCCGAACTCACCGTCCTGCGGCTGCAGTTGGAGGGGCAGCGGCGTGAGGTCGCGGAGGCGGTGCGCTGGCTGGACGACGAGGACCGGCAGTTGCTGTCGCTGTGGTGGCTGGAGGTCGCCGGCGAGCTGACCCGGCGCGAACTGGCCGCCGCGGCCGGAATCAGCAGACAGCACGCGGCGGTTCGCGTCCAGCGCGTGAAGGAACGGCTGGAGACCGCGCGCGGCATCGTCCGCGCACTCGACGGCGCCTGTGCCGACCTGCGCGAACTGGCCGCCCGCTGGAACGGGCGCCCGGACTCCGTCTGGCGCAAGCGACTGGCCCGGCACATCAGGGGATGCGGCTACTGCGGCGACACCCGCGAGGCCGTCGTCCCCGCGGAACGCCTGCTCGTCGGTATCGCGCTCGTCCCGATCCCGGTCGGCTTCACGCTGTCGCTGGCATTCGGCGGCAAGACGGCGGTAGCGGCGACGGCCACGGCGGCCTCCGTCGGCTGGTCCGCGAAGGTGATGGCCGCGATCACCCAGCCGGCCGTGGCGGTGACGGCCGGGGCCACGCTCGTTGCGGGCGGCGCGTACGTCGTCACCCAGACCCCGGACGCCCCGCCCCGCGCCGTCGCCCCCACCGCGGCGAGCACGGCCCGCCCGCCGGCGCCGACCCCGCCCGAGTCACCGGCGGCCGGGCTCTCACCATCACCCTCCCCGCCGCCGTCTGCGTCGCAGTCGCGCAAGGCCGAGTTGTACGGCACGGTCGTCGACACCGTCGACCGAGCGCCGGACCCGAACGCCCAGCCCGCCGTGCTGCCGCACCGCCCCGAGTCCGGCATCATCAGCACCTGGGGAGCGAAGGCCGTCATGCAGCACCGCGGTGAGAAGGTGACGCTCAGCGGGCAGGGCTACATCCTGGTGCGCTGGCAGATCTCCCCGCAGTCGCGGCCCGGCGCGCTGGTCATGCCGACCTGGACCGGCTTGAAGGGCAGGCTCTTCCATGTCGCCTCCGGCGGCGGCCGCCGCATGGACGACACCACCGGTCCCGGCACCACCGGCATGGGCGGCCCCGACACCGGCTACACGGTCCTGCCGGACGGCACCCAGCAGATGTGGCAGAACGAGTACTTCTACGTCGACGGCTCGGTCACCCTCAACCAGAACGAACGGGGCGCCGACTACGGCGTCATCGTCTTCCCGTCGACCTGGCAGGAGGCCGAGAAGGACGTGCGGACCGGCCCCGACCAGGGCGCGATCCGCTACGGCCAGGTCCGCGACAACGGCAAGGACACCGCACCGGTCCCGCAGTACCTCACCCGCGCGACCCCGGCCGACCCGGCGACGGTGCCTCAACGCTCGCGCGTCTAGCGGCTTGCGGCGTCGGACCGGGCGGCGAGCAGGCCGAGGAGGACGTCGACGCGGTTGGTCGTGATCGAATCGACGCCGAGGTCCAGCAGGCGGCGCATCGAGCGCCGGGTGTCCGGGGTCCAGACGGACAGCAGGTGGCCGCCGCGGTGGACGCGCTCGGCGAGGGCGTGGTCGACCAGGCCGAAGCGGTAGTTGAGCCAGCGCGGGCGCACCGCGTCCAGCAGGGCGGGGCGCGGCGGTGCCAGCGTCGTCCAGGTCAGGGCGATCTCGGCGGCCGGGTCGGCGGCCCGCACGGCGAGCATGGCGGGGGCGCCCGCGCAGTAGTACACGCGGTCCTGTGCCCCGCACTCGCGTACGACGTCCACCACCCGGCGCGCCGCCCGCACGTCGGGCGTGCCCGGCAGGTCGAGCATCACCCGGCTCCCGTCACAGGCCGTCAGCGCCTCCTGAAGCGTCGGGACCTCGCCCGCCGTCAGCCCGCGCACCTCGGCCGCGGACAGTGCGAGCAGCGGACGGTCCTGCTCCCACAGCCGCTTCAGCGTGTCGTCGTGCAGCAGTACCGGCACGCCGTCCTTGGTGAGCCGTACGTCGATCTCCACCGCGTGCGCGCCCCGTTCGAGCGCGGAGCGCAGGGAGGCGAGCGTGTTCTCGCGGACGCGGTAGGGGTCGCCGCGGTGGGCCACGGCGGTCACGTTCTGCATGAGGGCATTCCGGTCGGGGGCGGGGGAGGGTGATGTGCCGAGGCGTGGAGGGCGCCGCGTGCTCAGGAGGCGAGCCAGTCGGTGGTGTACGTGTCGATCTCGGCCCTGATCCGCGCCTTGCCCGGCTCGTCGAGGAAGGACACGTCCACGGCGTTCTTGGCGAGGTCGGCCAGGCCCCGCTCGTCGAGGTCGAGGAGGCGAGCGGCGACCGCGTACTCGTTGTTGAGGTCGGTGCCGAACATGGGCGGGTCGTCGGAGTTGATGGTGACGATGACGCCGGCCTCGGTGAACTGCCTGATCGGGTGCTCGTCGATCGTGCGGACCGCGCGCGTGGCGATGTTGGAGGTCGGGCACACCTCCAGCGGGATCCGGTGCTCGGCGAGGTGCGCGAGCAGCTTCGGGTCCCGCGCCGAGCTGGTGCCGTGCCCGATGCGCTCGGCGCGCAGGTGCGTGAGCGCGTCCCAGACGGTGTCCGGGCCGGTGGTCTCCCCGGCATGCGGCACGGAGTGCAGACCGGCGGCGATGGCCTGGTCGAAGTACGGCTTGAACTGCGGCCTCGGTACGCCGATCTCGGGCCCGCCGAGCCCGAAGGAGACCAGGCCCTCCGGGCGCAGCCGGTCGTCGGTGGCGAGCCGCACGGTCTCCGCGGCGGACTCCAGTCCGGCCTCGCCGGGAATGTCGAAGCACCAGCGCAGCACGGTCCCGAACTCGGCCTCGGCCGCCTTGCGGGCGTCCTCGATCGCCGCCATGAAGCCGCTCTCGTCGATGCCGCGGCGGGTGGAGGAGAACGGGGTGATGGTCAGCTCGGCGTACCGCACCTGCTGGCGGGCCAGCTCGCGGGCCACCTCGTACGTCAGCAGCCGTACGTCCTCCGGGGTGCGGATCAGATCCACGACGGACAGGTACACGTCGATGAAGTGCGCGAAGTCCGTGAACGTGAAGTAGTCGACCAGGGCCTCGGGATCGGTGGGGACCTTGGAGTCGGGGTGGCGGGCGGCGAGTTCCGCGACGATGCGGGGGGAGGCGGAGCCGACGTGGTGGACGTGCAGTTCGGACTTGGGCAGTCCGGCGATGAAGGCATGCAGATCGCGCGGGACGCGGGCGTCGACGAGGTTGTCGGTCAAGGTTCCTCCCCAGGAACGGCGTCCTTGGCCGGGTGTGTGGTCGGCCGGACGTGGGTGATCGGCTGATCGGTGACTCGGGGTCATCGTATGCCGGGGCCTTGCCGGGGATGCCCGGGCCTTAGCATGACGGCACATACGACGGAGGGGGGTCGGGCATGTCCGACGACGCGCAGATGCCGGGGGCGGCGGAGGGATCGGGTGGCGCGGCCGCAGGGGGGCCGGCTTCGCCGGAGCCGGATCCGAGAACCTCGTTGGAGAAGACGGGGAGGAAGGCGTCCCCGGCCGAGCCGGATCCGTGGGCGCCTCCGGTCGAGGACGGGCAGGCTTCCGCCCCCGTCTCCTCCGCGGCCGGGGGAGCCGGTTACACCGTCGCCTCGAACGACCCGCTGACCTGGCCCGCACCATCCGTGCACGATCAGCAGACGGTCACATCCATGCCGTCCTCGGGCATGCCGACGCCGCCGTCGTGGGTGAACCCGTCGCCCGGGCCGAGCGCTGCGGGGCCGCCGAGCGGGTCGAACCCCAACCCCTTCGCGGCGCCGGGGCCCACGTCGCCCCACTCGCAGGCCGGGCCTTTCGCGCCTCCGACGGCGTCCCTTCCCTATGCAGCCCACGGTGAGCCCGTGCCGCCGCCGCCCATCGCGCCCGGCGGGCCGGGGCAGGTTGCGTACGGCTATCCCGCGCCTGTCCACGGTTATCCGCTGCCGGGTGCGGGTGTGGGTCCCGGTGCCGGGGGCTACTACGGGTGGCCCGGTGTGCAGCCCATGCCCAGCAATGGGATGGGCACGGCGGGGCTCGTGCTCGGGATCATCTCCGCTGCGATCTTCTGTCTGTGGCCGGTGGCCATCGTGATGGGTGCGCTGGCGTTGATCTTCGGCTCGATCGGGCGGGGGAAGGCGCGGCGGGGGGAGGCGACGAACCCGGGCCAGGCTCTGGCGGGGATGATCTGTGGGGCGGCGGGGTTGGTGCTGGGGCTGGGGATGCTGGCGGTGTTGATCTCGACGGTGTAGTGAGCGGGGGGATTTCTTCGCCCCCGCCGCCCCTACCCGTCCCGTCCCTGGGGGCTGCCGCCCCCAGACCCCCGCTGTCGGCCTGGACGGCCTCGTCCTCAAACGCCGGACGGGCTGGATCGCCTGGACCTGCGCCGGAAATTCAGCCCCTCCGGCGTTTGAGGAGCGGGGGTCCAGGGGGCAGCGCCCCCTGGCGGGGTCGAAGGGGCGGAGCCCCTTCAAGGATGGGACGGGTAGGGGCGGCGGGGGCGAAAAACACCCCTACCCCCGCAACCGCTCCCGCGCCCCCATCAACGCAAACCCCAGCAAATTAGGCCCCCGCCACCGCTCCGGATCCCCCGCCCCGTCATCCCCCGCCGCCAGCCCGATCCCCCACACCCGATCCACCGGACTGGCCTCCACCAGCACCCGATCCCCCGTCCCCAGCAAGAACCCCCGCAGCTCCGCATCCGCCGAGAACTTGTGGACCGACCCCTCGAGCACGATCCGGAACCGCTCCCGCTCCCACACCGCGTCGTCGAACCCGCGCACGAGCCGCCCGGCTTTCTTCGCCTCGGCCGGATGCCCCGCCCCCAGCACCCGCCGCTCAGCCTCCGCGTCCCCGAAGAGCCGGGCCTTCTCGGCCATCATCCAGTGCTCGGCGGTCGCGTACGACACGCCGGCCACCGTGAACGGCGACGGCCACCACTGGCTCAGACAACTCGCGCTCAGCTGTCCGTCCGGTCGCGGCCGGTGCCCCCAGAAGTGCAGATATTTGACTCTCGTCCCCGCGCGGACCTCCCTGATCAGGACGTCCCAAGAATCGATCTTCGCCATATGGCCGAGTCTGGCACGCACCACCGACAATCCGTCCCGGGTTTTCAAGGCCAACTCGACACCTGGTCGACAGATTCCGTCGCGTAACCAAAAGGCAACAACGGAATCACTTGTTGGACCCTCCTTGCTCTGTCAGGATCGGCACTCAAATCGAGCCTGAGCCACGCCACCCCACGCCGACCCCACTGCGGTCCCTCCAGGGGACACGGAGGAGAGCGACATGCACAACCCGGGCACCGCCACCCCGGAACGATTCCCGGCCCAAGACCGCTTCGCGGACGGCGCGCAGTTCATCGCGGGCCGTCTGGTGAAGGGAACCTCGGGCCGTACGCACGCCGTCGTCGACCCCGCCACCGGCGAGGAGGTCTACACATACGACCTGGCCGGCACCGAGGACGTCGACGCCGCAGTCGCCGCCGCGCGCGAGGCGTTCCCCGCCTGGGCCGCAGCCACCCCGGGCGAGCGTTCGGACGCGCTGCACCGCTTCGCCGCCGTCCTCGCCGAGCGTGCCGAGGACTTCGCCCGCGCGGAGTCACTGCAGTGCGGGAAGCCGCTGAAGCTGACCCGTGAGTTCGACGTGCCGGGCACGATCGACAACACCTCCTTCTTCGCGGGGGCCGCCCGACACCTCGCCGGGCAGTCAGCGGGGGAGTACTCCGGCGATCACACTTCCTATGTCCGCCGCGAACCCATCGGTGTCGTCGGGTCCATCGCCCCCTGGAACTACCCGCTCCAGATGGCCGCCTGGAAGATCCTCCCGGCCATCGCCGCGGGCAACACCATCGTGCTCAAGCCCGCCGAGCTCACCCCGCTCACCTCGCTCCTCTTCGCCCAGGCCGCCACGGACGCGGGCAT
Organism: Streptomyces sp. NPDC012935; assembly: GCF_042900345.1. Classification (NCBI taxonomy): domain Bacteria; kingdom Bacillati; phylum Actinomycetota; class Actinomycetes; order Kitasatosporales; family Streptomycetaceae; genus Streptomyces; species Streptomyces sp. NPDC012935. The sequence goes on from NZ_JBIBBC010000007.1 coordinate 307,767, forward strand.
CCCCGACGGTGTCATCAACATCATCACCGGGACCGGCAAGGAGGCCGGCGAGCATCTCGTCGGCCATCCCGACGTGGCCATGACCTCCTTCACCGGTTCCACCGCCGTGGGCAAGCGCGTCGCCGAGATCGCCACGGCCACGGTGAAGCGGCTCCACCTGGAGCTGGGCGGCAAGGCGCCCTTCGTCGTCTTCGACGACGCCGACGTGGAGGCCGCCGCCAACGGCGCCGTCGCGGGCTCGCTCATCAACACCGGGCAGGACTGCACGGCCGCCACGCGCGTGTATGTGCAGAGGCCGCTCTATGAGGAGTTCGTCTCGCGCACCGCCGCCCTCATGGAGAGCGTCCGCCTCGGCGACCCCTTCAGCCCCGGCACCGATCTCGGGCCCCTCATCTCGCACGTCCAGCGCGACCGTGTCGCCGGGTTCGTCGACCGTGCGCGTGCCTACGCGCGCGTGGTCACCGGCGGTGAGGCCCCGCAGGGCGATCTCAAGAAGGGTGCGTACTACCGGCCCACCCTGGTCGCCGATGCCGCCCAGGACAGCGAGATCGTCCAGTCCGAGATCTTCGGGCCGGTCCTTGTCGTTCTGCCGTTCGACAGCGACGATGACGGGATCCGGCTCGCCAACGACACCCCGTACGGGCTCGCCGCCTCCGCCTGGAGCCGCGACGTCTACCGGGCGAACCGCGCCACCCGCGAGATCCAGGCGGGCTGCGTGTGGGTCAACGATCACATCCCGATCATCAGCGAGATGCCGCACGGCGGCTACAAGGCGTCCGGCTTCGGCAAGGACATGTCCGCGTACTCCTTCGAGGAGTACACGCAGATCAAGCACGTCATGTTCGACAACACGGCGGTCGCCAGGAAGGACTGGCATCGCACCGTCTTCGGGGACCGATAGCCGGACCGGACCGGCCCCGGCCTGAGCGGACTCGACCAGGCGGGACGCCGGACCCGACCGGATCAGATCGGCGCGGCCGCCTCGCCCCTCCCCGCGGCCGGCCTCCCCTCCCTCCCGATCTCCCGAAAGGGCACCACACGCATGGAGCAGTACGAGCCCGACCGCCTGTCCCCGGCCCAAGTGGCCGCCATGCGGCGCAGCCTGCGCAACGGCCGGGCCGCCATGACCCGCCGTTCCCTGCTGCGCGCCTCCACCGGCGGCGCTCTCGCAGTGGGCGGACTGGGAACGCTCAGTGCCTGCGGTATCCCCGCCGCCGGCAAGACCGAGGGCGGCACGTCCGCCGAGGACCACTCGGCGAAGGAGAAGCAGGTCTCCTTCTCCAACTGGACCGAGTACATGGACGTCGACGACAGCGGCAAGCACCACCCGACGCTGGAACAGTTCGCGAAGCGGACCGGCATCAAGGTCAAGTACACCGAGGACATCAACGACAACAACGAGTTCTTCGGGAAGATCAAGCCGCAGCTGGCGGCGGGCCAGGAGACCGGGCGCGACATCATCGTCCTCACGGACTGGCTCGCCGGGCGCCTCATACGCCTGGGGTGGGTCCAGAAACTGGACCCCTCCAACCTGCCGCACGCCTTCGCCAACCTCTCCCAGCAGTTCCGCAACCCCGACTGGGACCCGGGACGGGCGTACTCGTACCCCTGGCAGGGCATCTCGACCGTCATCGCCTACAACAAGAAGGCGCTCGACGGCGTCGAGGTGAAGACGGTCTCCGACCTGCTCGACAACCCCAAGCTCAAGGGCCGCGTCGGCTTCCTCACCGAGATGCGCGACACCATCGGGATGACCCTGCTCGACATGGGCAAGGACCCCGCCAAGTTCACCGACGACGACTACGACGCGGCGATCGCCCGGCTCCAGAAGGCCATCGACAAAAAGCAGATCCGCCGGTTCACCGGCAACGACTACACCTCCGACCTCACCAGCGGAGACTTCGCGGCCTGCCTCGCCTGGGCCGGTGACGTCGTCCAGCTCAAGGCCGACAGCCCGGACATCGACTTCCTCATCCCGGACAGCGGCTACATGACGTCCAGCGACAACATGCTGATTCCCAACAAGGCCCGTCACAAGACGAACGCCGAGCGGCTCATCGACTTCTACTACGAGCCGAAGCCCGCCGCCGAGCTCGCCGCCTACATCAACTACGTCTGTCCCGTGGACGGCGTGAAGGAAGAGCTCGCGAAGATCGACGAGGACGCGGCGAACAACCCGCTGATCCTCCCCGACAAGGCCATGCAGGCTGCCTCCCGCGCCTTCCGCTCACTGAGCTCGAAGGAAGAGACGGCCTACGAAGAGAAGTTCGCGAAGCTCACAGGGGCGTGACCACCATGACGAACGACACCAGCGGCGACGTCCGCCTCTCCGGCATCAGCAAGACCTACGGCTCCTTCCATGCCGTACACCCGCTCGACCTGACCGTGCCCCAGGGCTCCTTCTTCGCCCTGCTCGGCGCCTCCGGCTGCGGCAAGACCACCACCCTGCGCATGATCGCCGGCCTGGAGGAACCTTCCTCCGGCACCGTTCACCTCGGCGACCAGGACGTGACCGCGCTCCCGCCGTACAAGCGGCCGGTGAACACGGTCTTCCAGTCGTACGCCCTCTTCCCGCACCTCGACATCTTCGAGAACGTCGCCTTCGGCCTGCGCCGACGCGGTATCAAGAGCGTGAAGAAGCAGGTCGACGAGATGCTCGACCTCGTCCAGCTCGGCGAGCAGGCCCGCAAGAAGCCGCACCAGCTGTCCGGTGGCCAGCAACAGCGTGTGGCCGTCGCCCGCGCGCTGATCAACCACCCCAAGGTGCTCCTCCTCGACGAGCCGCTCGGCGCCCTCGACCTCAAGCTGCGCCGCCAGATGCAGCTGGAGCTCAAGCGCATCCAGACCGAGGTCGGCATCACCTTCGTCCACGTCACGCACGACCAGGAGGAGGCCATGACGATGGCCGACACGGTCGCCGTGATGAACGCGGGCCGTGTCGAGCAGCTCGGCTCGCCGACCGACCTCTACGAGAACCCGCGCACGACGTTCGTCGCCAACTTCCTCGGCACCTCGAACTTCATCGAGGCCGAGGTCGACACCAAGAGCGGCGACGACATCGTGCTGAAGGCGGCCGGCGGCAAGCTCGTCCTGCCCGAGGCGCGGTGCGGTGCGGCCACGGCGACCGGCGGCAAGGTGCTGGTCGGCGTACGCCCCGAGAAGATCTCCCTCACGCACGCCGACGAGGCGGGCGAGATACCCGAGGGCCGCAACCGCATCACCGGCAGGATCGCGGACTCCTCGTTCATCGGCGTCTCCACGCAGTACGTCGTCGACAGCCCCGTCTGCCCCGAGTTCGAGGTCTACGCCCAGAACATCGACCGGGACGACCGGCTCGTACCCGGCGCCGAGGTCGTCCTGCACTGGAACCCGGCGCACACCTTCGGCCTGTCGGCGGACCAGGACATCGACGCCGGCATCCAGGAAGAGGCGGCGGTCTGATGGCGACAGTCACCGAGGCGCCACCGCCTCTCACCCCGACCGCCCCGGAGCAGAAGCCGCCCCGCAAACGCGGGCGCCTGGTGCCGTACTGGCTCCTGCTGCCCGGCATCCTGTGGCTGGTCGTCTTCTTCGCGCTGCCGATGATCTACCAGGCCTCCACGTCCGTGCAGACGGGCTCCCTGGAGGAGGGCTACAAGGTCACCTGGCACTTCGCGACCTACTGGGACGCCCTGTCCGACTACTACCCGCAGTTCCTGCGCTCGGTGCTCTACGCCGGCTCGGCGACGATTTTGTGCCTGGTCCTCGGATACCCGCTCGCCTACCTCATCGCCTTCCGGGCGGGCCGCTGGCGGAACCTGATCATGATCCTGGTGATCGCGCCGTTCTTCACCAGCTTCCTGATCCGCACCCTCGCCTGGAAGACGATCCTCGCGGACGGCGGCCCGGTCGTCGGCGCCCTCAACACGCTGCACGTCCTGGACGTCACCAGCTGGCTCGGCATGACCTCCGGCGACCGTGTACTGGCCACGCCGCTCGCGGTGGTGTGCGGTCTGACGTACAACTTCCTGCCGTTCATGATCCTGCCGCTCTACACCTCGCTGGAGCGCATCGACCCACGGCTGCACGAGGCGGCGAACGACCTGTACGCCAAGCCGATCACCACCTTCCGCAAGGTCACCTTCCCGCTGTCGATGCCCGGAGTCGTCTCCGGAACGCTGCTGACCTTCATTCCGGCGGCCGGTGACTACGTCAACGCGGACCTGCTCGGCTCCACGGACACCCGTATGGTCGGAAACGTCATCCAGACGCAGTTCCTGCGGATTCTGGACTATCCGACGGCCGCGGCACTCTCCTTCATCCTCATGGCCGCCATCCTTGTCATGGTGACGGTCTACATCCGCAGGTCCGGCACGGAGGATCTGGTTTAATATGACCTTCGTCAACTGGCTCAAGCGCAATCTCGTCGTCATCGCGGGACTGCTGACGCTCGCTTATCTCCTCCTGCCCAATGTCATCGTGACGATCTTCTCCTTCAACAAACCGAAGGGGCGCTTCAATTACGAATGGCAGGAGTTCTCCACGGCCGCCTGGCAGGACCCTTGCGGCGTCTCGGACCTGTGCGGCTCGCTGTCGCTCAGCCTCCAGATCGCGTTCTGGGCGACCCTCGGCGCCACGCTGCTGGGCACGATGATCGCCTTCGCGCTGGTCCGGTACCGCTTCCGCGCGAGGGGCGCCATCAACTCGCTGATCTTCCTGCCGATGGCGATGCCCGAGGTCGTCATGGCCGCCTCGCTGCTCACCCTGTTCCTCAACATGGGCGCTCAGCTCGGCTTCTGGACGATCCTCATCGCGCACATCATGTTCTGCCTGAGCTTCGTCGTGACAGCGGTGAAGGCACGCGTGATGTCGATGGACCCACGGCTGGAACAGGCCGCGCAGGACCTGTACGCCGGCCCCTTCCAGACGTTCGTCCGGGTCACCCTGCCTATCGCCGCCCCCGGAATCGCGGCAGGCGCGATGCTCGCCTTCGCGCTCTCTTTCGACGATTTCATCATCACCAATTTCAACGCGGGCTCCACCGTCACCTTCCCGATGTTCGTCTGGGGCTCGGCCCAGCGCGGAACGCCCGTTCAGATCAATGTCATCGGTACGGCCATGTTCATCATCGCCGTACTGTTCGTCCTGGCCTCCATGGCCATCGGAAACCGCCGTAAGAAGCAAAAGGCATAAACCCCTGTAGGGAGTTGAAATCATGGCCCCAAGCGCCATGAGTTCTGGCAATCACTGGACGAAGGCACTCTCCGACGCCCAGCCGGTCCCGTACTGGCTGGACGACCCCGGCCGCCCGCACCCCGAACCCGCCCTCACCACGGCCGAGACCTGCGACCTGCTGGTCGTCGGCGGCGGGTACAGCGGACTGTGGAGCGCGCTCATCGCCAAGGAGCGCGACCCGCAGCGGGATGTCGTGCTGCTCGAAGGCCGCGAGGTGGGCTGGGCCGCCTCGGGCCGCAACGGCGGCTTCTGCGCCGCCTCCCTCACCCACGGTCTGTCCAACGGGCTCACCCGCTGGCCGGACGAGATCCACAGGCTTCAGGAGCTGGGCGCCCGCAATCTCGACGAGATCGAGAAGGCGGTCGCCCGCTACTCCCTGGACTGCGACTTCGAACGCACCGGCGAGATCGACGTAGCCACCGAGACCTACCAGGCGACGGAACTGCGCGACTGGTACGAGGAGTTGCGGGACAAGGGCCTCGCCGAGGGCGTCGAGTTCCTGGACACCGAGGCGGTGCGGGCGCAGGTCGACTCACCGACCTTCCAGGCCGGTCTCTACGACCGCCGGGGCGTGGCCATGCTCAACCCGGCCAAGCTGGTGTGGGGGCTGAAGCAGGCCTGCCTGGACCTCGGCGTCCGCGTCTACGAGCACACCCCCGCCCTCACCCTGAAGCCGTACGGCACGGGGATGGCCGTACGGACTCCGTACGGCTCGGTCCGCGCCCGCAAGGTCGCTCTCGGCACGAACATCTTCCCGAACCTGGTCAAGCGCGTGCGCGCGTACACGGTCCCGGTCTACGACTACGCCCTGATGACCGAGCCGCTCACCGAGGACCAGCTCGCGTCGATCGGCTGGAAGAACCGCCAGGGCCTCGGCGACTCGGCCAACCAGTTCCACTACTTCCGCCTCTCGGCCGACAACCGCATCCTGTGGGGCGGCTACGACGCCATCTACCCGTACGGCGGCCGGGTGCGGGCCGAGTACGACGACCGTCCGGAGACGTACGCCAAGCTCGCCGGGCACTTCTTCACCTGCTTCCCGCAGCTGGAGGGCGTCCGCTTCACGCACGCGTGGGGCGGCGCGATCGACACCTGCTCGCGCTTCTCGGCGTTCTTCGGGACCGCCCACCAGGGCAACGTGGCGTACGCGGCGGGCTTCACGGGCCTCGGCGTCGGCGCGACCCGGTTCGGCGCGGACGTGATGCTGGACCTGCTGGCGGGGGAGCGGACGGAGCGCACACAGCTCGAAATGGTCCGCAGGAAGCCACTGCCCTTCCCGCCGGAGCCCTTCGCCTGGACCGGCATCGCCCTCACCAAATGGTCGCTGGCCCGGGCCGACGCGCAGGGCGGGCGGCGCAATCTTTGGCTCAAGACGATGGACCGGCTGGGCCTCGGCTTCGACAGCTGAAGCCCGCTCAGCAAAGTCTGTGACCCAGCTCACCCGAAACTGGCGGGGAGAACCCGCGTAATGCCTGCCGGTAGGCCTCCCTCTTCCTCGTGACGCGATCGGCGTCCACAAGGAAAAGGGAGGTCACCGTCATGACAGGGGCGAAGACGGCGGTCGAGTGGCTGGCATCCGTTGCGCCGGATCCCGAAGCCTGCCGCTGGGAGTGGGAGCGCAACCCCCTCGGGGTCGCCCTGCTGCCGGCGGGCAAGGCCTGGGACGTACTCATCCTGCCGGGCGAGCTCGGCTATCCGACCCTTGATGTGCTCACCCGCATCATCGACCAACCGGGCCCGGTCCTGGTCGACTTCGGCGACGCACGCATGGGCTTCTTCGTGCCGCCCGGCACGGCCGCCCGCTGGCTCGGCACCGGCATCCGTACCGCCGGGGCCGGGACCTGGATCGTCGTTCCGTACCCGGGCCGTGCCACCGGCGGCACCCGCTGGCTGGTCCCACCGGACGGCACCGGCACCCTCACCGACCCGGCGCTGCTCGAACTGGCCATGCATGAGGCTGCCGCCGGCTTGGCCGATGACGACTAAGGAGGGTGCCGCGCTGGGTTGTTGGTCGGCTGCGGCTGCGGCTGCGGCTGTGTCGTGGCTGGTCGCGCAGTTCCCCGCGCCCCTTGTGGCACTTGTCGAACCCGGTGACAGGTCTTGACAAGCTGATTGGTCTGGACCAAATTGGGCGCGCTCCACCCCTCCAAATCCCCCATGCCTGGAGGCACTTGTGGATCGCTTCAGACCTCTCGCCCTTCTGACCGCCGCGGCACTGACCCTGCCCGGCGTCACCGCGCTCTCGTCGGCCGCCCGTGCGGCCGACGCGGACCTGGCCCGCAACGGCGGCTTCGAAGCCGGCCTCGACGGCTGGACCTGCACGGCCGGTACCACCGTCGACTCGCCGGTGCGCAGCGGCAGTCATGCCCTCCAGGCCACCCCGGCCGGCAGCGACAACGCCCGGTGCGCGCAGACCGTCACCGTGAAGCCGGACTCCCAGTACACCCTGTCCGGATACGTCCGCGGCTCGTACGTCTACCTCGGAGCGAGCGGCACCGGCACCGCCGACGTCTCCGCCTGGACTCAGTCCGCTCCCAGCTGGCAGCAGCTCACGACGACTTTCCGGACGGGCCCCTCCACCACCCGCGTCACCCTCTACACCCACGGCTGGTACGGCACCGGGGCCTACAACGCCGACGACATCTCTCTCATCGGCCCCGGAGTGGACGCCGGCCAGCCGCCCGCCGCCCCGACCGGCCTGAAGACGGGGGCGGTCACCTCGTCCAGCGTCGCCCTGTCCTGGTCGGCCGTGCCGGGTGCGACCGGCTACGCCGTCTACCGCGACGGCGCCAAGGTCCAGACGGTGACCGGCACTTCGGCCACGATCGGCGGGCTCTCGCCCTCCACGGCGTACGGCTTCCAGGTCGCCGCGGTGAACGACGCGGGCGAGTCGGCGAAGTCGGCCACGGTGACGGCCACGACCCCCGCCCGCCCGGGCGGCGGCACGGACCTCCCGGCCCACGCCCTGGTCGGCTACCTCCACGCGAGCTTCGCCAACGGCTCCGGCTACACGCGCATGGCCGACGTCCCCGACAGCTGGGACGTCATCGACCTGGCCTTCGGCGAACCGACCTCGGTCACCTCGGGCGACATCCGCTTCGACCGCTGCCCGGTCACGGAGTGCCCGAACGTCGAGAGCGACACCGACTTCAAGGCGGCGATCAAGGCCAAACAGGCGGCGGGCAAGAAGGTGCTGATATCGATCGGCGGCCAGAACGGGCAGGTTCAGCTGACGACGACTGCGGCGCGGGACACCTTCGTGACGTCGGTGTCGAGGATCATCGACGAGTACGGACTCGACGGCCTGGACATCGACTTCGAGGGCCACTCGCTCTCCCTGAACGCCGACGACACGGACTTCAAGAACCCGAAGACGCCGGTGATCGTCAACCTCATCTCGGCCCTGAAGACCCTGAAGGCCAAGTACGGCGACGACTTCGTCCTGACCATGGCCCCGGAGACCTTCTTCGTCCAGCTCGGCTACCAGTACTACGGGACCGGCCAGTGGGGCGGCCAGGACCCGAGGGCGGGGGCGTATCTCCCGGTCATCCACGCCCTGCGGGACGACCTGACGCTGCTGCACGTCCAGGACTACAACTCGGGCCCGATCATGGGCCTGGACAACCAGTACCACTCCATGGGCGGCGCCGACTTCCACATCGCCATGACCGACATGCTGCTCACCGGCTTCCCGGTCGCCGGCAACGCGAGCAACGTCTTCCCGCCCCTGCGCCCCGACCAGGTGGCGATCGGCATGCCCGCCTCGACCAACGCGGGAAACGGTCACGTCCCTCCGGCCGAGGTCACCAAGACCCTCGACTGCCTGACGAAGAGGACCAACTGCGGCTCGTACGCCACCCACGGCACCTGGCCGGCACTGCGCGGCCTGATGACGTGGTCGATCAACTGGGATCGCTACTCGAACTGGGAGTTCCAGCGGACGTTCGACGGCTACTTCGGCTGAGGAACAGCCACAACAGCGTGAGGAGCACCGTGCACAGGCACCAACTGGCCACTACGTCCAGTGGCCAGTGGTAGCCGCGCCGGACCAGCCCGAAGCCGACCGCGAGATTGAGGACGGCGCACGTGACGAGGACTGCGCGGCGGGCGAACCCGGAACTGAGCCACGGCAGCAGCAACAGGGCCGCGGCACCGTAGGCGATGGCGGCCGTGGCCGTGTGGCCGGACGGGTAGTAGCCGGTGGCGGGCGGCACGAGGGAGGTGCCGGGGCGGTCGGTGAGGATCTTGAGGGGGATCACCAGGGCCGGAACCAGCGCCATCAGCAGGGCCGCGGACGCGGCCGGCAGCCACCATTGGTGTGTACCAGTGCCGCGGGCCCGCCAGGCGACGTACATCAGACTCACGGCCAGCACGGGCACCGCGACCGGCACATTACCCAGGTCGGCGAGGAGTTCGGAGAAGCGGTCCGGATGAGTCAGCGACCGGCTGGCCGCCTCGTCGAGGTCGACCAGCGGGCCGTCGGCCACCACCTGCCAGGTGATGAGCGCGAAGAGAAGGGCGGGAAGCCCGAGGAGTCCGAGAAGGACGAAGAGGGAGGTCGGCCGCCCCGGAACAGGGGGGGTGGTTCCGGGGCGGCCGTCCGGATCGGATGGTCGCGCGCCCCGGGGGGTTTGGGGCGGGCGACTGTCCGATCGGTGAGGAGATCCGGAGCCGGAAGCTCCGGGTGTGTGCGCGAGGGCACGACCAGGTCGAAGCTGGGGAGGCCTCGGCCCGAACTCGCCCAGAGTCCCCTCTGGGCGGGGTGTATCTCTCATCTGCTTAGAACCTACGACAGGGCGATGGTGTTAGACAGCCGGAATGGCGTCCTGACATCCACCTCGCACACCTTCTTCACACGCTCTGACGGTAGCCGCCCCGGCCCCGGAATCACGGAAGGCGCCGGGGCTGGGGCGCACGAGTCGCGTGGGACGAGGTCCCTGCCGCTCACCAGTGGTTTTGCTGTGACCTCAGATGCGGGCGAAGGCCTGCTCGATGATGTCGAGGCCCTCGTTGAGAAGGTCTTCGCCGATCACCAGCGGGGGCAGGAAGCGCAGCACGTTGCCGTAGGTGCCACAGGTCAGGACCAGCAGGCCCTCCTGGTGGCAGGCCTTGGCGAGCGCGGCGGTCGCCTCCGCGTTCGGCTCCTTGGTGGTGCGGTCCTTCACCAGCTCGATGGCGATCATGGCGCCACGGCCACGGATGTCGCCGATGATGTCGAACTTCTCGGCCATGGCGGCGAGGCGGGCCTTCATGGTCGCCTCGATGTTCTTCGCCCTGGCGTTGAGGTCGAGCTCCTTCATGGTCTCGATGGAGCCCAGCGCACCGGCGCACGCCACCGGGTTGCCGCCGTAGGTGCCGCCCAGGCCGCCGGAGTGCGCGGCGTCCATGATCTCGGCGCGACCGGTCACGGCGGCGAGCGGGAGGCCGCCGGCGATGCCCTTGGCGGTGGTGATCAGGTCGGGGACGATGCCCTCGTCCTCGCAGGCGAACCACTGGCCGGTGCGGCAGAAGCCGGACTGGATCTCGTCGGCGACGAAGACGATGCCGTTGTCCGAGGCGAACTTGCTGAGCGCCGGCAGGAAGCCCTTGGCCGGCTCGATGAAGCCGCCCTCGCCGAGCACCGGCTCGATGATGATCGCGGCCACGTTCTCCGCGCCGACCTGCTTGCTGATCTGATCGATGGCCTGCGCGGCGGCCTCGGGTCCGGCGTTGTCCGCACCGGTCGGCCAGCGGTAGCCGTAGGCGACCGGCACGCGGTAGACCTCGGGTGCGAACGGACCGAAGCCGTGCTTGTACGGCATGTTCTTCGCGGTCAGCGCCATGGTGAGGTTCGTACGGCCGTGGTAGCCGTGGTCGAAGACGACGACGGCCTGGCGCTTGGTGTACGCGCGGGCGATCTTGACGGCGTTCTCGACGGCCTCGGCGCCGGAGTTGAACAGCGCCGACTTCTTGGCGTGGTCACCCGGCGTCAGCTCGGCCAGCGCCTCGGCGACGGCGACATAGCCCTCGTACGGCGTGACCATGAAACAGGTGTGGGTGAAGTCGGCGAGCTGTGCGCTCGCCCTGCGTACGACCGCTTCGGCGGACGCGCCGACGGACGTCACGGCGATGCCCGAACCGAAGTCGATGAGACGGTTCCCGTCGACGTCCTCGATGATGCCGCCGCCCGCACGCGCGGTGAACACGGGCAGCACGGAGCCCACACCCTGCGCGACCGCGGCGGTACGGCGGGCCTGCAGCTCCTGCGACTTCGGGCCGGGGATGGCGGTGACGAGGCGGCGCTCCTGCGGAAGTGCGCTCATGAGGGGCTCCTGGGGGTTTTGCGGACGCTTGTCTTGTTCTTTTCTCGCAGGCTAGGGCGGGGAGCGGGGGGTGGGCATGCTCCATGTGGGCGTTGTCAGGAGCGCGCGTTGTCCGCCGTGGACATAGCGACGCCGAGGGTCTGGAACAGCTCGATCCGTTCCGTCGGCCGTGTAAGCGGTGAACTCCCCAGCAGAGGGCGTTAGATTGGCTCGCTGATGGTGGACGGAGCGGCTGGTCAGGGGGCAAGAGCGATGGACAGCGACGGGACGCAGGACGCGCGGGGTACGCACGCGACGCCTGTGCCGCGATCACGCTCCGCCGTGCCGCCGATGCCCTCGGTGCCGCCGGTACCGGACGGCTCGGCGTTCCTGACGTGGCTGCGGGCGCCGCGACCGGAGGCGCCGGCCGGCGTCTGGCGGTTCGGGCATGTGCCCCGGCCGGACGAGGAGCCCGAGCGGATCCCGGGGCGGCAGTTGCTGAGCGGGGCGGTGATCGCCTTCCTGGTCGGCTGGCTGATCTGGTCGCTGCTGTGGAACGGCTATCTCGGTGGCTGGTGGGTGCTGCCCCTGGAGCTGTTCACCCCGGACTCCTGGCGCGAGAACAACGACCGGGTCGGCAACGCCGTCCTCTGGTACAGCTACTACACGCTGATCGCCCTCGCCATAATGCTCGCCGTCGGCCGCCTCGGCCGCTGGGGCGAGGTCTGGCGTCGCTACGGCCCGCCCGCCTGGCGCCGCACGGCACCGGCGCCCGACCGTGCGCCCGCCCCCGAGCAGGATCCGGCGTCCTGGCCGGCGCTGCGCACCGCCGGTGCCGCGGATGCCGCCGAGCGGCTGGGCGCCGACGCGCGGTCGGGGTTGATGCGTGACGTCGACTACGCCCGCATCGCCCGCGCCTGGCAGGGCGTGCGCAGTGGACGGCACGACCTCGCCACCTTCACCGGCGCCGTGCTCAAGGACGGCGCCGCCGCCTGTCTGCACCCCTCGGGTGAGCGCGACGTGCCGGCCCGGGTCGCACGGCACGACCTCGTCAGCGGTCAGGTGCGGCTCGGCACGACCGCCGACGATCCCCGCAATCCGTACGCCTATCGCGGGACGGGACTGGGCCTCGGGCCCGATCTGCTCGGCACCTCCCTGCTCGCCGTCGGGCCCGCCGGGTCCGGCAAGACGGGGACCGTGGTGCGGCCGCTCGCCGAGTCGCTGTGCCTGCAGGCGCTCGCCGGACGGGCCGCCGTGGTCGTGGTCGGCGCGGCGGGCGCGGGGCTCGGACCGGAGGACTCGTACGACGTCGTCGTACGGATCGGAAACCCGGACTCGGTCTACGACCTGGACCTGTACGGCGGCACCGGCGACCCCGACGAGGCCGCGGCCGTGCTCGCCGAGGCGCTCGTCGGGGATCTCGCCGACCCGCACCCGGGCAGCGACAGCCGCCGCTCCACCACCGTGCTGGCGCAGCTGCTCGGGCCGTTCCGCGCGGTCCATCACCGCTTCCCGTCCGTGGCCGAGCTGCGGCAGCTGCTGGACGGCGCCCCCGGCGCGCTCGGCGCGCTGCGCACGGCGCTGGAGGGCTCCGGGCAGGAGTCGCTCATCCGTGAACTCGACGCCCGGGAAAGGCAGTTGGGGCATCCCGGGGATATGGCGGCCGTCCTCGCGGACCGGGTGGCGCTGCTCGACCGCCCCGCCTTCGCCGGGTTCTTCGACACGTCCGGGCAGTCGCGGCCGTTCTCGCTGAAGGCCCTCGACCACCCCGTCCGGGTCCGCGTCGACCTGCCCGCGCGCGGGCACGCGGAGGCCTCGCGGATGCTGGCGCGGCTGGTGCTGGCGCAGTTCACGGCGAGCATCGCGGTACGGGAGGACCGGTCGCTGTTCGCGTGCCTCGTGCTGGACGACGCGACCGGTGTCGTGACGCCCGAGGCCGTACGGGGTATCCAGCGGCTGCGGTCGGGCAACGCGGGCGCGGTGCTCACGCTGCGCAGCCTGGACGACGCGCCGAGGCCGCTGCGCGGGCCGCTGCTCGGCGCCGCCGGGTGCCGGATGGCGCTGGCCGGGATCACGCCGTGGGACGGGCAGGACTTCGCCGAGGTGTGGGGCAAGGAGTGGACCGAGGCGCGGGACGTCACCGACCGGCAGATCATCGCGGAGACCCCGGCCGGGAAGGCGGTGCACGCGCTGCGACGGGTGATCACCGGCAAGGCGCCGACCGCGCGGGCGGTCACCGTCCGCCAGGTCGAGCGCGAGCGCTGGTCGGCGTCCGAGCTGGCGCACGCGGTGCCGCCGGGGCATGCGGTGCTGTCGCTCACCAGCGTGCAGGGCGAGCACGCGCCCCCGCTGCTGGTGGATCTGCGGGGGTGACCTGGGGGTACGGGCGTCAGGCCACACGGTGACCGTACGGTGAGGCAGAATCGGCACAGGTCGTTCATACACGGCGGCCAAATGATCACAGAGATCATCGAAGATCCAGCGGTCACAGAGCTCACACCGATTTGAAGGCCTCATGCCCCCCACGCTCGCCTCGCTCCTCCATCACTCCGCGCTCAAGCTGACCGTGCGGGCGGGCGAGGACCGCCTGGACGTGCCCGTGCGCTGGGTGCACGCCAGTGAGCTCGCCGACCCGGTCCCCTATATGGAGGGCGGGGAACTGCTGCTGATCACCGCGCTCAAGCTGGACGCGGAGAACCCCGAGTCGATGCAGCGCTATGTGCGGCGGCTGGTCGGCGCGGGCGTGGTCGGGCTCGGTTTCGCGGTCGGCGTCAACTACGAGGACATCCCCGAGGCACTCGTCGACGCGGCGGCGCAGGAGGGCATGCCGCTGCTGGAGGTGCCGCGCCGCACGCCCTTCCTCGCCATCAGCAAGGCCGTGTCGGCGGCGATCGCGGCGGACCAGTACCGGGCGGTGACGGCGGGGTTCGCGGCGCAACGGGAACTGACCAAGCAGGCGTTGAACGCCGGGCCGGAAGGGCTGCTGGCCGCGCTGGCCTCGCAGGTCGACGGCTGGGCGGCGCTCTACGACGCGTCCGGTGCCGTCGTCGCGACCGCGCCGGAGTGGGCCGGGCGGCGGGCGGCACGGCTCACGGCGGACGTGGAGCGGCTGCGGGAGCGGCCGGCGCCGGCGTCGTCAGTCGTAGGCGGGCCGGAGAACGAGGACCGGGTCGAGCTGCACACCCTGGGCACGGGGCGCCGGCCCCGCGCCGCGCTGGCCGTGGGCACCGCGGCGGCACTGGGCACGGCGGAGCGGTACGCCGTCCACTCGGCGATCGCGCTGCTGACCCTGACCACCGAGCGGTCGCGCTCGCTGCAGGCGGCCGAGGCGCGGGTGGGCGCGGCGGTGCTGCGCATGCTGCTCGCCGGGGAGCCGGATCATGCGCGGGCGGTGGCCGGGGATCTTTACGGAGGGCTTCTTGACGCGCCCTTCCGGGTGATCGTCGCCGAGGCCGCCTCGGTGTCGGCGGCGCGGGTCGTGGACTCCGGGAGCCGGGTGGCGCTCACCAAGGCGTCCGCCGCGGTGCTGGTCGCCGCCTCCGAGGCGGGCGGCGATCCGCTGGGTGGCCTCACCGAGGTCGTGGAGTCGGCGGCGGCCCGGGCCGGGGAAGCGGTGCTGGTGGTGCCCGAGGGGGAGGGGGACGCGGCGCGGCTGGTGGTGCTCGCGGCGGACGGGGGTGCGGCGGTGACCGCGTGTGCCGACTACGCGGCGGCGTTGGAGGCGGCGCGGACCGGGGCCGTACCGGAGTCGGGGAGCGGCGACGAGGACGAGCTGGTCGTCGGGCTCTCGGCGCCGGCCGGCCCCATCGCCGCGGCGGCCGCGTACAAGCAGGCCGAGCAGGCGCTGTCGGTGGCTCGGCGGCGCGGGCGGGTGTGTGTGGAGCACGAGCAGATGGCGGCGGGGTCGGTGCTGCCGTTGCTCGCGGACGACGCGGTGAAGGCGTTCGCGGACGGGTTGCTGCGGGCGCTGCACGAGCACGACGCGACAGGGCGGGGCGATCTGGTCGCCTCGCTGCGGGCCTGGCTGTCGCGGCACGGGCAGTGGGACGCGGCGGCCGCGGACCTCGGGGTGCACCGGCATACGTTGCGGTACCGGATGCGGCGGGTGGAGGAGATTCTGGGACGCTCGCTGGACGACGCGGACGTACGGATGGAGCTCTGGCTGGCGTTGAAGGCGACGTCGACCGAGTAGGACGGGCCGAGGGGGTCCGGCCGGGTGGGGGCCGGCCGAGCGGGGTCTGGCCGAGTGGGGCTGGGGGCTGAGCGGGTCCGGCCTGGCGGGGCCCACTGTGGAGGGCCGGAGGCAGGACCGCCTGAGCGGGTCCGGCTGGGTAGGGCCGGGGGCCGAGCGGGTCCGGCCTGGCGGGGGCCACCGAGCAGGGCCGGCCGAGCGGGCGGGGCCCGCCGGGCAGGGGTGAAGGCGGGGCCGGGAGAATCCGGTCGGCGATGGGCCGTGCCGCTGCTGTGCCAATCCGGCGAACCCCGGCCCCACACCACTACACCCCGGACAAACGCCCTGCCGTCCCCGCGCCCCTACCGTGGACCACGACACACCAGGACACCCCCTATCGCGGAAGGGCCGGGAATCCATATGACTTCCACCCACGCCTTCTGGCTCGCCGGCCGCCAGGTCAGCGGCGAGGACAGCTTTGATGTGACCTCCCCGTGGGACGGGCGGGTCGTCGGCACGGTGAGCGTGCCGACGGACGCGCAGACCGAGGAGGCCGTGGCCGCCGCGTACGCCGTCCGCGAGGACTTCGCCGCGACCCCGGCCCACGTACGTGCCGCCGCCCTCGACCACGTCAGCAGGCGGCTCGTCGAGCGGACCGAGGAGATCGCCCGGCTGATCTCCGCCGAGAACGGCAAGCCCATGAAGTGGGCCCGCGGCGAGGTCGGCCGTGCCGTGTCCGTGTTCCGGTTCGCGGCCGAGGAGGCCCGGCGGTTCAACGGCGGCGAGGCCCAGCGGCTCGACACCGACCTCGGCGGTCAGGGGCGGCTCGCCTTCACCCGGCGCTTCCCCAAGGGTGTCGTCCTCGGCATCGCGCCCTTCAACTTCCCGCTCAACCTGTGCGCCCACAAGATCGCCCCGGCCATCGCCGCCGGCGCGCCGATCATCCTGAAGCCCGCCCCGGCCACCCCGCTGTCCGGGCTGATCATCGGCGAGCTGCTCGCCGAGACCGAGCTTCCGGCCGGCTCCTGGAGCATCCTGCCGGTGCCGAACGACAAGATGCCCGCCCTGGTCCAGGACGAGCGCCTGCCGGTCATCTCCTTCACCGGCTCCGAGAAGGTCGGCTACGCGATCATGGACTCGGTGCCGCGCAAGCACTGCACCCTGGAGCTGGGCGGCAACGGCGCCGCGGTCGTGCTGGCCGACTTCGCCTCCGACGAGGACCTCGACCGGGCCGCCTCCCGCATCGCCACGTTCTCGAACTACCAGGGCGGCCAGTCCTGCATCTCCGTGCAGCGGGTGATCGCGGACGCGTCCGTGTACGACCGGCTCGTGCCGCGCATCGTCGCCGCCGTCGAGGCCCAGGTCACCGGTGACCCGAGCGACGACGCCACCGACGTCGGCCCGCTGGTCAGCGAGGACGCCGCCAAGCGCGTCGAGACGTGGGTCGAGGAGGCCGTCTCCGCCGGGGCCAGCCTCCTCACCGGCGGCAAGCGCGACGGTGCCTCCTACGCGCCGACCGTCCTCACCGACGTACCGGCCGACGTGACCCTCGCGTGCGAGGAGGTCTTCGGGCCCGTCCTCACCGTGCAGAAGGTCGACGGGGAGGCCGCCGCCTTCGCCGCCGCCAACGACTCCAAGTACGGCCTCCAGGCAGGCGTGTTCACCCACGACCTGCAGACCGCCTTCCGTGCCCACCGCGCCCTCGAGGTCGGCGGCGTCGTCATCGGCGACGTGCCCTCCTACCGCGCCGACCAGATGCCGTACGGCGGCGCCAAGCAGTCCGGCGTGGGCCGTGAGGGCGTGAAGTTCGCGATGGACGACTACACCTACGAGCGCGTGATGGTCCTCACCGGTATCGCACTCTGAGCCACTCGCAGGGCTGGCTAATGGCAACCATTTTCATATAGGATTCCCGAAGGGGCCCGGCACCGATGCCTTCCGGTGCCGGGCCCCTTCCTGCGTCGGCCTGTTCCGGACCCTCAACCGGAGAAGCCGACGTGCGCGAGCCGCAGCGGGCCGCGCAGTCCGAGGTGGACGTCGTGGACGCCGCCGGCGGTGATGCCGGTGCTCACCGTCGTGTAGTCGTACGGGCTCGCATCCGGTGCCCCGGACGTCAGTACGGCGAGCACCGGGCCCCCGTCCAGGGACACCTCGACCACGCCGTCGCCGGAGACCGTGGCCGTCACCTGCGTGACGCCGGCCCCGAAGTCGCAGTGCCGGTAGACCAGTTCGCCCGACTCGCCCCGCGCCGGTGTCACCGCGTCGCCCGACGTCTTCGTACGGTCGACGATCGCGATGCCGCTCTGCTCGTCGAAGTCGGCCGGGTTCAGGCCGCCTCGGAGGACGGGGCGCGGGGCGGGTGCCTCGCCGTCCAGGATCACGGTCGTACGCAGGCGGATGTCCGCACTGGACGCGCCTGCCAGGATCTCGTACGGGCCCGCCTCGCGGCGCCATCCGCCCCGCGCAACGTCCCAGAAGTCGACGGCGGACAGCGGGACTTCGAAGCTCAGCTCCTGCCGCTCGCCGGGAGCCAGCCGCACCCGGCTGTGCGCCACCAGCTCGCGGCGCGGGCGGGGCACCGTCGGGTCCACGGCACGTGTGTAGAGCTGGGCGACCTCGTCGGCCGTCATGTCGCCGGTGTTGGTGACCGTGAAGGAGACCCGCATCGCGTCTGCGTCCACCGCCGTCCGCAGTTCGCCGTACGAGAAGCTCGCGTACGACAGCCCGTGCCCGAACGGGAACAGTGGCGTCCCCTCGAAGTACAGGTACGTCTGGCGGCCGCCGATCACGTCGTAGTCGAGGATGCCGGGCAGGTCTGTGTCGTCGGCGTACCAGGTCTGCGGGAGGCGGCCCGCGGGGGAGACGTCGCCGGCCAGGACCCGGGCCAAGGCGGTGCCGGCCGCCTGGCCGCCGTGGGACGTCCAGAGCACCGCCGAGATCGCGGCAGGGTCGACCGCGTACGGGTAGGCCGACACCAGTGCCAGCACCGTGTTCGGGTTGGCCTCGCGGGCGGCCCGCAGCAGGCGCTCCTGGTGGGCGGGGAGGGCCAGTGTCGTGCGGTCCTCGGTCTCGCGGCCGTTGATGTGCGGGTCGTTGCCCGCGACCACCAGGATCACGTCCGCCTGCGAGGCGACACGCGTCACCGCGTCTTCGCCGGATTCGACGACGACGAGCTCGAAAGCTTCCGGATGCGCTTCGGCAACCCTCGCGCCGTCGGCGGCGACTGAGACGTGGTGACCCGTGCCGAGATGCCGGAGGAGGTGTCCGTTCTCGTGGGGTTCCAGGCGGAACGTCTCCTGGACGACCCAGCCTCCGGGCTGGTCGGCGGAGGCACGGAGGTAGCCGTCCTCGGCGACGGAGAGGTAGCGGCCGTCGGGGGCGCGCAGCGTCAGTACGCCCTCGCCCCAGTCGGCGAGCGCGAGTTCGGTGCCGGTGGGGTCGCAGGTCAGCGGGGGCAGATCGGTACGGCCGGCGAGCAGGGCCGGGTCGAGGGCGCCCTCGGCGCCGCGCACCTCGTCGTCGGCGTCGGCGTCCGGCACGCGCAGGAAGGTTCCGGCCGAGGTCTTGAGCAGGATGCGGTCGACGCCCTCCGCGAACTCCACCCGCTCGGCGCCGAACCGTTCGTACAGGCCCTCCAGTGGGGTGGAGCGGTGGATGAGCGTGCCGCTGTACCAGTCGAGCTTGCACTCGTCGGCGAGCAGGCCGACCACCGCGAGCCGGGTGTCGGGCGCGAGCGGCAGCAGGCCGTCGCTGTTCTTCAGCAGGACGACCGCCTGCTCCGCGGCCTCCTGGGCCAGGGCGCGGTGGGCCGGAGTGTCGAAGTCCTCGGTGAGCGCGTACGGGTCGTACTCCGGGTCGAACTCACCGAGGCGGAAGCGGACCGAGAGCTGACGGCGGATCGCGGTGTCGAGGTCCGCCTCGGTCAGCAGGCCCTGGTCCAGGGCCCCGCGGACCCGCGCGGTGATCTTCGAGCTGTCGGTGCCGTGGTCGGTGAAGCTGTCGACGCCGGCGAGGACCGCTGCCGCCGTGGCCTCCTCGTGGGTGTCGAAGTAGTGCTCGGAGTCGACCAGGTTGGACGGCGCGCCGGCGTCCGAGCAGACCAGGAGGTCTTCGTCGGTCCAGGTGCGCAGGTGCTCGCGCAGATACGGCGAGACATGGTTGGGGCGGCCGTTGACCAGGTTGTAGGCCGGCATCACCCCGGCTGTCGCGCCCGCCTCGACCGCCTCGCGGAAGGCGCGCAGGTCGTACTCGTTGAGGACGCGTGGGCGCACCGACGAGGACGTGACATCGCGCCCCGTCTCGTTGTTGTGGGCCAGCCAGTGCTTGAGGACGGGCGCGGTGCGCCAGTACGTCGGGTGGTCGCCGCGCAGGCCGCGGGTGTACGCGGTGGCGATGGCCGACGTGAGCTTCGGGTCCTCGGAGTAGCCCTCCTCGTTGCGGCCCCACAGGGGGTTGCGCAGGAGGTTGACCGTGGGGGACCAGACGTTCAGGCCCACGCGGTCGTCGCGCGCCCGCATCGCGCGGGTCTCCTTCGAAACGGCCTCGCCGACCCGGCGTACGAGATCGGTGTTCCAGGTCGCGCCGAGGCCGACCGCCTGGGGGAAGACGGTGGCCGGGCCCATCCACGCCACGCCGTGCAGGACCTCCTGCCCGGTGCGGAACGCGGCGATGCCCAGGCGCTCGACGGCGGGCGTGAACTGGTGCAGGAATCCGATCTTCTCGTCGAGGGTGAGCCGCGACAGGAGGTCGTCGATGCGCTTCGTGAACGGCAGTCGCCGATCGCGGAAAGGTGGCGTAGGCGGCGTTTGTGCGGTCACGTGGAGTTCCCCTTGCGGTGGAGCGGCGAGACGCTTTCGAAGCGCTTCGATGCTCATTCGACTCGGGGCGAGTGTCAAGACGTCGACACCGTCACTTCAAGCAATGCATAAGGAAAGGTCCCCTCCGACACCTCGGAGGAATCTTGGGAGCGACCCTTGTGCACCCATGGGTGTTCACTTAACCTCGCAGCAACATCGAAGCGCTTCGACGACGAATTCACCCGGATCTCTCGGATCTCGTCGCAATGGTCGGAGGACCGCTTCAGCTCAGCCAGTTCCACTTACGACACCGCAGCCGACGGCCCACCGCCGGGTGTCCAGGTGCGCCATGAAGGGTTGACGCAATGACGCCGAACGCCGACTCAGCCTCCTTTGGACCCAGCCGGAGAAGCTTCCTCGCCTCCACGGCGGTCGCCACCGCAGCGGTGGCCGGTGGGATGCCGCTGCTCGCCTCCTGCGGCGGTTCGGACAGCGGTTCGCGTGAGGGGACCACGTCGGGCAAGGACGCCGAGAAGATCCTGCCGGCGTACGTGGCCGGCAACGTGGTGACGCCGGACATCCCCGCGAAGAACGGCTCCGCGGTCGGCTTCACCAGCAAGGTGGACCTCGCCACCCTGAAGACGTCGGTGCCGAAGAAGCTGGGCAAGGGCGGCAAGGTCACCGTCATGTCGCCGTTCTGGGGCTCGCCGCCGAAGGGCGACAACGCCTACTACACGGCGATGAACGACCTGACCGGCGTCGACGTCCGCTGGCAGAACCAGGACGGCAACACCTACGACCAGAAGCTGGGCGCGGTGCTCGCCTCCAGCGACGTCCCCGACGTGGTCGTCATACCCGGCTGGAACATGGGCGGGAAGATACCCAGCGCCATCATCGGCAAGTTCGCCGACCTCGGGCCCTACCTGTCGGGCGACGCGGTCAAGGAGTACCCGAACCTCGCCGCGATCCCGACGGACGCGTGGCAGCGCTCCATCTTCGGCGGCAAGCTGCGCGGTCTGCCGATGCCGGCGTCGTACGTCCCCAACATCGTGCCCTTCTACCGCAAGGACATCTTCGACAAGGAGGGGTACGAGGTCCCCACCTCCGGCGACGAGTTCATGGCGCTGGCCAAGGACATCACCGACGCCAAGGCCAAGCGGTGGGCGTGCGGCGACATGAAGTGGACCGCCTTCCACGCCTTCGGGGTGCTGTCCGGCAGCGAGAAGGCGCTCGGCTGGAACCTCGTCGACGGCAAGCTGGTCTACCGGGCGGAGACCGAGGAGTACCTCGAGGCCCTGGAGTGGACCCGCAAGCTGTTCGCCGCCGGGGTCGTCCACCCCGACTTCAAGCTCGGCAAGAGCCAGGCCGTGGACCCCAGCACCAAGTTCGCGGCCGGGGAGTTCCTGATCTACAACAACGACATCTCCAGCTGGTGGGGGCAGCAGGCCGTCCAGGCCGCCCAGAACCCCGACTTCGAGATCTGGGGCATGGACATCTTCGGCCACGCCGGCGGCGCCCCGACGCTCTACGCCACGAACCCCGCCAACATCTTCGCCTTCGTCAGCAAGAACGCCTCCGAGGCCGTCATCCGCGATGTCCTCGCGGTCGCCAACGTGACCGCGGCGCCGTACGGCACGAAGGAGTACATGCTCACCAACTATGGGGTCGAGGGCACCCACTACACGGTCAAGGACGGCGTGCCGACCAAGAACGACAAGGGCAACATCGAGGTCGTCAACGCCTACGTCATGGTCGCCGGCCCCGCCCCCACCATCGCCCGCCCGGACTTCCCGGACATCGGCAAGGGCGCCGTCGAGTGGCAGCAGCGGATGGGCGCCGTCACCAAGAAGACGCCGTTCTACGGCATGCAGATCACCGAGCCGACCCGCTACACCAACCTCTCCAACGACTTCGAGCAGCTCGAGGACGACGTCGTGCGCGGCCGCAAGAAGATCAGCGACGTGCAGCAGGCCGTCTCCGACTGGAAGAGCAAGGGCGGCGACAAGCTGCGCGACTGGTACCGGAAGATCCTCGACGACAACGGCAGCGCGGCCAACTGATCCGGGGTTCGAGGCAAGGAGACGGCCGTGTCCCACAGCACGGTGCCTCGCAGCAGTGCCGAGGCGCAGAGGAAGACCCCGAGCAAGCGGACTCCGGCGGTGTCCGGCGGCGCCACCGCCCCCGCCGGGCGGGGCGGCAAGACCCCCTCGGGGAAGCTGAGCTTCAGGGTCCGGTTCAGACGTGACCGCCTGCTGCTCCTGATGACGCTGCCGGCCGTCGCGCTGGTGCTGCTGTTCAACTACGTACCGATCCTCGGCAACGTCGTCGCGTTCCAGGAGTACGACCCCTACATCAGCGACAACGGCGTCGTCTCCATCCTGAACAGCCCCTTCGTGGGCCTGGAGAACTTCCAGCGGATCTTCGAGGACTCGGCCTTCTGGAACGCCGTCCAGAACACGCTGATCCTCTTCTTCCTCCAGCTCGTGCTGTTCTTCCCCATCCCGATCCTGCTCGCCCTGCTCATCAACAGCGTGGTCAGGCCCCGGATACGGGCGGTCTCGCAGGCGATCCTCTATCTGCCGCACTTCTTCTCGTGGGTGCTGGTCATCGCCGTCTTCCAGCAACTGTTCGGCGGCGCCGGGATCTTCTCCCAACTGCTGCGCCGGCACGGGTACGACGGCTTCGACTTCATGACCGACCCGAACACCTTCCCGCTGCTGATCACCGCGCAGAGCGTATGGAAGGACGCCGGCTGGGGGATCATCGTCTTCCTCGCCGCGCTCGCCTCGGTCAGCCCGGACCTGTACGAGGCCGCCGCGATGGACGGCGCCGGGCGCTGGCGCCGTATGTGGCACGTCACCCTGCCCGCGCTGCGGCCGGTGATCGCCCTGCTGCTGGTGCTGCGGGTCGGTGACGCGCTGACGGTCGGGTTCGAACAGATCCTGCTGCAACGGGACATGGTCGGGCCGGGCGCCGCGGAGGTCCTCGACACCTTCGTGTGGTGGAACGGCGTGCGCAACCAGGACTTCAGCTATGCGGCCGCCGCAGGTCTCGTCAAGGGCGTCGTCAGCCTCGGACTGGTCCTCGCCGCGAACAAGGTGGCCCATCTCATGGGCGAGCAGGGGGTGTACAAGAAGTGAGCGCCGTGATCGACGAGCCCGCGCGGCTCGACAAGCAGGTGCGCAAGCCCGGCTGGTGGGAGGCGCCGCCTCGGCCCAGCTGGGAGGAGGAGCCCTCCAGGGCCGGCCTCGCGGGCAAGGGCCTGGCCCTGACGCTGGCCTGCCTCGGGATTCTCTTCCCGCTGTGGATCGTGGTCGTCACCAGCCTCTCCTCGCGCAGGACGATCGACGAGGCGGGCGGGCTGGTGATGGTGCCGAAGGACATCACCTTCATCGCCTACACGGAACTGCTGAGCGGCGGACAGGTCACCCGCGCGGCGGTCATCAGCGTCCTCGTCACCCTTGTCGGCACGCTGTTCTCGATGGCGGTGTCCGTGCTGTGTGCCTACGGGCTGTCCCGCAGCGGGTCGCTCGGGCACCGGTGGATCCTGATGACGCTGCTGGCGACGATGTTCTTCAGCGCCGGGCTCATCCCGACGTATCTGCTGGTGCAGACCCTCGGGCTGACGGATTCCTATCTGGCGCTGATCCTGCCGAGCGCCGTGAGCGTGTTCAACATCCTTGTGCTGCGCGGGTTCTTCACGGGGATCTCGCAGGAACTCGTCGACAGCGCGCGCATCGACGGCGCCGGTGACTTCCGGATTCTGTGGCAGATCGTCATGCCGCTGTCGCGAGCCGTCATCGCGGTGATCACGTTGTTCTACGCGGTCGGGTACTGGAGCGCGTGGTTTAACGCGTCGCTGTACCTGAACGACCAGGACATGATGCCGCTGCAGAACGTCATGATCCAGCTGGTCCAGAAGCAGGAAGCGCCCGTCGGTCTCGGGCAGGCCATCAAGACGGGGCAATTGTCGGGGCTGGCCGTGCAGATGGCCGTCATGGTGATGGCTCTGCTGCCGGTGGCCGTGCTTTCCCCCTTCGTCCAGAGGCATTTCAAGAAGGGCATGCTCACGGGCGCGGTCAAGGGTTAGTCGGCGCCCACTCGACCGTGTGCTTCGGCCGGTCGGCGGCTGCGGGTTGTCCTCGGCCGGTCGCGCCCACGCGGCGGAGCCGCACCTCGACACGGTCCCGCGCCCCTTTGGTGTCTCCACTCCCCCCAGTTGCAGAACGAGGTCAGTTCATGCGTAGGTCCAGCCCGAGTAGAAGAGCCGTCCTCACCGGAACCGCGGCCGCTGCCGCGCTCACCGCCCTTCCGCCCCTCGCAGGGCAGGCGTCCGCCGCCGAGCCCGCTGTCGCCGCCGGCCAGGCGTACCGCTGGCGCAACGCCGTCATGGGCGGCACCGGCTTCGTCACCGGCGTTCTCTTCCACCCTGCCGTGCGCGGCCTCGCCTACGCCCGTACCGACATCGGCGGTGCCTACCGCTGGGACGACCGGGCCGCCCGCTGGACCCCGCTGACCGACCACCTCGGCTGGGACGACTGGAACCTCCTCGGCGTCGAGGCCATCGCCGTCGACCCCGCCCACCCGAACCGGCTGTACCTCGCCCTGGGCACCTACGCCCAGTCCTGGGCCGGCAACGGAGCCGTGCTGCGCTCCGAGGACCGCGGGGTCACCTGGCAGCGCACCGACCTCACCGTGAAGCTCGGCGCCAACGAGGACGGGCGTGGCTGTGGTGAGCGGCTGCTCGTCGATCCGCGGGACAGTGACACCCTGTGGCTCGGCACCCGGCACGACGGACTTCTCAAGTCGGCCGACCGGGGCGCCACTTGGCGGACGGCGACGTTCCCGGCGGCCCCCGCCGCCACCGGCCAGGGGGTGACGCTCCTCGTCGCGGCCGGCCGTACCGTCTACGCCGGCTGGGGCGACTCCGACGGCGGCGCCGACAAGCCCAGCCTGTACCGCACGTCCGACGGCACGACCTGGGAGCCCGTCCCCGGCCGGCCCACCGGAGCCGCCGCCAAGGTCCCGGTCCGCGCCGCGTACGACCGCCACACCCGCGAGCTGTACGTGACGTACGCCGACGCGCCCGGCCCCAACGGCCAGTCCGACGGCAGTGTGCACAAGCTGCGGACGACGGACGGCAAGTGGACCGAGGTCACACCGGTGAAGCCCGGCGGCACCGACACCTTCGGCTACGGCGGCGTCGCCGTCGACGCCGCCCGCCCCGGCACGGTCGTGGTCTCCACCAACAACCGCTGGGCCGACATCGACACCGTGTACCGGACCACCGACGGCGGTCGCACCTGGACGTCGTTGAAGGACACGGCCGTCCTCGACGTCTCCGAGACGCCGTACCTCAAGTGGGGTGCCGAGCAGCCCAAGTTCGGCTGGTGGATCCAGGCGGTCGCGCTCGACCCGTACGACTCCGGGCACCTCGTGTACGGCACCGGCGCGACCCTCTACGGCACCCGCGACCTGGTGCACTGGGCCCCGCAGATCCGGGGCCTGGAGGAGACGTCCGTCCGGCAGCTGATCTCGCCGCCGGCCGGGAAGGCGCACCTCATCAGCGGCAACGGGGACATCGGCGTGATGTACCACGAATCGCTCACCGCGTCCCCGGCGCGCGGCATGGCCGCCAATCCCGTGTTCGGGACCTCCACCGGGCTCGCGCAGGCCGCGGCCAGGCCGTCGTACGTAGTCCGTACCGGCTGGGGCGACAACGGCAACGGCGCCCACTCGAACGACGGCGGGCAGACCTGGGCGCCCTTCGAGACCCAGCCCGCCATCGCCAAGGACGCGCCCGGGCCGATCGCCACCAACGCCGACGGCAGCGTGCTGCTGTGGTCCTTCGTGCACTGGGACGGCACCCCCTACCCGGCGCAGCGCTCCGCCGACAACGGCGCCACCTGGGCCGAGGTCACCTCCTTCCCGAAGGGGGCCACCCCGGTCGCGGACCCCGTGGACCCCGACACCTTCTACGCCTTCGACACCGCCACCGGCACGCTCCACGCCAGCACCGACGGCGGTGTGACCTTCACTGCGCGGGCCGGCGGGCTGAACTCCGGTGACAAGGAATTCCAGCTGGCCGTGGCACCCGGCCGGTCCGGTGATCTGTGGCTGAGCCTCAAGTGGAACGGGTTGTACCGCTCCACCGACGGCGGTGCGGCCTTCACCAAGGTCGGCAGCTGCTGGGCCTCGTACACCCTCGGCTTCGGCAAGGCCGCCGAGGGCGCCCCCTACCCGGCGGTCTACATGGTCGGCTCCACCGAGAGCACCACCGCCGTCCATCGCTCCGACGACGAGGCGAGGACCTGGGTGCGGATCAACGACGACCGGCGCCAATGGGGCTGGATCGGCGCGGCCGTCACCGGTGACCCGCGCATTCACGGCCGGGTCTACCTCGCCACCAACGGCCGGGGCGTCCAGTACGGGGAGCCGGTCTGATGCCCGGCATGAGTGACGCCACCCGCGGCAGCATCCTCTTCGGCGGCGACTACAACCCCGAGCAGTGGCCCGAGGAGACCTGGCACGAGGACGTCCGTCTGATGAAGGAGGCCGGAGTCAACTCGGTCACCCTCGGCGTGTTCTCCTGGGCCAGACTCGAACCACGTCCAGGCGTGCGGGAGTTCGGCTGGCTGGACCGGCTGATGGACCTGATGCACGCGGGCGGCATCGGTGTCGTCCTCGCCACCCCCACCTCCTCGCCCCCGCCCTGGCTGGGCCGGCTGCACCCCGAGACGCTCCCGCGCGACGAGGACGGCCGGACCGAGTGGTGGGGATCCCGCCAGCACTTCTCCCACTCCAGCGCGACGTACCGCAGCTACGCCGCCGCCATCACCGAGGACCTCGCCGCCCGCTACGCCGGTCACCCGGCCCTGCGGATGTGGCACATCAACAACGAGTACTGCACCTACGACTGGGGTGCCGAGGCCGAAGCCGCCTTCCGCCGCTGGCTCCAGGACAGGTACGGCACGCTCGACGCCCTCAACGAGGCCTGGGGCACCGCCTTCTGGAGCCAGGGGTACGGCGACTGGTACGAGGTCCTGCCGCCGCGCCGCGCGCACTACATGAAGAACCCCACGCAGGTTCTCGACTTCCGGCGGTTCACGTCCGACGCGCTGCTGGAGTGCTATCTCGCCGAACGTGACATCGTCGCCCGGCACAGCCCGGACATCCCGGTGACGACCAACTTCATGCCGTTCTGGCAGGGGCAGGACGCCTGGCAGTGGGCCGAGCGGGAGGACGTCGTCTCGGTCGACGTCTACCCCGATCCGCGCGATCCGTTCGGCGGACAGCAGGGCGCGCTCGTCCATGACATGACCCGCTCGCAGGCCCGCGGCGGCCCCTGGATGGTCATGGAGCAGGCGGCGGGGCCGGTCAACTGGCGCGGGGTCAACCACCCCAAGCCCGCCGGCCTCAACCGCCTGTGGTCCCTCCAGGCCGTGGCCCGCGGCGCCGACGCCGTCTGCTACTTCCAGTGGCGGCAGTCCCGGCAGGGCTCGGAGAAGTTCCACTCGGGGATGGTCAGCCACGCGGGCGAGCAGGGCCGTACGTACCAGGAGGTCAAGCGCATCGGCGCCGAACTGGCAGTGCTGAGCGGGAAGGTGGCCGACACCCGCGTCGAGGCCGCCGAGGTCGCCGTACTCCTCGACTGGAACGCCTGGTGGGCGAGCCGGCAGGACGGCCGGCTGTCCTGCGAGGTCGACTACCCGCAGATCGTCCGCGCCTGGCACCGCGCCCTCTGGGAGGCGCACACCGTCGCGGACTTCGCCCACCCCGAGCACGACCTGTCCGCCTACAAGCTGGTCGTCGTCCCCCAGCTGTACCTGATGACGGACGCGGCCATCGACCACCTCGTGGCCTACGCCGAGAACGGTGGCACTCTCGTCGCCGGCTTCCAGACCGGCATCGCCGACGAGGACGACCGTGTGCGCCCCGGCGGCATGGACGTACGGCTGCGCGAGCTGTTCGGCATCCGCACGCTGCACGAATGGTGGCCGCTCGACGCGGGGGAGAAGGCCGACGTCGAGGGCTTCCACGGCACCCTGTGGTCCGAGGAGATCGAGGCGGCGGACGACGTGGACGCGGTGACGCCCTACAAGGGCGGCGAGCTGGACGGACTGCCGGCCGTCCTGCGCAAGGGCCGCGCCTGGTACGTGTCCACCCTCCCCGAGCCGCACGCTTTGCGCACCCTGCTCGCCGACATCGCGACGGGGGCGGGCGTACGACCGGCCCTCGCCGGACTTCCGGCGGGCGTGGAGGCGGTACGGCGGGGCGGCCTGCTGTTCCTTCTGAACCACGGCCGCGACACAGTCACCGCGCCCGTGCCCGGCCGCCACCGCGACCTGCTGACCGGCACGGACGTCACCGACTCGGTGGAGCTGGGACGGTACGGGGTCGCCGTACTGGAGGCCGCCTCATGAGCGGGCCGGTGCACGGCACCTGGGAGCCCGCCCCCGCCGCCAGCTGGGAGGACGCCTTCCTCAGTGGGAACGGCCGACACGGCGTCATGGTGTTCGGTGATCCGAACGTCGACCGGATCATCGTCAACCACCACACCCTGGTCCGCCCCAACGGCGGCGAACACGCCCGTCCACCTGCCCTGGCCGCCGAACTCCCGCACCTTCAGGACCGGCTGCTCGCGGGGGACGTCACCGCGGCCGAGCGCTTCACCGACGGGCGGGAGCTGCAGTGGGTGCAGCCCTTCCACCCCGCCTTCCAGCTGCGACTGCGCCGCCCGGCGGTCGAGGAGCGCGGGGACCACCACCGCTCGGTCGACTTCACCACCGGCGTCTGCTCGGCCCGGCACGGCGGTTGGCGGAGCCGGGTCTTCGTCTCCCGAGCCGACGACGTCATCGTCCAGTACGTCACCGAACCCGGCCTCACCCTCGACGTCACCCTGGATCACCAGCTTCCGGGCGCCCCGTACGGCTTGGCGGTCGGACACAGCGCCGTGCTCACCGCCGAGGGCGCGCTCCTCACCCTGCGCGCCCGTTACCCCGGAAGCGACCGCGCGTACACGGGCGTCACCCTCGCCGTGGTCACGGGCGGCAGCACCCGCACCTCCCTGCCGGGCCTGCGTATCGAGAACGCCCGTTCGCTGCTGCTCCTCACCCGCGTCCGGCGCCACACCGGCGAGCTGGACGCCCTCGCCGAGGCGCGGGCACTGCGCGCCCTGCTGCCCGACGGCGACGAGGACCCGTACGACCGCCTCCTCACCCGCCACGCCGACCTGCACCGCCCCGCCTACCTCCGCGCCGGCCTCGACCTCGGCGCCGACGCGGCCGAACGGGCCCTGCCCGGCTCCGGCCTGGTCAGCCGCCCGAAGAGCCCCGCCCTCCTGGAACGCCTCTTCGCGGCCGGCCGCTACCACCTGCTCTCCGCCGCCGGGATGCTGCCGCCACGGCTGACCGGTCTGTGGACCGGAGACTGGAACACGGCCTGGTCGGGCGCGTTCACCACCGACGCCAACCTCAACCTCCAGACAGCGTCGGCCGCCGCGGCAGCGCTCCCGGAGGTGACCGAGGCCCATGCCTGCCTCGTCCAAGCCCAGTTGGACCACTGGCGGGACAACGCCCGCGCGATCTTCGGCACCCGTGGCGTCGTCGCCCCCGCCCACACCGACGGCGAGTCCGGTCACATCCACCACTTCAGCCGCGAGTACCCCCTGCACCTTTGGACAGCCGGCGCCGACTGGCTGCTCAAGCCGCTCGTCGACCACGACGAGGCACGCGGTGAGCGTGACCCGCGCACGGCCGCGGCCCTCGCCGAAGTCGCCCGGTTCTACGAGGATTTCCTCACCCGCACCGACGAGAACGGCCACCTGGTCGTGGTCCCGTCCTACTCACCCGAGAACCGCCCGGCCAACGCGAGCTGGGGCACCGTCAACGCGGCCATGGACCTCTCGGCGGCCCGCCACGCGCTGCTCACCGCCGCCGGCTACCACCCGGACACCCCGGACGCCGCCCGCTGGCGCGCCCTCGCCGACCGCCTCCCTCCGCACCGGATCAACGCGGACGGCGCCCTCGCCGAATGGGCCTGGCCGGGCCTGGAGGACACGTACGACCACCGCCACCTCAGCCACCTCTACGGCGTCTGGCCGCTCGACGAGATCACCCCCTACGACACCCCCGCCCTCGCCGCGGCCGCCCACCGCGCCCTCGAACTGCGCGGCGCCGAGAACGACTCCGCGCACGGCCATCTCCACCACGCCCTCGTCGCGGCCCGCCTCCGGGACGGCGATCGGGTCGCCCACGCACTCGGCCAGGTCCTGGGCGGCGACTTCTTCCACGCCTCCCTGATGAGCGCCCACTACCCGAACCGCGACGTCTACAACGCGGACGCCGCGCACACCCTGCCCGCCGTGCTGATCGAGATGCTCGTGCAGTCGGCCCCGGACCGGCTGGTCCTGCTGCCCGCCGTGCCGCCCAGCCTCCCCGAGGGCCGCCTTCGGGGCGTACGCACGCGGTTCGGCGCGGAGGTCGACCTGACCTGGACGCCCGACGGCGCCACGGCGGTCCTGAAGCCGTCCCGCGCCGCCCGTATCGAACTCCGGACTTCCTCCGGCGACGGCGACGGCGACGCACGACCGCTCGACCTCGTCGCCGGAGAAGACCACGTCCTCAGCCTCGGGGCGTGGTAACCCCCGCAACTCCCCCCACCCATGGAAAGGGACACCATGGCAAAGACCGCACTGCGCAAGATCACCATGGCCGTACTGGCCCCGGCGATGGCCCTCGGCGCCACCGTCGGGCTCGCCTCCGCCCCCGCCTCGGCCGCCGTCTGGAACTCCTGCGACCAGTGGGGCAACACCAGCCTGAACGGCTACACGCTCTACAACAACATCTGGGGCTCCGGCGCCGGCAGCCAGTGCATCTGGGCCAACTCCGGTACCAACTGGGGTGTCTGGGCCAACCACCCGAACACCGGCGGCATCAAGTCCTACCCGAACTCCAAGAAGGTGATCAACAAGACGATCGCCTCCCTCGGCTCGCTCACCAGCAGCTACAACGTCACCGTGCCGTCGTCCGGCGCGTACAACACGTCGTACGACATCTGGGACACCGACTACGACTACGAGATCATGCTCTGGGTCAACTACAACGGCGCTGTCGGCCCGCTCGGCACCTCGCAGGGCAACGTCACGCTCGGCGGTCACACCTGGACCGTCTACAAGGGCAACAACGGCGCGAACGAGGTCTTCTCGTTCCTGCGGACGTCCGACTCCACCTCGGGCAGCATCAACATCAAGCCGATCCTCAGCTGGATCGCGGGCACCAAGGGCTGGATGTCCAGCAGCGAGACCATCGGCGACGTGCAGTTCGGCTACGAGATCACCTCGTCGTCCGGCGGGCTCGACTTCGCCACCAACAACCTGACCGTCAGCAGCAGCTGACGTGCCGGGAGGGCCGGGGCCGGTCCGCGTCTCGCCTCAGGCGCGGTCGACCTCGGCCCGCAGCGCGTTGTAGTCCGCGAAGGCGTCCTCCACCGCGGCCCGGGTCAGGCCGTAGCGGGCCAGGTCGTAGCGGTGCGGCCGGGTGCCCTTCGGGCGGGCGACGGCACCGGCCAGCCGGGCGGCCTCGGTGGCGGTCCAGCGGGCGCCGACCGCGTCGTAGAGCTTCGGGGCACCCGTGGCGGGCTCGGCGCCGAGCCAGGAGTACGGGGCGTCCACCACCGCCTCGCGGGGGAGGGCGGCACGGGCCGCGAGGCCGCGTCGCATGGCACGGCTCAGCAGGCCGGACCAGGTGGCGCCGATGCCGTGCAGGTCGAGGGGGCGGGTGCTGACGGCCATGCCGTGCTCGATCAGGCTGCAGAAGGAGGCCACGGCGGTGACCGGATCGCGGTGGCACCACACGATCGTGGCGTCCGGGAACACCGCGTGCAGCGCGTCGAGGTTGCCCA
Source organism: Streptomyces sp. NPDC012935 (assembly GCF_042900345.1). NCBI lineage: Bacteria > Bacillati > Actinomycetota > Actinomycetes > Kitasatosporales > Streptomycetaceae > Streptomyces > Streptomyces sp. NPDC012935. Next base: position 340,130 of record NZ_JBIBBC010000007.1, read on the forward strand.
GGTGCAGCGGGGACTTGAGGATCCAGCGGCGCCGCGGACGGCCGTACTGCAGGACCTGGAACACCTGCTTGAGGTACCGGTAGTCGTCGGTGAAGTCCCGCTCGCGGTACCACTGCACGTACTGCGGTATCAGCACCTGCGACAGCGGCATCAGGGCGTGCGGCAGGGCGAAAGTGCACTCCTCCGGGCCCTCGGCGGCCATCGCGTGGATGTCGCGGAAGCGCGGCGCGAACAGGTTCGTTCCCTGGACCATACGGCGGCCTGCCGTGACCGCCTTCCGGCGCTCGCGGGGCGACGGCTCCAGGCCGGGGGTGAGCAGTTCCCACAGCAGGGGGCCGCGGTGCTCGGCCGAGAGCGAGAGTACGGCGTGCGTGACGGTGGTCGCGGTGCGCGGCAGGCCCACGACGAAGACCGGCTTCTCGATCGGTTCCCGCTCGATCTCCGGGTGCTCGGCGATCAGCCCACGCACCCGCGCCCGGTTGGCGAGATGCCGGCGCACGAAGACCTGAGCGGACTGCCAGCCGACCGGCGTGAGGTTCTCGGCCCCGGCCCACCAGCGCAGCAGCAACCGGAAGTCGTCGACGAACTGCCGGTCTCCCTTCGCCTCTCCCGTCTCCACGACGATCCGGTCGAAGATCCGGTCGGGCCCGCGACGGGATCCGAAGCCCGGCCGCAGCAGCTGGTTGGCGAGAGTGAGGGCGAGCGGAGGCGAGGACACGCGGCGACTCTATCCCGATGAACTGACGTGCTGGACAAGCAAGTTGGGCAAGCGGCCGAGGGGGTGGCCGGAAGACCTCCACCGTCCGGCCACCCCCTCCGGCACGGCTACTGAGCTACGGGCAGCCGTGCCCCGTCCCGCAGAAACAGCGGGATGCGGTCCAGCGGGGCGTCGACCGACACGGCCGCGCCGCCCTCGTACGTCTCCCCGGTCCACGCGTCCGTCCAGCGCGCGCCCGCGGGGAGATATGCCGTCCACGTCGTCGCGCCCGCCGTCAGCACCGGGGCGACGAGCAGGTCGCGGCCGAAGAGGTAGGCGTCGTCGACCGACCAGGCCGCCGGGTCGTCCGGGAACTCCAGGAACAGCGGCCGCATCACCGGCAGGCCCTCCTCGTGGGCCTCGCGCATGACCTGAAGGACGTACGGCTTGAGGCGCTCGCGCAGCCGCAGGTACTTCTCCAGGATCGGGGCCACCTCCTCGCCGTACGACCACACCTCGTTCGGGCCGCCGGTCATCTCCGGGCCGAGCGGCATGCCCGGGTCGCGGAAACCGTGCAGACGCATCAGCGGGGACAGTGCGCCGAACTGGAACCAGCGGACCATGACCTCGCGGTACGCCGGGTCGTCCGGGTCGCCGCCGTGGAAGCCGCCGATGTCCGTGTTCCACCAGGGGATGCCGGACAGTGCGGTGTTGAGGCCGGCCGCGAGCTGGCGGCGCAGGGTCGGGAAGTCGGTGCCGATGTCGCCGGACCACAGGGCGGCGCCGTAGCGCTGACTGCCCGCCCACGCCGAGCGGTTGAGGGTGATGACCTCCTCACCCTGGGCCCGCAGGCCCTCGTGGAAGGTGCGGGAGTTCTCGGCCGGGTAGCAGTTGCCGACCTCAAGGCCCGGCCCCGTCCAGTAGCGCAGGTTCTCCTGGAAGCCCGGCTTCAGCTCCGGCTCGCAGGCATCCAGCCAGAAGGCCGTGATGCCGTACGGGACGACGTAGTTGTCGCGCACCTTCGACCACACGAACTCACGCGCGTTTGGGTTCGTGGCGTCGTAGAACGCCACCTGGACCGTGGAGGCCACCTCCTTGTCGGGCCAGTCGGCGTGTGCCATCGGGCCGTACTGGGTGCCGATGAAGTAGCCGCGCTGCTCCATCAGGGCGTGGTTCTCGCTCAGCGGAGACACCGACGGCCATACGCTGACCACCAACTTGACGCCCAGCTCGTCCAGTTCCCGGACCATGGCCGCCGGGTCGGGCCACTCCGCCGGGTCGAACTTCCAGTCGCCCAGGTGCGTCCAGTGGAAGAAGTCGCAGACGATCGCCGACAGGGGCAGGCCCCGGCGCTTGTACTCCCTTGCCACCGCGAGGAGTTCGTCCTGTGTGCGGTAGCGCAGCTTGCACTGCCAGAATCCGGCCGCCCACTCCGGCAGCATCGGTGTGCGGCCCGTCACCGCGCTGTAGCGCCGCTGGCCGTCGGCCGGGCCGCCCGCGGTGATCCAGTAGTCGATCTGGCGGGCCGAGTCGGCGACCCACCGGGTGCCGTTGTGCGCGAGCTCCACGCGGCCGATCGCCGGGTTGTTCCACAGCAGGGTGTAGCCACGGCTGGAGGACAGCACCGGGATGCCGACCTCGGCGTTGCGCTGGACGAGGTCGAGGACCAGGCCCTTCTGGTCGAGGCGGCCGTGCTGGTGCTGGCCGAGGCCGTACAGCTTCTCGTCGTCGTACGCGGCGAAGCGCTGCTCCAGGCGGTGGTGGCCGTTGCCGACGGCGGTGTAGAGACGCGGGCCGGGCCACCAGAAGTGGGCGCGCTCCTCGGCGAGCACCTCCTCGCCGTCCTCGGTGCGCAGGAACCGGATCAGGCCCTCGGCGTCGACCTCGACGGTCAGGGCGCCGACGGTCAGCGTGCCCAGCCCGTCCTCGATCTTGACGGCGGACTCGGTGGGCGGGGCGGCCTCCAGGAGCGCGCCCGGCAGTCCTTCGAGCACCGGCCCACCGAGCCGGGCACGCACCCGGACCGCGTCCGGACCCCACGGCTCGACACGTACGGTCTCCTGGCGGCCGCTCCACTCCAGCGCGCCGTCCCGCTCGCGGAACGTGCCGACGGTCGGGGACGACTGCGCGAGGCTGACCGTGCCTGGCTGGGGCTGGTTCTCGGCAGGCTGATTCACGAGGTGTGCTCCTCAGGAGGGCAGCGAATGCAGACATGGGGGTGCCCGGCGAGGGCACGGCGGTGAAGCGGTCAGTGGGGGTGGGTGGTGAGGTGTCAGTGGGCGGCGGACGGCGCCGGGCCCGTGCTCGCCCGGACCGTCAACTCGGGTGCGATCAGCAGGACTTCGTCGCTGCCGCGCCCGTCGAGCTTGGCGACCAGCTGCTCCACGGCGTGCCGGCCCATCTCCTGCGCGGGAATGGAGACGGACGTCAGCCGCACCGAGGCCTGGGTGGCCACCTGGTCGGGGCAGATGCCGACCACCGACACGTCCTCGGGCACGGCACGGCCCTGCTGGCGCAGCAGGGCGAGCAGCGGTTCGACCGCCGACTCGTTCTGCACGACGAACCCGGTGGTGCCGGGGCGTTCGTCGAGGATGCGGGCGAGGGTGACGGCCATCGCGTCGTACCCGCCCTCGCACGGCCGGTGCAGCAGCCGGAGCCCCAACTCCCGCGAGCGCAGCCGCAGTCCGTCGAGCGTGCGCTCCGCGAAACCGGTGTGCCGTTCATAGACGGCCGGTGCCTCGCCGATGACAGCGATGTCGCGGTGCCCCAGTGTCGCCAGATGCTCCACGCACAGCGCGCCGGTCGCCTTGAAGTCGAGGTCGACGCAGGTCAGCCCGGAGGTGTCGGCGGGCAGCCCGATCAGCACGGACGGCTGGTGGGTGCCGCGCAGCAGCGGCAGCCGCTCGTCGTCCAGCTGGACGTCCATCAGGATCATCGCGTCGGCGAGCCCGCTGCCGGTGACGCGGCGCACCGCGTCGGGGCCCTCCTCGCCGGTCAGCAGCAGGACGTCGTAGCCGTGCGTGCGGGCCGTGGTGGCCACCGCGATGGCGATCTCCATCATCACCGGCACATACATGTCGGTGCGCAGCGGGATCATCAGCGCGATGATGTTCGATCTGCTGCTGGCCAGGGCACGGGCGCCCGCGTTCGGGTGGTAGCCGAGTTCGCGGATGCTCTGCTCGACCCGGTGCCGGGTGGTCGTGGAGATGGACCGCTTGCCACTGAGGACATAGCTCACCGTGCTCGCCGAGACTCCGGCGTGCTGGGCGACCTCGGCGAGGGTGACCATCCAGCTCTCCAAGCTCTTGTGAAGCGCTTCGACAGTGCGCCGATGCGTACAGGGGGGGGTGTGAGGGTGATGCGACACTAACTCTGGCGAGGCTGGGTGTCCATAGGTTGTCGAAGCGCTTCGACAGCTTTTCTCCCCAGGGGCACCGTCCCTCGAACGGCCCAGTCGCCGCAACACCTCTCACCGTGCACTTCCAGGGGCGCCGACCGCCTGGACACCGGGGCGTACTCCGTCAACATCGGCTGAACGGATGCGCGCAGGGTGGTGGCCCCGCCCGTAATCGGGTACATACGATCGGGTAGCACCCGTCGGTAACCAAACGGCCCATGATCCCGATTCACGGCGAGGTGAGCCTCATGTCCGCAGCACCCACGAAGCCCACTGTCACTGAGCGTGAGGCACGTCAGGTGGCGGAGGAGGCCCGGCAGCAGGACTGGCGCAAGCCCAGCTTCGCCAAGGAACTGTTCCTGGGCCGCTTCCGCCTCGACCTGATCCACCCCCACCCGATGCCCACCGACGAGGCAGCCCAGCGCGGCGAGGAGTTCCTCGCCAAGCTCCGCGACTTCGTCGAGACGAAGGTCGACGGCGCCCTCATCGAGCGCGAGTCCCGCATCCCCGACGACGTGATCGACGGGCTGAAGGAGATCGGCGCCTTCGGCATGAAGATCGACACCAAGTACGGCGGGCTCGGCCTCGGCCAGGTCTACTACAACAAGGCCCTCACCCTGGCCGGCTCGGCGTCCCCCGCGATCGGCGTGCTGCTCTCCGCCCATCAGTCGATCGGCGTACCGCAGCCGCTGAAGTTGTTCGGCACCCCGGAGCAGAAGGAGCGGTTCCTGCCGCGCTGCGCCCGCACCGACATCAGCGCCTTCCTGCTGACCGAGCCCGACGTGGGCTCCGACCCGGCCCGCCTGGCCACCTCCGCGGTACCCGACGGGGACGACTACGTCCTCGACGGGGTCAAGCTGTGGACGACCAACGGCGTGGTCGCCGACCTCCTCGTCGTCATGGCCCGGGTGCCGAAGTCCGAGGGCCACAAGGGCGGCATCACCGCCTTCGTCGTGGAGACCAACTCGCCCGGCATCACCGTCGAGAACCGCAACGCCTTCATGGGCCTGCGCGGCATCGAGAACGGCGTCACCCGCTTCCACCAGGTCCGCGTCCCCGCCGCCAACCGCATCGGCCCCGAGGGCGCCGGCCTGAAGATCGCGCTCACCACGCTGAACACCGGACGGCTGTCCCTGCCCGCGTCCTGTGTCGCCGCCGGCAAATGGTGCCTGAAGATCGCCCGCGAGTGGTCGGCCGCCCGCGAGCAGTGGGGCAAGCCGCTCGCCCACCACGAGGCCGTCGGCTCGAAGATCTCCTTCATCGCGGCCACCACCTTCGCCCTGGAGGCCGTCACCGACCTGGCCTCGCAGATGGCCGACGAGGACCGCAACGACATCCGCATCGAAGGCGCCCTCGCCAAGCTCTACGCCTCCGAGATGGCCTGGACGATCGCCGACGAACTGATCCAGATCCGCGGCGGCCGCGGCTTCGAGACGGCCGAGTCGCTCAGGGCCCGCGGCGAGCGCCCGGTCGCCGCCGAGCAGGTGCTGCGCGACCTGCGCATCAACCGCATCTTCGAGGGCTCGACGGAGATCATGCACCTGCTGATCGCCCGCGAGGCCGTCGACGCCCACCTGTCGGTCGCCGGTGATCTCATCGATCCCGACAAATCCCTCCAGGACAAGGCGAAGGCGGGCGCGAACGCCGGCGTCTTCTACGCCAAGTGGCTGCCGAAGCTGGTCGCCGGCCAGGGGCAACTGCCGTATTCGTACGGCGAGTTCAAACGCGGCGTCGACCTCTCCCCGCACCTTCGCTACGTCGAACGCACGTCCCGCAAACTCGCCCGCTCCACCTTCTACGGCATGTCCCGCTGGCAGGGCCGTATGGAGACCAAGCAGGGCTTCCTGGGCCGGGTCGTCGACATCGGCGCCGAGCTGTTCGCCATGAGCGCGGTGTGCGTGCGCGCCGAGCACCTGCGCGGCCAGGGCGAGCACGGCCGCGAGGCCTACCAGCTCGCCGACGCCTTCTGCCAGCAGGCCCGCCTGCGGATCGAGGAGCTCTTCGGCCGCCTGTGGTCCAACACCGACGACCTCGACCGCAAGGTCGTCAAGGGCGTGATGTCGGGCACGTACGAGTGGCTGGAGCAGGGCATCGTCGACCCGTCGGACGACGGCGCCCCCTGGATCGCCGACGCGACGCCGGGCCCGAGCGAACGGGAGAACGTGCACCGGCCGATCAGGTGACCGACGGTTCGAGGGCCGCAGAAGCCTTGAGGGGTCACTGGCCGCAGTGACCCCTCACCATCCTGTTACCTGCCGGATGGGGATGCCCTGTCCTCCCTGTCAGCCCTTCCGGCCACAATGGGGGAATGAGCGACAGTCCAGCCCCACTCGCCGACCCGCATCTGGTCTACGACCCCGTAGCGGGCGACGGCCCCAAGGACGTGGTGATCCTCGGCTCCACCGGCTCGATCGGCACCCAGGCCATCGACCTCGTGCTGCGCAATCCCGACCGGTTCCGGGTCACCGCCCTGTCCGCCAACGGCGGCCGGGTCGCCCTCCTCGCCGAGCAGGCCTACCGGCTGAAGGCGCGGACCGTCGCGGTCGCCCGCGAGGACGTCGTACCGGCCCTGCGCGAGGCACTCGCCGCCCAGTACGGCACGGGGGAGCCGCTCCCCGAGATCCTGGCCGGCCCGGAGGCCGCCGCCCAGGTCGCCGCCTCCGACTGCCACACCGTCCTGAACGGCATCACCGGCTCCATCGGCCTCGCCCCCACGCTCGCCGCCCTGGAAGCGGGCCGCACGCTCGCGCTCGCCAACAAGGAGTCCCTGATCGTCGGCGGGCCGCTGGTCAAGGCGCTCGCCAAGCCCGGGCAGATCATCCCGGTCGACTCCGAGCACGCGGCCCTGTTCCAGGCGCTGGCGTCCGGGACGCGGGCAGACGTACGGAAGCTGGTCGTCACGGCGTCCGGGGGGCCGTTCCGGGGCCGCTCGAAGGCGGACCTGGCTCAAGTGACCGTCGAGGACGCGCTCGCCCACCCCACCTGGGCCATGGGCCCGGTCATCACGATCAACTCCGCGACCCTGGTCAACAAGGGCCTGGAGGTCATCGAGGCGCACCTCCTCTACGACATTTCCTTCGACCGCATTGAGGTGGTCGTGCATCCCCAGTCGTATGTTCACTCGATGGTTGAGTTCACCGACGGATCCACGATCGCCCAGGCGACGCCCCCCGACATGCGCGGGCCGATCGCCATCGGCCTCGGCTGGCCGGAGCGCATCTCCGACGCCGCGCCGACCTTCGACTGGAGCAAGGCGTCGACGTGGGAGTTCTTCCCGCTCGACAACGACGCCTTCCCCTCGGTCAACCTGGCGCGTCACGTGGGCGAGCTCGCGGGCACGGCACCGGCGGTGTTCAATGCGGCAAACGAGGAGTGCGTGGAGGCCTTCCGGGCCGGCGCACTGCCGTTCAACGGGATCATGGAGACCGTGACCCGGGTGGTGGAGGAGCACGGCAGCCCGCGTGCGGGAACTTCGCTCACCGTCGCGGACGTCCTCGAAGCGGAGACCTGGGCCCGCAGGCGGGCACAGCAACTGGCGGCACACACGGCGGAGGCCCGTGCATGACGACCCTGATGTTCATCCTCGGCATAGTGCTGTTCGCGGTCGGGCTGCTCGCCTCGATCGCCTGGCACGAGCTGGGCCACCTGTCCACGGCCAAGCTGTTCGGCATCCGCGTGCCGCAGTACATGGTCGGCTTCGGCCCCACCATCTGGTCGCGGAACAAGGGCGAGACCGAGTACGGCATCAAGGCGATCCCGTTCGGTGGCTACATCCGCATGATCGGCATGTTCCCGCCGGGACCGGACGGCCGCCTGGAGGCCCGCTCCACATCCCCCTGGCGCGGCATGATCGAGGACGCCCGCTCGGCCGCGTTCGAGGAGCTCAAGCCGGGTGACGAGACCCGCCTCTTCTACACGCGCAAGCCGTGGAAGCGGGTCATCGTGATGTTCGCGGGCCCGTTCATGAACCTCGTTCTCGCGGTGGGCCTGTTCCTCACCGTGCTGATGGGCTTCGGCATCCAGCAGCAGACCACCACCGTCAGCTCGGTCTCCCAGTGCGTCATCGACCAGAAGGAGAACCGCGACGACTGCAAGGCGTCCGACGAGAAGTCCCCGGCCGCCGTCGCGGGCATGAAGGCCGGCGACAGGATCGTCTCCTTCGGCGGGGTGCGCACCGAGGACTGGAACACCCTCTCCGACCTCATCCGCGAAAGCGCCGGCAAGGATGTCCCGATCGTCGTCGACCGCAAGGGCGAGGAACTGACCCTGCACGCGAAGATCGCCACCAACTGGGTCGTGAAGAAGGACGCGAGCGGGGCCTACGTCAAGGACGACTACGTCCAGGCCGGCTTCCTCGGCTTCAGCGCCGCCACCGGCGTCGTCAAACAGGACTTCGGCGACTCGGTGACCTGGATGTCCGACCGGGTCGGCGAGGCCGTCGACTCCCTGATCGCCCTGCCCTCCAAGGTCCCCGCCCTGTGGGACGCGGCCTTCGGCGACGGCGAGCGCGAACCGGACTCCCCGATGGGCATCGTGGGCGCGGCGCGGGTGAGCGGCGAGATCGCGACGCTGGACATCCCGGCGTCGCAGCAGCTGGCCACGTTCGTCTTCCTTCTGGCCGGCTTCAACCTCTCCCTGTTCCTCTTCAACATGCTCCCGCTGCTGCCGCTCGACGGCGGCCATATCGCGGGCGCCCTGTGGGAATCGCTGCGCCGCAACACGGCGAGGGTGCTGCGCCGGCCGGACCCCGGTCCGTTCGATGTGGCGAAGCTGATGCCGGTGGCCTACGTGGTGGCCGGGATCTTCGTCTGCTTCACGCTGCTCGTGCTCGTGGCGGACGTGGTTAACCCAGTCAGAATCTCCTAGTCACATGGAGTTCGAGGCGGCCCGGGATCGTATGTCCCGGGCCGCCTTCCATTGAGTGGGTTTACGGGCCGTGATGTGCTGGGGTGAGGACCGGTGCCGTAATCTCGAAGCCTGGAGCCCGCTGCTGACGGGACCGGATCTTGATCCACGACTTGGGGTTGCACAGCAGATGACTGCGATTTCTCTCGGCATGCCGTCCGTTCCGACCAGGCTCGCCGAGCGCCGGCGGAGCCGCCAGATCCAGGTCGGCACCGTGGCGGTCGGCGGGGACGCGCCGGTCTCGGTCCAGTCGATGACGACGACGCGTACATCCGACATCGGCGCCACTCTCCAGCAGATCGCGGAGCTCACGGCCTCCGGCTGCCAGATCGTGCGCGTGGCCTGCCCGACGCAGGACGACGCGGACGCCCTCGCGACGATCGCCCGCAAGTCCCAGATCCCGGTGATCGCGGACATCCACTTCCAGCCGAAGTACGTCTTCGCGGCGATCGAGGCCGGCTGCGCGGCGGTCCGCGTGAACCCCGGCAACATCAAGCAGTTCGACGACAAGGTCAAGGAGATCGCGCGGGCCGCGAAGGACCACGGCACCCCGATCCGCATCGGCGTCAACGCCGGCTCGCTGGACCGCCGTCTGCTCCAGAAGTACGGCAAGGCGACGCCCGAGGCGCTCGCCGAGTCGGCCCTGTGGGAGGCGTCGCTCTTCGAGGAGCACGACTTCCGGGACATCAAGATCTCGGTCAAGCACAACGACCCGGTCGTCATGGTCGAGGCCTACCGTCAGCTGGCCGCGCAGTGCGACTATCCGCTCCACCTCGGCGTGACCGAGGCGGGCCCGGCGTTCCAGGGCACGATCAAGTCGGCCGTGGCCTTCGGGGCGCTGCTGTCCCAGGGCATCGGCGACACCATCCGGGTCTCCTTGTCGGCTCCGCCGGTCGAGGAGGTCAAGGTGGGCATCCAGATCCTGGAGTCCCTGAACCTCAAGCAGCGCGGCCTGGAGATCGTCTCCTGCCCGTCCTGCGGCCGCGCCCAGGTCGACGTCTACAAGCTCGCCGAGGAGGTCACGGCAGGCCTCACGGGCATGGAGGTCCCGCTCCGCGTGGCCGTCATGGGGTGCGTCGTGAACGGCCCCGGCGAGGCCCGCGAGGCCGACCTCGGCGTCGCCTCCGGCAACGGCAAGGGCCAGATCTTCGTCAAGGGCGAGGTCATCAAGACCGTCCCCGAGTCCAAGATCGTCGAGACCCTCATCGAGGAGGCCATGAAGCTGGCCGAGCAGATGGAGGCGGACGGCGTGGCGAGCGGCGAGCCGTCGGTGGCGGTCGCGGGCTGAGAGGTTCCTCGCCCCCGCCGCCCCGTCCCTGGGGGCCTGCGGCCCCCAGACCCCCGCTTCGGCCTGAACGGCCTCGTCCTCAAACGCCGGACGGGCTGTGGGGGCGCAGGCCCCCAGGGGCGCGGGGAACTGCGCGACCAGCCCCCGACCACCCGCAGCCGCCACCAATGCCCAGCGCCCCGAGCTCATAGGCGCCCGGCTCAGCGGCGCAGCCAAGCGGCGGCGCGGCAAAGCTTCCGCAGGTACAGTGCGGGGACCAGCAGAACCCCAGCGTGAGGCCCCGTACGTGTTGACCCAGACCACCTCACGGGTGCTCGAACCGAGCGACCTGGACGCCGCGCTCGCGATCCTCGACCGTGAGCCGGTCGCGAACGCCTTCGTGACGTCCCGCGTCCAGATCGCCGGCCTCGACCCGTGGCGCCTCGGCGGCGAGATGTGGGGCTGGTACGAGGGCGGCATGCTCACCTCCCTGTGCTACGCGGGCGCCAACCTCGTCCCGATCTGCGCGGGTCCACGAGCGGTACGTGCCTTCGCCGACAGGGCCCGGCGCGCGGGCCGCCGCTGCTCCTCCATCGTCGGCCCCGCCGAATCCACCGCCCAGCTGTGGCGCCTGCTGGAACCCAACTGGGGCCCGGCCCGTGACGTCCGCGCCCACCAGCCCCTGATGGTCACCGACCGCATGCCGACCGGCATCACCCCGGATCCGTACGTCCGCCGCATCCGCAAGGACGAGATGGAGACGATCATGCCGGCGTGCGTGGCGATGTTCACCGAGGAGGTCGGCGTCTCCCCGCTGGCCGGCGACGGCGGCCTCCTCTACCAGGCCCGGGTCGCCGAACTCGTCGGCTCCGGGCGTTCCTTCGCCCGCCTCGACCAGGACGGCAAGGTCGTCTTCAAGGCCGAGATCGGCGCCGCGACGAACAGGGCCTGCCAGATCCAGGGTGTCTGGGTGGCCCCCGAGTACCGGGGCCAGGGCCTCGCCGCCCCCGGCATGGCAGCGGTGCTGCGCTACGCCCTGGCGGACGTCGCCCCAGTGGTGAGCCTCTACGTGAACGACTTCAACACGGCGGCGAGACGGACGTACCACAGGGTGGGCTTCCAGGAGACCGGCGCGTTCATGAGCGTCCTGTTCTGAGGTGCCTTCCCGCCCTCCAGCGGCGGGACAACACCCTTGGGGGCGCGGGGAACTGCGCTTGCAACCACCGACAGCCCGCACCCGAACGACAACCTGTCGTGACCTGTACGCTCCCCACATGCGCCTTCCCGGTCACGCACACCGCCGCCAACCAGACGACATCGTGATCGGCCCCCTGGACCTCGCCACCCACGTCGACGAAGCCCTCGCAGTCCAAGCCGTGGCGTTCGGTCTCGGCCCCGACGAGGTGGCCGTACGCCGCCAGATCGTCCTGCGTCACATGACCTACCCGGGCGCAAGGGCCCTCGGCGCCACCAGCGGCGGGCGCCTCATCGGATTCGTCTACGGCATGCCGAACGACCGCACCCACTGGTGGTCGACCATCGTGGAGCCCTACCTCCGGGCGCAGGGCCACGACGACTGGCTCGACCAGTCCTTCGTCATCACGGAGCTCCACGTCCACCCGGGCTACCAGAACCGGGGCATCGGCCGTTCCCTGATCACCCGGATCACGGACGGCGCGGTCGAACCCCGCTCGATCCTCTCGGCGATCGACGTGGAAAGCCCGGCCCGCGGCCTGTACCGCTCCCTCGGTTACCAGGACCTCGCCCGCCAGGTCCTCTTCCCGAGCGCCCCGAAGCCGTACGCCGTGATGGGCGCCCCGCTCCCGCTCCGCCGCCACTAACCGATTTCCACCGCCGCGTCCCACCCGGCTAACCTCCTGGCATAACCCTTACGCAGCAGGAGTACGGAAACCATGGCGAACGCACCGGTCCAGCGCATGTCCCAGTTGATGGCGAAGACGCTGCGCGACGACCCGGCGGACGCCGAGGTCCTCAGTCACAAGCTGCTCGTCCGCGCCGGCTACGTCCGCCGCACCGCGGCCGGCATCTGGTCGTGGCTGCCCCTCGGCAAGCGGGTCCTCGCCAACGTGGAACGCATCGTCCGCGAGGAGATGGACGCCATCGGCGCCCAGGAAGTGCTGCTTCCCGCGCTGCTGCCGCGTGAGCCGTACGACGCGACGGGCCGCTGGGACGAGTACGGCCAGGAGCTGTTCCGCCTGAAGGACCGCAAGGGCGGCGACTACCTGCTCGGTCCGACCCACGAGGAGATCTTCACCCTGCTGGTGAAGGACCAGGCGTCCTCCTACAAGGACCTGCCGGTCATCCTCTACCAGATCCAGCACAAGTACCGCGACGAGGCCCGCCCGCGGGCCGGCATCCTGCGCGGCCGTGAGTTCCTGATGAAGGACTCGTACTCCTTCGACACCGACGACGAGGGCCTCGGCCAGTCCTACGCCCTGCACCGCCAGGCCTACCAGCGCGTCTTCGAGCGCCTCGGCCTCGACTACCGCATCTGCGCCGCCACCGCGGGCGCCATGGGCGGCTCGAAGTCCGAGGAGTTCCTCGCCCCGGCCGAGGCCGGCGAGGACACCTTCGCCGACTGTCCGAACTGCGACTTCGCGGCGAACACCGAGGCGATCACGTACGAGCTGAAGTCGGTGGACGCCGGCGACGTGCCCGCCCTCGAAGAGATCCCGACCCCCGACACCCCCACCATCGAGACCCTCGCCGCCCACCTCGGCGTCCAGGCCTCGGCCACCCTCAAGAACCTCCTCGTCAAGGTCGACGGCGAGATCGTCGCCGTGGGCGTGCCCGGTCACCGCGAGGTAGACATGGGCAAGGTCGAGGCGCACTTCGCCCCGGCCGTCGTCGAGATGGTCACCGAGGCGGACTTCGCGGGCCGCCCGGACCTGGTCCGCGGCTACGTCGGCCCGCAGGGCCTGGGCGAGAAGGTCAAGTACCTCGCCGACCCGCGCGTTGCCCCCGGCACCTCCTGGATCACCGGCGCCAACAAGGAGGGCATGCACGCGAAGAACGTGGTCGCGGGCCGTGACTTCGAGGTCGACGAGTACGTCGACGTCGTGGTCGTCCAGGAGGGCGACCCCTGCCCGAAGTGCGGCACCGGCCTCAAGCTGGACCGCGCCATCGAGATCGGCCACATCTTCCAGCTGGGCCGCAAGTACGCGGATGCGCTGAAGCTCGACGTCCTCGGCCAGAACGGCAAGCCGGTCCGCGTGACCATGGGCTCGTACGGCATCGGTGTCTCCCGCGCCGTCGCCGCCCTCGCCGAGCAGACCGCCGACGACAAGGGCCTGTGCTGGCCCGCCGAGGTCGCCCCGGCCGACGTGCACGTGGTCGCCGCCGGCAAGGCCCTGCAGACCGAACTCGCCCTCGACGTCTCCGAGAAGCTGTCCGCGGCCGGCCTGCGCGTCCTGTGCGACGACCGCGCCGGTGTCTCGCCGGGCGTCAAGTTCACGGACTCGGAACTGATCGGCGTACCGCAGATCCTGGTCGCCGGGCGGCGCGCCGCCGAGGGCGTCGTCGAGCTCAAGGACCGCAGGACCGGCGAGCGCGAGGAACTGACGGTCGACGAGGCGATCGCCCGCCTCACCGCGTAAGGGCTCTTTGCGGAAGTCCCTCCGTGCGGCTCAAGGCGCCGCACGGAGGGACTTGTGCGCCCTCTCCGGAGCACCCGAACCCGGCTCAGAGCCAGCCGGCGAACTCCAGCAACAGCTCCGCGTCCTGGGCCCGCCCGACCCTTCGCGCCCGCACCCCCGACTCCACGGCCCGGAACAGCGTCCAACCCCGCAACCGTTCCTGGTCCACGTCGAGCGACTCCGCCAGCCGCTTGATCCGCCGCCGAGTCGTCGCCGCCCCCGACGGCGAGGCGATCAGATCCTCCACGCGGTCCCGCACCAACCGCGCCAGATCGAACGCGCACTCACCGACCACCGGATCCGGCCCCACCGCGAGCCAGGGCATCCGCTCCCCGGCCAGCACCTTGCTCTGCCGGAACGTCCCGTGCAGCAACCGCCGCTCGGGCGGCCCGGCCAGCAACTCCTCGCGCGCGACGAGCGCGGCGTCGACCAGGGGGGTCACCTCGGCATCCGTCGCCGCGGTCGCCCGCATCGCGTCGGCCTGCCTGCCGGTCCGCTCGGCGACGGTCTCGAAGGGGTGGTCGCCGGGCGGCTCGACCCACAGCCGCCGCAGCGTCCCCGCCGCCTCCAGCAGCGCCTTCGCCTCGGGCAACGACCGCACCGACACATCCGGGTGCAGCCGCTCCAGCAACAGCTCACCCTCGACCGAGGGCCCGTCGAGCAGTTGTACGGCCCCCATGCCACCCCAGTGCGCCAGCGCCGCCCGCTCGCTCTGCGGACGGGCCCGCGGCGGGGCCAGCTTCAGCACGGCCGGGGTTCCGTCCGGGCGCCGTACCAGCACCACCAGGCTGCTGCGCCCACCGGGCATCTGCACCCGCTCAACGGTCAACTCGCGTAGCGCGACGGCCCGGTGGACCGCCTCCGGCAGCTTCACCAACCAGTCGTCACCATCCGGTGCCGTCTCACCGAGCGCCTTGACCAGACGCTGCGGCGGTTCGAAAGCCATGCGCGAGTAGTTCCCTTCAGATGCGGGTCATGCCGAGGGCATCGGCGAGGCGGACGTCGTGGCCGCCCGCTCGGCGAGCCCAGGGAAGGCTACGCTCTCGCCCCACCAGCGCACCGCCCGCACCGCCGCCTCCCGCAGCGCCTCGGCCGCGGTACCCCGCAGCTCACCCTCGGCCGCCCGCACCAGGTCGGAGTACACCGCGGCCATCCGGTCCTCCAGTCCGGCGGCGAACCGCACGGCCGCGGGCGCGTCCGACACCGGGAACGGCAGCGCGTACGCGGGGCTCGCGGCGACCGGCTCGGCGCCGAGGTCGCGCACCTCACGCGCCAGCGCGTCCCGCCGCGCCCGGTGCGCGTCGTAGGCCGCACGTGCCTCCGAGCGCCGCTCCTGGCTGATCCGGCCACCGACGACGCCGTACCCGTACACCGCCGCGTGCTCGGCGGCCAGCGCCGCCTGCAGAGCCTTCAGCTGCTCCTTCTTGCCGGACTCGCTCACTTGGCCCCCTCGTTCAGCAGATACGCATGTGCCGCCCCCGCCGCTGCCACGGAGGCCAGCAGCCGCGCCAGTTCGCCAGGGACGTCCAGCAGCGCCTTGGCCCGCCGGTCCGCGAGTGCCCGCTCCGTGGCGGCGAGCTCGGCGACGGCCGCCCTCTCGTCGACAGGGACGGCGGCCGACGGCGACCCGGAAGGCGACGGCGACCCGGAAGATGCCGCAGACCCGGAGGGCGACGCGCTGTCCGACGCTTTTCGGCCACCCCCGAACGCCTCCACATGCCGTACGGTCGCCGCCCGCAACGGCCCCAGCAGTTCCGCCAGCACCGGGTGAGCGGCGAGCACCGCGTCGTAGCGCTCGACCAGCCCCTCGCTGTCCCCGGCCGCACGCGCACGTGCCCGCTCGGCGACCGACGGGCTGCCGCTGGTGCCCCCGTCCGAGTCCTCGGAGCCGGAGGAGCAGCCCACCAGCAGCGCGGCTCCGGCGGCCGAAGCGAGCAGGGTTCTTCTGCGCGGTCCCGTCAGGGAGCGCGGCGGCGAGGGGTACGGCACGGCAGACGTCCTCGGGGAACTCGTACGGAAGGCGGCTGTGGAAGCGGTTACAGAAGTCAGCGGGCCGCAGGCCCGTGATCACCGTACCCGCGCAAGCGGACGGCACCACTCATCGGCACCGCTCGTGCGCAGGTGGACGGCAACAGCCCTCGCGACCCGATACCCTTTGACCAGACACGCGACCCATCCCACAACAGCACACGCGGCCGAGGAGTCACCCGGATGAGCACCACCCAGAGCGAGAGGCTGCGAGAACTACTGGAACCGCTCGTCAGCTCTCAGGGCCTGGACCTCGAAGAGATCGCAGTGGACTCCGTCGGACGCAAGCGTGTGCTGCGCGTCGTCGTGGACTCGGACACCGGTGCCGACCTGGACCGGATCGCCGATGTGAGCCGTGCGCTCTCGGCGAAGCTCGACGAGACGGACGCGATGGGCGAGGGGGAGTACACCCTCGAGGTCGGAACCCCCGGCGCGGAGCGCCCCCTCACGGAGCACCGGCACTACGTGCGCGCCGTGGACCGGCTGGTGAAGTTCCAACTGGCCGAGGGCGGTGAGCTGGTGGCCCGGATCCTGAACGTCGACGACGAGGGCCTCGACCTCGAAGTGCCGGGAGTGAAGGGCCGCAAGGCCACCTCCCGCAGACTCGGCTTCGCGGACATCGACAAGGCGCGCGTGCAGGTCGAGTTCAATCGCAAGGACAACAAGGACGAGAAGGAAGAGGAGGCGTAGCCGTGGACATCGACATGAGCGCCCTGCGGGGCTTGGTACGGGAGAAGGAGATCTCCTTCGACCTGCTGGTCGAGGCGATCGAGTCGGCCCTCCTCATCGCCTACCACCGCACCGAGGGAAGCCGCCGCCACGCGCGCGTGGAGCTGAACCGGGAGACCGGCCACGTGACCGTGTGGGCGAAGGAGGACCCCGAGGACCTCGAGGAGGGCCAGGAGGCCCGCGAGTTCGACGACACCCCGTCCGGCTTCGGCCGTATCGCCGCCACCACCGCCAAGCAGGTCATCCTGCAGCGGCTGCGCGACGCCGAGGACGACGCGACGCTCGGCGAGTACGCCGGCCGCGAGGGCGACATCGTCACCGGCGTGGTCCAGCAGGGCCGCGACCCGAAGAACGTCCTCGTGGACATCGGCAAGCTGGAGGCCATCCTGCCGGTGCAGGAGCAGGTCCCGGGCGAGACGTATCCGCACGGCATGCGCATCCGGTCGTACGTCGTGCGCGTGGCGAAGGGCGTCCGCGGCCCGTCCGTGACCCTCTCGCGCACGCACCCGAACCTGGTGAAGAAGCTCTTCGCCCTGGAGGTGCCGGAGATCGCCGACGGGTCCGTCGAGATCGCCGCCATCGCCCGCGAGGCCGGTCACCGCACGAAGATCGCCGTCCGCTCCACCCGCAGCGGCCTGAACGCCAAGGGCGCCTGTATCGGCCCCATGGGCGGCCGGGTGCGCAACGTCATGGGCGAGCTGAACGGCGAGAAGATCGACATCGTCGACTGGTCGGACGACCCGGCCGAGATGGTGGCGAACGCGCTGTCGCCGGCCCGGGTCTCCAAGGTGGAGGTCGTGGACATGGCGGCCCGCTCCGCGCGCGTGACGGTGCCCGACTACCAGCTGTCACTGGCGATCGGCAAGGAAGGGCAGAACGCCCGGCTTGCGGCCCGGCTGACCGGCTGGCGCATCGACATCCGGCCGGACACCGAGCAGGCCGGGGAATAGATCCAAGCCGCAGGCCGCTCAGATTACGTCACGTTATCGCCCGGCAACTGTTCGAATCCTGCCCCAAAGGGGTGAGGTCGCTACGGGGAGGTAGACTTAAGAGTGTCTGGCCGGACACGCGTCCGCGCATGCCCTGAACGCACCTGTGTGGGGTGCCGGGAGCGAGCGGCCAAGGCTGATCTGCTGCGGATCGTGGCGATCAAGGGCGAGTGCGTCCCTGATCCTCGCGGTACGCTGCCCGGCCGGGGTGCGTATGTACACCCCGCTCTGGTCTGTCTCGACCAGGCGGTGCGCCGCCGGGCGTTCACGCGGGCGTTGCGCGCCCCGGGAGCGCTCGACACAAAGGCGTTGCGCCAGTACGTCGAGCAGACAACAGTTGCTGAGCAGGCAACACCGTAAGAAGCGTCGTGCGGAACCCCCGCGCGGCCCAGGTACCCCGCGAGTTGGAAGTAGGTCGAGATTGCGATGAGCACTCGATGAGCACGCGATGAGTACGCCCATGAAGTAGCGACGGTCCGGACGCAACCCGGACCTAAAAGGAGCGAAGTGGCTAAGGTCCGGGTATACGAACTCGCCAAGGAGTTCGGGGTTGAGAGCAAGGTCGTCATGGCCAAGCTCCAAGAACTCGGTGAATTCGTCCGTTCGGCGTCTTCGACCATCGAAGCGCCCGTTGTCCGCAAACTGACGGACGCCCTCCAGCAGGGCAACGGAGGCGGCAAGCCCGCTTCCGCCCGCAAGGCTGCCCCGGCGAAGCCGGCAGCCCCCTCTCCCGCGCAGGCCGCCCGTCCGGCTGCCCCGCGCCCGCCGGCTCCCAAGCCGGCCGCCGCCGAGAAGCCCGCGGCTCCCGCCGCGCCGGCCGCTCCCGGCCCCCGTCCCACCCCGGGCCCGAAGCCCGCGCCGCGGCCCGCCCCGGCGTCCCCGGCTCCGACCACGCCCGAGTTCACGGCGCCTCCGGCGGCTCCTGCCGCCCCCGCCGCCTCTCAGGGCCAGGGTCAGGCCCAGGGCCAGGCCCAGGGCCAGGGTTCCGGACCGCGTCCGGGTGCCCCGCGTCCGGCCGGTCAGGCGCCGCGCCCCGGCGCTCCGCGTCCGGGTGGCCCGGGCCAGGGTGGCCAGGGCCGTGGCGAGCGCGGTGACCGCGGCGACCGTCCCGGCGCTCCGCGTCCGGGTGGCGGTGCCCAGCGTCCCGGCGGTCGTCCGGCAGGTCCCCGTCCGGGCAACAACCCGTTCACCTCTGGTGGCTCCACCGGCATGGCGCGCCCGCAGGCGCCCCGTCCGGGCGGCGCCCCGCGTCCGGGCGGCCCCGGTGCCCCCGGCGGTGCCCCGCGTCCGCAGGGCCAGGGTCAGGGCGGTCCCCGTCCCCAGGCTCCGGGCGGCGCACGTCCCACGCCGGGCGGCATGCCCCGTCCGCAGGGCGGCGGTGCGCGTCCCGGTGGCGGCCCCGGCGGTCCGCGTCCCGGTGGCGGCGGTCCCGGCGGCCCGCGTCCCAACCCCGGCATGATGCCGCAGCGTCCTGCTGCCGGCCCGCGTCCCGGCGGCGGTGGCCCCGGTGGCCGTGGTCCCGGTGGCGGCGGTCGTCCCGGTGGTGGCGGCGGCGGTCGTCCCGGTGGCGGCGGCGGCTTCGCCGGTCGTCCCGGTGGCGGCGGTGGCGGCGGCTTCGCCGGTCGTCCCGGCGGTCCCGGTGGCGGCGGTGGCGGTTTCGCCGGTCGTCCCGGTGGTCCCGGCGGTGGCGGCGGTGGCCGTCCCGGCTTCGGTGGTCGTCCCGGTGGTCCCGGTGGCCGTGGTGGCACGCAGGGTGCCTTCGGCCGTCCCGGCGGTCCCGCTCGTCGTGGCCGTAAGTCGAAGCGGCAGAGGCGCCAGGAGTACGAGGCCATGCAGGCCCCGTCGGTCGGCGGCGTGATGCTGCCTCGCGGCAACGGACAGTCCGTCCGCCTGTCGCGCGGTGCGTCCCTCACCGACTTCGCGGAGAAGATCAACGCCAACCCGGCGTCGCTCGTCGCCGTGATGATGAACCTCGGCGAGATGGTCACTGCCACGCAGTCCGTCTCCGACGAGACCCTCCAGCTGCTCGCCGGCGAGATGAACTACGTCGTCGAGATCGTCAGCCCGGAGGAGGAGGACCGCGAGCTGCTCGAGTCCTTCGACATCGAGTTCGGCGAGGACGAGGGCGGCGAGGAATTCCTCATGCCGCGTCCGCCGGTCGTGACCGTCATGGGTCACGTCGACCACGGTAAGACCCGACTGCTGGACACCATCCGCAAGACGAACGTCGTCGCGGGCGAGGCCGGCGGTATCACGCAGCACATCGGTGCGTACCAGGTCGCCACCCAGGTCAACGACGAAGAGCGCAGGATCACCTTCATCGACACCCCGGGTCACGAGGCGTTCACCGCCATGCGTGCCCGCGGTGCGAAGTCGACCGACATCGCGATCCTGGTCGTCGCGGCCAACGACGGCGTCATGCCGCAGACGGTCGAGGCGCTCAACCACGCCAAGGCGGCCGACGTCCCGATCGTCGTCGCGGTCAACAAGATCGACGTCGAGGGCGCGGACCCGACCAAGGTGCGCGGTCAGCTGACCGAGTACGGCCTGGTGGCCGAGGAGTACGGCGGCGACACGATGTTCGTCGACATCTCCGCCAAGCAGGGCCTCAACATCGAGAGCCTGCTGGAGGCCGTGGTCCTCACCGCGGACGCCTCGCTCGACCTGCGGGCCAACCCGGAGCAGGACGCGCAGGGTATTGCGATCGAGTCCCACCTCGACCGTGGCCGCGGTGCCGTCTCGACGGTCCTGGTCCAGCGCGGCACGCTGCGCATCGGCGACACGATGGTGGTCGGCGACGCGTACGGCCGTGTCCGGGCGATGCTCGACGACAACGGCAACAACGTCGAGGAAGCGGGTCCGTCGACCCCCGTCCTGGTCCTGGGTCTGACCAACGTCCCGGGCGCCGGCGACAACTTCCTGGTCGTCGACGAGGACCGCACGGCGCGTCAGATCGCCGAGAAGCGCGCGGCGCGTGAGCGCAACGCCAACTTCGCCCGCCGGGGTGTCCGGTTCTCCCTGGAGAACCTGGACGAGGCCCTCAAGGCCGGTCTGGTGCAGGAACTCAACCTCATCATCAAGGGCGACGCGTCCGGTTCGGTGGAGGCTCTCGAGTCCTCGCTGCTCCAGCTCGACGTCGGCGAAGAGGTCGACATCCGCGTCCTGCACCGCGGTGTGGGTGCGGTCACCGAGTCGGACATCGACCTGGCGACCGGCTCCGACGCCATCGTCATCGGCTTCAACGTCCGCGCTGCGGGCCGCGCGGCGCAGATGGCGGAGCGCGAGGGTGTCGACGTCCGGTACTACTCGGTGATCTACCAGGCCATCGAGGAGATCGAGGCGGCCCTCAAGGGCATGCTCAAGCCGGAGTACGAGGAGGTCGAGCTCGGCACGGCGGAGATCCGCGAGGTCTTCAAGTCGTCCAAGCTGGGCAACATCGCCGGTGTCCTGGTCCGCTCGGGCGAGGTCAAGCGCAACACCAAGGCGCGCCTCGTCCGCGACGGCAAGGTCATCGCGGAGAGCCTCAACATCTCCGGTCTGCGTCGCTTCAAGGACGACGTCACCGAGATCCGCGAAGGGTTCGAGGGCGGTATCAACCTCGGCAACTTCAACGACATCAAGGTCGACGACGTCATCGCGACGTACGAGATGCGCGAGAAGCCGCGGGCGTAACAGCCGACGGTTCGTGCTGGCCGGCGGGACTTCGGTTCCGCCGGCCAGCGCGCCGTTTGCCGACCGGCACCGAAGCGCTCCGCTGGCCGTGCCGCGATGTGCCGTCGTTCGTCTGCGGCACCATCGCGGCTGGTCGCGCAGTTCCCCGCGCCCCTTCAGGGCGCTGCCGAACCGCGGCGGACTTCGCCCGAACTGCTTGAGGGCGGGCGCGAGGGTCTACGGAGCGTAATATCCGTCGATCGTCCCGGCCCCTTCGTTGTACGGTTCTGATGTCCCTGCCTCACGGATGGCAGGGCCATCGATCCCGTACCGGCGGGTGAACCGGTTACACACATGTATGTGGGGACGCTGTCCTTCGACCTCCTCCTCGGCGACGTACGGTCGCTGAAGGAGAAGCGCTCCGTCGTCCGCCCGATCGTCGCCGAACTCCAGCGCAAGTACGCGGTGAGCGCGGCCGAGGTGGACCACATGGACCTCTATCGGCGGGCCGGGATCGGTCTGGCCGTGGTGTCCGGCGACGCCGGCCACCTCACCGACGTACTGGACCGGTGCGAACGGCTGGTCGCCGGCCGTCCGGAAGTGGATCTGCTGTCGGTACGGCGGCGCCTCCACGGCGACCACGACGACTGACGACCACGACGACTGACGACCACCAGCCAAAGAACGTAGAAGAAGAAAGAACGGGAGACGGACCAGTGGCCGACAACGCGCGGGCGAAGAAGCTGGCGGACCTCATCCGAGAGGTGGTGGCCCAGAAGCTGCAGCGCGGGATCAAGGACCCGCGGCTCGGCTCACACGTCACCATCACGGACACCCGCGTCACGGGCGATCTGCGGGAGGCGACCGTCTTCTACACCGTGTACGGGGACGACGAGGAGCGGACGGCCGCGGCCGCCGGACTGGAGAGCGCCAAGGGCGTGCTCCGCTCGGCCGTCGGGGCGGCCGCGGGCGTGAAGTTCACGCCGACCCTCACCTTCGTCGCCGACGCCCTCCCGGACACCGCCCGGACCATCGAGGACCTCCTCGACAAGGCCCGGCAGTCCGACGAGAAGGTGCGCGAGGTGTCCGCGGGCGCGAACTACGCCGGTGAGGCGGACCCGTACCGCAAGCCGGGCTCCGAGGACGAGACGGACGGCGACACCGCGGAATGACGCAGAAGCACACCACGCCCGACGGCCTTGTCATCGTCGACAAGCCGTCGGGCTTCACTTCGCACGACGTGGTCGCCAAGATGCGCGGCATCGCCCGCACCCGCCGCGTCGGGCACGCCGGCACCCTCGACCCCATGGCGACGGGCGTCCTCGTCCTCGGCGTCGAGAAGGCGACCAAACTGCTCGGTCATCTGGCCCTGACCGAGAAGGAGTACCTCGGCACCGTCCGCCTCGGCCAGACCACGATCACCGACGACGCCGAGGGCGAGATCACGGCGTCGGCCGACGCCTCGAAGGTCACCCGCGAGGCCATCGACGCCGGGATCGCCAAGCTGACCGGCGAGATCATGCAGGTCCCCTCGAAGGTCAGCGCCATCAAGATCGACGGGGTGCGCTCCTACAAGCGGGCGCGCGACGGCGAGGAATTCGAGATTCCGGCGCGGTCGGTCACCGTCTCGTCCTTCTCGGTCCACGACGTGCGTGACGCCGTCGCCGACGACGGCACCGCCGTCCTCGACCTGGTCGTGTCGGTGGTCTGCTCCTCCGGCACCTACATCCGCGCCCTGGCCCGCGACCTCGGCGCCGACCTGGGCGTCGGCGGCCACCTCACGGCGCTGCGCCGCACCCGCGTCGGCCCGTACAAGCTGGACTCCGCCAAGACGCTGGAGCAGCTGCAGCAGGACCTGACGGTGATGCCGATCGCCGAGGCCGCCACGGCCGCCTTCCCGCGCTGGGACGTCGACGCGCGGCGCGCCCGACTGCTGACGAACGGGGTCCGCCTCGACATGCCCGACGAGTACGCGGGCGCCGGCCCCGTGGCCGTCTTCGCCCCCGAGGGCCGCTTCCTGGCGCTCGTGGAGCAGCACAAGGGCAAGGCCAAGAGCCTGGCCGTCTTCGGCTGAGGAGCCGTCTCACGGGCGCGCCGCTTGCCGGTGTCTGCCCGTGGAGCGGCGGTCACGGGGTAGTCCTCAGCCCGCCGCTCCACGGTCCCCCCTCGGTTCCCCCACCCCTAGGGTGTATCCAACGACCCCTGCCTGTTCACCCGTCCGTGCAGGCGCTCGGAGTGAACCGAGGGAGCGGAAGGGGGCGCGTTCGCCGAGCGATCTTTCCCGCTGATCACTTCGCGCCTACCGTCGAAAAAACAGGGCGTGGGCGTATGGGCGTGTGGACGCACGGCGGGGAGGTTCGACGATGGCGGGACGAGGCCCCGGGGCGGGCGGCGACCGCCGGATGCCGGAGGGGACGCGGACGGCGGAGGACGCGTGGGGTACGCGAGATGCCATCCGGGGCGTTCGGGGCCTGGGGGAGGCATCGGGTCCGTGGAGCACCACGGACGATCTGCCCGGCATCGGCCTGACCGACACGGACGCCGGCAGCCACGGCCCGCAGGGCAGCGGCTCCTGCGCCGGCGAACGCCCGGACGGCGACGGGTTGGGCGCCCGTCCCCGCGACGATGCCCTGGTCCGCATTCACGACCCGGCCGGCCGGCCCCGCGGCCTCGGGTTCGTGGCCGACCACCACGGCACGGTCGTCACCGGCCACGAGGTCGTCGACGGTCTGCCCGGGCTGGTCCTGTACACCGCCCTGGGCGACCGGCGCTGTGTGGTGGACGCAACCGCGGTGACCCCGCTGCCGGACCTGGCCCTGGCTCTCGTACGCACCGAGGGGCTGGGGGTGGAGCCGTTGCCCGTGACCGTGCGGGAGCGGATCGAGACCGGCGCGTACGTCCGGATCGCGGCCGGCGGCTGGCGGGAGGCCCGGGTGCTGGGCGCGGTGGCAGCGACGTACACGGCGACGGACCGTCTCCATCTCCTCGACGAGGCCCTGGAGTTGGCGATCGGCACGGCCGGCCGGGACGCTCTGCGGCTGGGCGGAGGGGCGGCAGGGGGGCCGGTGCTCGACGCCGGGACCGGCGCGGTCGTGGGCGTCCTCGGCACGGCACTGCAATCCGGCCACCGCGACGCCGTCTTCGCGGTACCGCTGCTCCCACAGGCTCTCGGCCGCGCGCGGGCCGCGGAGACCGGCGTCCCGTCCGAGAGCCCGCTGGCCGAGCTGCTCGCGCGCAACGCGGCGACCGTGCCGGCGTACGGGGCCGACCTCAACCTTGCGGGCGTACTGGAGCTGACGGCCACATCGGTCGGGCAGGACGGTCCGCCCGGGGCACTGGCGGGCCAGGCGGCCCGGGACGACGCCGGGGGAGCGGGGGCGGTGGCCCCGGTCGAACGGGCCGCGACGGCGGGGGAGTTCAGTGCCTTCGCCGCGAGCCGGGCGTCCGTGCTCGGCCTGGTCGGGCGTCCCGGCAGCGGCCGTACCACGGAACTCGCGGCGCTGGCCGCCCGCCGCAGCCGCGGCCCGCAACCGGCCCCCACACTGTGGCTGCGCGGCGCCGACCTGCGGGACGACGACGCGTCGGTGGCCGACGCCGCGCGACGGGCACTGACCCGGGCGGCCCGCATCGTGGCGGCATCGGTGTCGGCAACAGCGTCGGCGCCCGCCCCGGGGCAGTACGCCGCCGACCCCAGCACCCTGGGCGACACGAGCCCCGAACGGCTGGCCCACCTCGCCCGCACCACCGGCCGCCCCCTCCTGCTCCTCCTGGACGGTCCGGAGGAGATGCCCCCCGTCCTGGCCCACGGCCTCACGGAGTGGACCGAGGGCACGGCGGAGTGGCTGCGGGAGACGGGCGCACGGCTGGTGGTGGCGTGCAGGGCGGAGTACTGGGAGGGGGCGGGCGCCGAGTTCCCGCAGGAGTTGTTGTACGGCTTCGGCGAGCGGCCGGAGTCCGGGAGCTCCGGGCGGTTCCCGCCCTGCGTGCGGCTCGACGACCTCACCCCCGACGAGGCCCGCCGGGCCCGCGCCGGCTACGGCATCCCGGACGGCGTCCTCGCCGCACCCGATGCCCGACACCCCCTCACCCTCCGCCTTTTCTCCGAGGTACGCGCCGCCCTGCCCGACGCCCCTGCCGTCCCGGTCGACCGCGACGACATCCTCTGCGCCCACCTCGACCTCATGTGCCTGCGCATCGCCGTCCGCCTCGCCGCCGAGAACGGCCTGCGCGGCACCGCCGTACGCCACCTCGCCGCCAAGGTCTCCGGCCAGGTCCACGAGGCCGCCCGCCGCAGCCTCGGACCGGGCCAGGGGGAGCTGGACCGGGAATCGTTCGAGGCGGTGTTCCCCTGGGGGACCGCCCCCGCGCGGCTCGGCGGCGCCACCGGCTGGGCCTCCGCCGTCCTCACCGAAGGCCTCCTGGTCCCGGCAGGCAACGGCTACCGCTTCGCCCATGAGGAAGTCGCCGACTGGATCCAGGGCATGCACCTCGACCTGGACGAGGCCCTGTACGCCCTGGTCCACCGGAGCCGCACCCACCCCGACGCCGCCCACCCCCTCCCCGTACCGCACCACCGCATCGGCCCCGTCGTCCAAGCCCTTCTGCTGCTCCCACGGCACCACGGGCACCGTCAACTCGCGCTCCGGCTGGAGGAGTTGGCGGACGCGCTGGAGGCCGACCGGCGCTGCTGGTGGGCCGCCCGGCTCATCACCGAGACCCTGCTGCGCGTCCCGGACGCGACGCCGTACCTGGACGTACTGCGCCTCCTCACCGACCGGATCGTCGCCCGGCGCGGGCACGACCTCGCCGCGCCGCCCGAGTTCGGCCCCGGCTTCTGGACCGCGCTGCCGCTCCCGGACGGGGAGCGCCTCGACCTGCTGCGCCGCCTCGTCCTCGCCGACGGCCCGCCGAGCGACGCGGAGGAAGCCCTGAACCCCGGGCGAGCCCGGCCCCGGTACCTGGACGCGGTGGCGCGGCTCCTCGCCGCCGACCCTGCCGCCGTACAACCCCACCTCATCCGATGGTTCGACGACGACCGCCCACTGCCCGCGACCCCGCACGCGACCGTCGCCCACGCCGCCCAGGCCCTGCTCCACACGCACCGCCACCGAGCCCTCGACGACCTCACCGAAACCCTCGTCGCCAGCGCGCACCGCAAGGCCGACGAACTCCTCGCCGTCCTGTCCGAGGAGGAACCCTCCGCGATCTGCCGGGCCGTCGACCGCTGGGCGCACGACGAGCGGCCCGCGCGACGCGTCGCGGCGGCGGCGTACGGACTGCGCGTCGCGCCTCACGCGCGCACCGAGGCCGACCGCGACCTGCTCCGCTACGCCGCCCTCGCCCTGCTCGCCCGGCCCGACGACTGCACCCTGCACGGCGGCGCGCTCGCCGTCCTCGTACGGGACCCACGCACGCGTGGCCTGCATCTCCCGCAGGCGCTGGCGCACTTCGTGGCAGCCGACCCGCAGTTCCCGCCAGGCGCCCTGGCCGCCGCCCTCGCGACCCACCCCGAACAGGTCCTCGAAGCCTTCCGGGCACGGCTGAGCCGGCCCGACGCCAAAGAGGCGCTGGGCACCCTCGCCGACCTCACCACCCCCGGCCTCGCCCGCCGGGTCGCCGCGCTCGTACGAGAGGCGGCCCAGCGGCGCCCCGAGACCGCCGTGGACGTGGCCGCGTACGTCGACCGGCGCCTCGACCACGGCCCCGGTGCCCGCGCTGTCCTCTTCCCACTGGTCACCGGCCTGCTGGACGGCGGCACGGAACAGGTGCGGGCCGCCCTGGCCGCCGTACTCGCCGCTCCCGGTACGCCCGACTCCCGGGCCCTGCGGTGCGAGCTCCTGGATTTCCTCCTCGCCCACGAACACGCCCCGGCCGTCCTCGACGCCCTCCTGCACGCCGCCGTCCGGCGCGGTGGTGACCGCCCGGGCCACGGCCTGCGCGACCTCGTCCACCACATCGGCATGCTCCTGGTCCGCACCCAGGACGGCGCGGCCCGCTTCGACCGTGGCCTGGTCGACCTGTGCCGCCACGTACCCGGCTTCGCCGCCCGGGTCGCCGCCTGGCTGACCGCCACCCCGCAGGACTGGGCGGCGGTGGTGGGCCCGAGTACTCGCCGGATGATCGAGAACCTGGCCGGTGTCCGAGTCCCCGCATGAATCCCGGGTTGTCACGTGCACCCGGTCACAGCACCCATGCCGATGCGGGCCAACAGGGCCCGGCATGGCACCCTTAGACCTGCGTAAGACCGTATGAGCGAAGACGGACACGGGTTCGACGACTTTGCGACAAGGAGCAGGCACAGTGCAGCGCTGGCGTGGCTTGGAGGACATCCCCCAGGACTGGGGGCGCAGCGTCGTCACCATCGGCTCCTACGACGGAGTCCACCGCGGGCACCAGCTGATCATCCGGCACGCCGTGGACCGTGCCCGTGAGCTGGGCGTCCCCGCGGTCGTCGTCACCTTCGACCCGCACCCCAGCGAGGTCGTCCGCCCAGGCAGCCACCCGCCCCTGCTGGCCCCGCACCACCGCCGCGCCGACCTCATGGCCGAGCTGGGCGTGGACGCGGTGCTGATCCTCCCCTTCACGACCGAGTTCTCGAAGCTGTCGCCGGCCGACTTCGTCGTCAAGGTCCTGGTCGACAAGCTGCACGCCAAGGCGGTCGTCGAGGGCCCGAACTTCCGCTTCGGACACCGAGCCGCGGGAAACGTCGAGTTCCTCGCCGAGCAGGGCAAGATCTACGACTACGAGGTCGAGGTCGTCGACCTGTACGTGACCGGCGAGGCCGGCGGCGGCGAGCCCTTCTCCTCCACCCTGACCAGGCGCCTGGTCGCCCAGGGCGACGTCGAGGGCGCCGCAGAGATCCTGGGCCGGCCTCACCGCGTGGAGGGCGTGGTCGTGCGCGGGGCGCAGCGCGGCCGTGAGCTGGGCTTCCCCACCGCCAACGTGGAGACCCTGCCGCACACCGCCATCCCCGCCGACGGCGTCTACGCCGGCTGGCTGCACGCCCAGGGCGAGGCGATGCCGGCGGCGATCTCCGTCGGCACGAACCCGCAGTTCGACGGGACCGAGCGCACGGTCGAGGCGTACGCGATCGACCGCGTCGGCCTGGACCTGTACGGCCTGCACGTCGCCGTCGACTTCCTCGCCTTCGTCCGCGGTCAGGCGAAGTTCGAGTCGCTGGAGGGCCTGCTGGAGCAGATGGCCGAGGACGTCAAGCGCTGCCGCGAGCTGGTGGCGGCCGCCGAGTAGCCACTCCTACGACGCCGAAGGGCGGCCGGTACCTCAGGGGTACCGGCCGCCCTTCGTTGTGCACGGGCTACTGCTGCGTCCAGCCGGGCGGTACGGCACCCTGCTGGGGCTGCTGACCCTGCTGCGGATCCTGCGGCGGCGGTGCCTGCTGCTGCCAGCCCTGGCCCGGCGCGGGCTGCTGCGGGGGCTGCCCCCAGCCCTGGCCCGGCTGCGGGGCGCCGCCCTGCTGGGGGTACGGCTGCTGGGGCTGCTGCTGCGGGGGCGCGTAGCCGCCCTGCTGCGGGTGCTGCTGGTACTGCACGTTCGGGTTGCCGAAGCCCTGCTGCGTGCGCGCGATGTCCTCGGCGATGAGCGCGGCGAGGTCGAAGTAGGCCTCGCGGGTCTTGGGGCGCATCATGTCGAGATCCACCTCGGCGCCCGCCGAGAGGTGCTCGTCGAAGGGGATCACGACGACACCGCGGCAGCGGGTCTCGAAGTGCGCGACGATGTCCTCCACCTTGATCATCTTGCCCGTCTCGCGGACACCGGAGATCACGGTGACCGAACGCTGGACGAGGTCGGCGAAGCCGTTCGCCGACAGCCAGTCGAGCGTGGTCGAGGCGCTGCTCGCACCGTCCACCGAGGGCGTGGAGATGATGATCAACTGGTCCGCCAGGTCCAGCACTCCGCGCATCGCGCTGTAGAGCAGACCGGTACCCGAGTCCGTCAGGATGATCGGGTACTGCCGCCCCAGCACGTCGAGCGCGCTGCGGTAGTCCTGGTCGTTGAAGGTGGTGGAGACCGCCGGGTCCACGTCGTTGGCGATGATCTCGAGGCCCGAGGGTGCCTGCGAGGTGAAACGGCGGATGTCCATGTAGCTGTTGAGCTGCGGGATCGCCTGCACCAGGTCACGGATCGTCGCGCCCGTCTCGCGCCGCACGCGTCGGCCGAGGGTGCCGGCGTCCGGGTTGGCGTCGATCGCCAGGATCTTGTCCTGCCGCTCGGTGGCGAGGGTGGCGCCCAGCGACATGGTCGTCGTGGTCTTGCCGACGCCGCCCTTGAGGCTGATCACCGCGATCCGGTAGCAGGACATCACCGGCGTCCGGATCAGACCCAGCTTCCGCTCCCGCTCCGCCTGCTCCTTCTTGGCGCCGAGCTTGAAACGGGACGGGCCCTGGTTGTTCTTGCGCGCCTTGGGCTGGTTGCGCAGCAGCCGGTCGGAGGACAGCTCCACGGCGGCGTTGTAGCCGAGCGGGGTTCCGGGCGCGGCTTGCTGCTGCTGGGGAGCGCCGGGGCCGGCCTGGGGGCCGGGCGGGGCGGTCCAGCCCTGGTTGCCCTGGTTGCCCTGCTGTCCGTAGGCGGCGGGGTTCTGCTGCGGCTGCGGCTGCTGCGGGGCCTGTTGCTGAGGCTGGGCCGGGGGCTGCTGCTGCGGTGCGGGCTGCTGTGGTGCGGGCTGTTGGGGCTGCGCCGCCTGCGGGTAGCCGTAGCCGCCCTGCTGGGGCGGGTAGCCGTAGCCGGGCTGCGCCGGGTGCTGCGGCTGCTGCGGGTAGCCGTATCCCTCGGCCTGGGGCTGCGGCTGCGCCGGCTGCCCGGGCTGCGGCTGGACCGGCTGTGGCTGGCCGGCGTGCGGGGCCTGCTGCGGGTAGCCGTAACCGGCGGGCTGCGGTCCGGGCTGCGGCTGTCCGGGCTGGTGCGCCTGTCGCGGGTCGGCGGGGGCGGGCTGTCCGCCCTGCGCCGGGTATCCGGGCTGGGCCTGCGGCTGGGCCGGGCCGAACGCGCCCTGGGCGGGGGGCTGGTGCGGAGGCTGACCGGGGTGGCCGGGCTGACCGGGGTGACCGGGGTGGCCGGGCTGGCCGGCCTGGTCCGGGAGCGGCTGGGCGGCGGGGGCCTGGGGGTAGCCGTAGCCGGAGGCCTGCGCAGCGGCGGCGGCCTGCCGGTCCGGCTGACCGGCCTGCGGCGGCATTCCCTGGCCGGGTTGCGCGGGCGTGAAGCCCTGAGGCAGGGGCGGGAGCGCCTGGTTGGGGTGGGGCTGGACCTGCGGCTGCTCCGGCGCCTGGCCGGTGGGCTGGGCATGCGGCGGCATCGGGGTCTGACCGGTCGGCTGCGCCTGGGGCTGCTGTACCTGAACCGCGGGGGGCTGGGCGGGAGCCGTGGGCGCGGGGGCGGCGGGCTGTGCCTCGGCCTCGGCCACTTCCTCCGGCTCCGCTTCCGGCGCCGCCGGGGCGGCCGGGGACTCGTTCTGGGGCGCGGCCTGGGTGGGGGAGTCGGCGTCCGCCTGGACGTGCTCCGGCTCGTCGCCCTCAGCGGCGGGCGCGGATCCGGTGGAGCCGGCCGACTCCGCCTCGTCGCTCCGCGCCTCGTCCGCCTCCACGTCGTCGTCGGCGTCGCCGAACAGACGCGCGGCCTCGGCGTCGGCGGCGGCATGGTTGAGCTCGGCCTCCGGCTCCGCCACGGGCTCCGCCACCGGCTGTGCGGGGGCGGGCTGCTCGGGTGCGGGCGCCGCCGGGACGCCGGCCGCCGGGGTGGCCGTCGAGGACGGTCCGCCCTGGGCGTCGGTGTTGACCGGGCGCAGCACGGGGAAGCCGGGGGCGCCGGGGGGCGGGGCCGGCGTGTGCTGTTGGGGCGCGGTGGGAGGCTGGGCAGGCGTCTGGGGCTGCGGTGCGGCGGGGGCCTGGGCAGGCGAGTGCTGTTGGGGCACGCCGAATCCGCCGGAGGTGTCCTGGCCCTGGCCCTGCTGGGGTACGCCGAATCCGCCGGAGGTGTCCTGGCCTTGACCCTGCGGGGGCGTGCCGGCGCCCGTCTGCTGGGGGTAGCCGTACCCGCCGGAGGTGTCCTGGCCCTGGCCCTGCTGGGGTACGCCGAACCCGCCGGAGGTGTCCTGGCCTTGACCCTGCGGGGGCGCGCCGGCGCCCGTCTGCTGGGGGTAGCCGTACCCGCCGGCCGCGGGGCCACCCGGCGCGGACTGCTGCTGCGGAAAGCCGTAGCCGCCCGTGGCCGGGCCGCCCTGCTGGTGCGCGTCGGGCGTGCCCTGAGCCGGAGTCTGCTGGGAGGGCGGGGCCGGCTGCGCGGGCGGCTGCGGGATGCCCTGGGCCGGTGGCTGCGCCGGTCCGGGGGCGTAGGGAGCGGGACCACCGGGCGGACCGGTGGGCGATCCGACGGGCGCACCCGTCGGCGGTGGTGGAGATGGCGGACCAGAATCCTGCTGCCCACCGGCCGAGGAACCGCTTTGCGTACTTTGGGCGTACCAGGCGGGAGGTGTGTAGACGATTTCGAACTCGCCGGTGAGATCCACCTCGTGATCGTCCCCGTCCGAGGAAGGGCTCCCGCCGTTGTACTCGGACCGATCCCTGTTCACTGCTTGCCTCCTGGTCAGCCACTGCTGCTGAGCTGGTCGTCGTCGCGGCCGGGCGGACCGAGTGGCGAGTCCCACTCGACTGCGATCGTCACCGCACCACCAGAAGCCTAATCACTCGCATGGCGGGACGGAAAAGCCCCCATGGGCGCGGACGCTATAGCTCCGGGTGCGTGGGCGGAAGAGCCTCATGGGTGCGGACGGAAACCCCCCTGGGCTTGGCCTTGTTGGGCCCCGCCCAGGGAACGACGACCTGTCAGTCCATACGGCGAGCAACGCCGAGCAGGCCCGTCTCCGCGTCGGTGGGGTCGGTCATGACGAACTTCTGGTGCTTACGAGTGCACCACAGAGCGACGCCGTCGTGCAGGGTCGGCAGGTGCTGGAGCTGGTCCTCAGGGATCCCCAGTGTGTCCCGCACGGCCTCGGTCTCGTACGGCGAGATGCGCTGGATCCCGACCAGATGGGCCTGGGACAGCCAGCGCGGCGCGTGCTCGCTGACGAAGGGCAGCACCGTCACCACGGCCTGCCACGGCACGGACGTCACCCGACCGCGCGGCGGGCGGATACCGCAGTCCCGGAACAACACGACCGGACTGGACACGGACGGACCCTGCGCGGGCACCCGGCCCACCGGGTACACCGTCACGCACTGCTGGCCGCCGCCCGCCGCCTGGGCCAACTGCTGCCAGGCCTGCGGACGTCCGGTCTCGACGCCCACCCGCGCACCCGTCGCGGCGGCGCGCAGCGCCAGCACCTGGGCGAGCCACAGGCCGCCCACGAGCACGACGTCGAAGGGGGTGGGACGGGACAGCCCGAGCACGGCCGGCTGAGACTCCGGGTCGGTGCCGATGATCACGCCGTCGTCGCCGAGCGGCATGCTGATCGCGGCGAGCTCGTCGGCGCTGACGACATGACGGTTGCGGCGCGGCCCGCGCAGCCCGAAGCCCGGGCTGAAGATGCGCCGTTGCTGCTGCTGTGCATCAGGCTGCCGGATGATCGGGATCATGCCGGTGTCGGTGGGGGAGGCCACGTGTGCCGGAGTGCGTCCGGGGGCCCGGCCCTGCTGCCCGGGGGGCATGGTCGCGGGGTGGGACATCAGTACGTACCTCCGAGCGGCAAAGTGGCGAGGGCTCCGGGGACCTGCTCCCGGTCGAGACGGACCAGACCGACCTTCGCGGTACTCGCGGCCCGCTCCAACTCCCGCCCCACCTGGCCGAGTTCACTGTCTCCGCGGGCGGTGACACGGACGTGCCCGGCGAGGGAGACGCCCCGGTTGCCGGCCTTGCTCAGGGTCATGCTGAACGTCGTGGCGAGCAGGGGCAGCGAGGTGAGCCGCGTGACCAGCTCGGGCAGCGCCACACCACCGTTCCCCAACTGCGGCCAGCGGGACACCCAGTACGTGGTGTGCCACCGGTCGTCGACGCGCCAGGTGCGGACGGCCTCGACCGTACGGCGCTGGGAGGCCCGCCCGTCCTGCCCGTGCTGCGCGTTGGCGCGCGGATTGAGGCAGCTGGACGTCGCGAGCGCCTGCACCAGCTCGGTCTCGTCCAGGATCGTCGCCTTGAAACCGGCGCCGGCCAGCCGGCTCGCCAGCTGGTCCGCCACGCGCAGCAGCGCGCGCTGCGCACCGGGAACGCCGTCACCGCGGGCCTGAACGGCCTCCGGGCACAGCTCCGGGTCGAGCTTGAGGGCGACCCAGGTGAGCCGGAGCGCGGGGGAACCGGCCTGCGCCTGCAACGGGCCGTACGAGCGCGCCGCGAGCGACTGCTGCGGCAGGTGCGGGGCGGGCGCCGGCTGGGTGTGCTGCACGACCTGCGCGGAGGCGAGCCGGATCCCGTCGACCTCCAGGGCGTCCTGGATCAGCCGCAGCGGCAGCTGCCGTCCGGCGGCGGCGGGGCGCAGCGGCTCGTCGGCCGGCTGCACGAAGAGGACGGCGGTGAGGAAGGTCCCGTCACCGATCATGCCGATGGAGCGGTCGTCACGGGACACGAAGGAGTACGTCCGCAGGGCGGGGTCGCATTCCACGACCGGTGCCAGCATCGCGTCCGTCCCGGGCGGAACGGGCTGCTTGGCGTCGCGTCGGCGCTGCCTGAGCGCGCGTGTCGTCTCGTACCACTCGGGCAGCGGACGGCGGCCCCGGCGCAGCACGGCCAAGAGCACCAGCAGCGCCGCCAGGGCACCGGCCGGGGCCAGCAGCCAGGACGTGTCGGCGGCCCAGGCGGCCACCATGACGGCCGCCGCGAGCTCCACGAGGATGAGCTGCTGCAGCCGTACCGGGCCGAGGCCGCCGGGGCGTGGCAGCGTGCGCGGCGACGCGGCGACGGGCGCGGCCGGAGCAGCGGACGTACGTCTGCCGCCCGGACCTCCCTGTTGCTGCGGTGCGCGGCGTCCGCGCCGAGTGCTCGTAGCGCTGGTCATCCCCCGGGACATCCCTTTCGCGAAGTAGTGGCCGTCGGTCGGGCGGGATCCGCTGTCCGGGATCCCCGCGACGGGCCAGGGGCACCGATGGCCCACAACATCCATGCGGGTGGCTCACGGTACCCGCTGCACAACCACAGGCGACACAGGGGACACCCAAACCCCAGGTGGTCAGCCTGTCATGGACCGGCCCCGCATGGTGGAGCGCTGTGGTGAAGCTCTGTGAAGATGCGGGGGCGGCCGTACACCTGATGGATCGCGGGTGCGTGGCGCAAGGCATAGTAGGTGCCGGCGCGAGTGCCGGCGCGGCTGAACGGGCCTTGCGAGGCGGCCGAACCGGCGTTGTCCGGCGTTGTGAGGCGGCCAACCGGCCTTGTGAGACCGGCCTTTCGAGCGCGATCGAGTCATCACGCACGCGCTCGAGCACACAACCGCGATCGAATCTCACATCACGATCGAGCATCACAAACGGGAGATACGGGGACCATGGCAAAGCAGCGTCGGGATGAGCTCGCCGCCTACACGTTCGCTCGCAAGCGCACCGTCGCGGCGTTCCTGGCGCCGTCCCCGGGCGGCTCCGAGGAGGGCGCACCGCGTCCCGTCCGTACCGTGATGCCCAGTCTCGCGGTGGGCGTCGTGCTGGTCATCGGCTTCATCGCGTGGGGCGTGATCAAGCCCACGGCGCCGAAGGGCTGGGACACGCCTGGCGAGTACATCATCGTCGACAGTGACTCGACGACGCGGTACGTGGTGCTCGACCCGGACCCGAAGGACAACAAGGTGGAAAAGGTGCTCCACCCCGTCCTCAACTACGCCTCCGCGAAGCTGCTCCTGGACAAGGGCAAGGGCACCGTCCTGGAGGTCCCCGGCAAGGAGATCGACAAGAGCGGCATCCGGCACGGCGCGACGATCGGCATTCCGTACGCTCCTGACCGGCTGCCCGCCAAGGACGACGCGCAGGAGAAGAAGACCTGGGCCGTGTGTGAGCGCCCGGCGCCGGGCGGCTCGGACGGCGCCGCCGCCATCGACCGCGCCGTGTTCGTCTTCGACGCAGCCGACGCCAAGTCGCTGGCGGGCGCGGGGAAGGTCGACCCCCGAGAGGCTCTGTACGTCCAGGACACCAAGACCAAGCTGCAGTACCTGGTCGACGGTCAGGGGAATCGCTTCCTGCTGGGCGGCGAGGCGGGCCTCGACGACACCTCCATGGAGAAGCTGCGCACCGCGGTCATCGGGAGCAGCGCTTCGGCCCAGCCGCAGCAGGTGAGCTCGGAGTGGCTGAACACCCTCAACAAGGGCACGGACATCACCTTTCCGACGGTCCCGAACGCCGATGAACCGACCTCCGTCCAGGGGCTCCCCGGAGTGACCACGGTGGGTCAGGTGCTGCGGGCGCGGGACGCACAGAGCGAGCAGTTCTACGTGGTCCTCAAGAACGAGGTCGCCGTCATCTCGCCCTTCGTCGCCAACCTGTTGGTGGCCCGCGACGGAGCCAGTCCCGTGAAGTCCAGCACCCCGGCGATCATCGAGGCCAACGGCGGTTCGGCGGAGCGCTTCTACGCGGACAAGGGTTGGCCCCTCACCGTTCCGCGGCAGGCCAATCCGGCGGCCCCGCAGTCCGGCGAGGCCCGTACCACGTCGTGCAGCGTCTACAAGGGCGGCATCGGCGCGGACAGGAAGCCGCAGCTTGCCGCATGGTCCGGAACCAACTACCCGAAGACGGTCATCACCGACTCGCTGGGAGCCTACGTCTCCTCCGGCTCGGGCCTCCTCTTCCAGGAGGTCGCCGGCACGGCCGCGGGCGGTGGCGCGACGTATCTGCTGACGGACACGGGCCTGCGGTACTCCCTGCCGAAGAGCAACGACAGTGCGGCGCAGGGAAGCGGTGCGTCTTCCGCGGGCGCGTCGGAGGGCGACGCGAGCGAGACGGACAAGGCGCGCACGCGACTGGGCTACGAGGACGTCTCCGACATCTCGATCGTGCCGCAGACCTGGGCGACGTTCATCCCGAAGGGACCGATGCTGGACACCGGCAGCGCGGCGCAGCCACAGAGCCAGTGACCGACCGCTGACGCCCGGCCGCCCCGCTCGCCGCAGCGGGCCGGCCGACGGCCGTAGGGCCAACGGACTTACGGCCAACAGGACTTGACAGTAAGACGGCGTGACGGTCACGAGATGATCGCCCAAGTGTGTGAGCCGTGTAACTGATTGGTCTTGCCTGTGGTTGAGTGACAGGCTGACGATAGAGTGTTTGCAGCGCTCAAGCGTGCGAAGCTCCTCCGGGTACCCGTGCTGGTTCCCGGATAAACGACGACATGGGGGAAGGTTCATCATGGCCGGCCAGTTCCGGGTAACAGAGGACGAACTCACCAAGCTCTCCGGTGACATCAGCACCGCGAACGGTCAGCTGCAGGGCGAGATCCGCCGTCTCAACGGAGTGATCGACCAGATCGCCGGCGGCTGGAAGGGCCAGGCGGCCCAGTCGTACCGCCAGCTGCAGGATCGTTGGAACTCGGACGCGAAGAGGATGAGCGACATCCTCAACGACATCAAGGAAGCCGTGGACTCCACGCGGAGCAACTACTCCGCCTCGGAAGAGCAGCAGAACGCCGAGATCAGCAAGATCATGTCGGACTTCGGCTGATCAAGCCGTTCCGGTCACGGGCTCGACGCTCCGGCGTAGCCCTGCGTTCTGCCGGATTTCACCAATTCCTTCGCTTTCCTTCGATTCTTCCTGAAAGGGAATGACGATGTCGATTCTCGTCAATTACGCAACCATCACTAACGCGTCCACGGACGTGAAGTCCACGGCCGGCCGTATCAAGCAGCAGCTCGACGACCTCGAGGCCGCGGTCAAGCGTGTCGCCAGCACCTGGGAAGGTGAGGCGCAGGAGGGCTACCAGCGCAAGCAGCGCGAGTGGGACAAGACCGCTCAGGACCTGCACGCGACCCTGCTGAAGATCTCGACGGCCCTGCAGAGCGCCGCCGAGAGCTACCAGGCCACTGAGAAGAGCAACGCCAACACCTGGGGCTGAGCCCAGAGGCGACCCGAGGGGCATGAGATGAAGAGGACCGGCCCAGCCGACGCCACCGCGTCCGCTGGGCCGACCTCTGCTCCGGGGTCGTACACAGCTCCTGCGGGACCGTACGCACCTTGTGCGGACCTGTGCACAGCAAATCCCGCAAACATTCACACTCGCCGTACCAATCGCGACACACACATGACCCAGCTTCGAAGGAAGCAAGGAAGCCCTGGGGGCCTGAAGATGAACGGCCTGAACGTGACGGGCCGCACAGCCCGCTCGCGTAGCCGCACCCGTGGAACCCGCGTACTCCAGCGGGTTTTTGGCGTGCTCGCGGTGACCGGGGTCTGCCTTGCGTCGGCACCGCCGACGCCGGCGGCACCGGCATCGCCGGACACGACCACACCCACCCGCCTTGCGGCTTCCGACGACCCGGAGTTCGGTCTGTCGGCCAGCTCGGAATGCGTCTTCGGTGGTGACGTCATCAAGTCCACCCCCTGGTCCCTCCAGCGGGTCCTCCTGAACCAGTTGTGGGAAAAGGCGACGGGCAAGGGCGTCAAGGTCGCGGTGATCGATACGGGCGTCGACAGCTCCAACAAGCAGCTGACCAGTGCCGTGTCAGGCGGCAAGACCTTCGTGGACGGCTCCGCCACCAAGGACATCGAGGGTCACGGCACGCGGGTGGCGGGCATCATCGCCGCCCGGCCGCTCAAGGGCACCGGCTTCGTGGGCATCGCGCGGGAGGCGACGATCCTCTCCTACCGCTACACGGGCGGGGAGGAGAAGCAGGGCGACGCGGGGACGATGTCCGATGCGATCAAGGCCGCGGTCGCCGCGGGCGCGGAGATCATCAACATCTCCTCGGACACCCAGAACAAGAAGGACGACCCGACCCTCGCCGCCGCCGTGGCGGACGCGGTGCGTAAGGGTGCGCTGATCGTGGCAGCGGCCGGCAACGACGGAGCCGACGGCAAGTTCGCCGACACGTACCCGGCCGCATACCCGGGCGTCCTGGCGGTGGCAGCCTCCGACCGCAACGACGAACGCGCCTTCTTCTCACAGGCCGGCGACTTCGTCGACATCGCGGCACCGGGCGTCGGCATGGTCTCCACGGTCCCGGCAGGTGGCCAGTGCACGGCCGACGGTACGAGCTTCGCGGCGCCGTACGTCGCGGGGGTCGCGGCCCTCCTGAAGCAGAAGTACCCGGAGTGGGATGCGGCACAGATCGCCACCCGAATCCAGGAAACCGCCCAACGCCCGAGCCGCGGACCCAACGCCTACATCGGCTGGGGCGTCGTCGACCCGGTCGCCGCGCTGTCGGAGGAGTCCACCCCGGGTAGCTCCCCGGAGCCGGACCCGCCCGTCGCGGCCGGCGCCGACGGAGTCATCCCGATGGCCGTGACGATGGGCGAGACCGAGGCGGAGCGTGAACGCCGGGTGGCCATCTACGTGTTGGGCACGGGTCTGGCTCTTGCGCTGGTGGTTGCGGGGAGCGGGGTTGCTGTGCGGGACTGGCGTAGTCGGAGGGTCGGCCGGGCCGGTGCGTCCACCGGCCGACTTGGGCGATGACCGGGCACCGAGTGGGTGCTGACAACTTGAGGAACAGGGGAGAGGACAACGGGGTATGAGTAACGGGATGCGGGTTGACCTGAGCGCGATGGATGAGGTCATCCGGAAGCTCTGGACGTTGCTGGACGATATGGATAAGGCCGGGCAGACGTCGCGGTATAACACGGAGATCCCGATGGACGCTTTCGGGAACACGTGCCTCTTCAGGGAGGCCGGTGATCTGCACGCGGCCCACGGGACCATGAAGACCGATCTTGAAACTGCGATCAAGAGCCTGCATGGGCTGATCGACAAGTTCGGCACGAGCACCTCCAAGGTCAAGGACAAGTACACCGAGCAGGAGTACGCGAACAAGAACCAAATGGGTGGTGACACGGGGAGCTCGAGCGGCTCGTTTGCAAGGTAGTCCGATCGAGAATCACCTGTTAGAGGGAGGAGTTCAAAATGGCCGGTGAAAAAGACCTGCCCAAGCCCGAGATCGTGAATGACACCTGCGTTGCGGACCCTGAGCGACCTCAGACCAAGACTCAGTTCATCGACTACTCGTTGAAAGAACTCAAGCAGATGCTTGAGGGAACTAACCCCGGGGCTATCGAGGAGGTTGGCCGTCACTGGGGCAAGGTCAACGAAATTCTCTCCGGTGGCGAAGGCGGTGGCATCGCGGCGCTGCTCGACAAGGCAGTCGACAACGTTCTGGAGCACTGGGAGGGGGATGCTGCTCGGAGCTTTGAGAAGAAGGCTCGTGAAATCTCCCAGAGCATCAGGAATGCCGCCTGGCACGCTGATCTAAACAGCGGTCAGATGGCTGACGCCGGGTCGCAGCTGCGGAGGTTCAAGGCGCAGCTGGACGAGATTGAAGAGCCCAGTGGCTGGGCCAAGGTCGGTGACGCTCTCAGTGACTGGAAGTGGGACAACGGGGAAGCAGTAGCTGGCGATCTCCAGGACCGCAAGCTGACCGCCAAGGAAGTTGCGGAGATCAACGAGGGCAAGATCGGAGCGAGTCGGGAGGCTCAACTCAACGGTGTTGCCGTCATGGAGAACCTTGCGGCTCAGTACATCCGGGTTAAGGGAAACCTGGATCGAAATCGAGTGGTTACCGACGACAAGGGCAACATTAAGGACCCTAACCGCGATGTGGAGTACCCGCCGCCTGTGACGCCCCCTACCGGCGGGGCATCGCGGCCAGGGGCGTCCGGCTCCGCTCCCAAGCCATGGAGCGCAGGTCCGACCGCTAATGTGAAGCCCGCTCCCTCGGTACCCCGCGACCAAGGCATTACGGGCGGTACGCAGCTCCCCACAGCCAAGACCAAGGTGGACAGCATCACTCCCGGCCTGACAGGGCCTGGTCCTTCCACGAGCACTGGCGTAGGAGGCGGCGGCGGTCTTGGCACCGGCGGCGCACAGAGTCCGGGCGTCATGGCACCTGGCGGAGGCGCTGGCTTCGGCCGTGGAGCCGCGGCCGGGCGTGGGGGCATCGGAGCCATGGGCGGTCGCGGTGGTATGACTGGAGGCGGCGCGGCAGCAGGTCGTGGCGCCGGTGGCCGAGCCGGTATGGGCGGTATGGGTGGCGGTGGAGCCGGTGCGGCAGGCCGGGGCGGTGCTGGTGCTGGCGGTCGTGGTGCCCTGGCGAAGGCCCGCGGCGGCGTTGTCGGCGCGGCCAAGGGAATTGCCGGTAAGGGTGCTGGCGGCGGCGCGGGCCTGCACGGCAGCCGCGGTGGAACTCAGCGCGGCGGCATGGCCGGCGGCATGGGCGGCATGGGCGGTCGCAATGGACGTCGGCCCGAGGACGAGAACAGCAGGGGTGACCGTCCCGACTACCTGGTCGAGGACGAGGAAACCTGGATCTCGGAAGAGGATCGCAACCGCAACGTACCGCGGACCATCGAGTAGGCACACGAGGCGAGCCGCACGGAAAGCGTGCGGCTCGCTTGTCTGAAGACTGGCGTAACCAGTCGTGGTTGAGTGAGGAGCAAAGCAGTGAGTTTCAAGCGAGTCCGGTCTGCGGCGGGAGTCGTAGCGCTGACAGGAGCTTTGCTCCTCACTACCGCACCAACCGCGTCGGCTGACTACGTCAGAGACCAACAGTGGGTCTTGAACGCGTTCGCGGTGGAAGACGTTTGGGCTGAATCCCAGGGGCAGGGCGTTACCGTTGCGGTTGTCGACTCCGGAGTGGACGCCAGCCACCCTGACCTGACGGGCCAGGTCCTCGAAGGGAAAGACTTCACTGGCGGCGATAACGCTCAGGAGGACAAGCTCGGACACGGGACGGGTATGGCTAGCATTATTGCTGGCCACGGCCATGGTTCGGGAAACTCCTCCGGCATGGTAGGACTCGCGCCAAAGGCGAAGATCCTACCACTGCGCGCTCTCCAGACGGAGAAGGACTCACTTCATGACGAGACCTGGGCTGCAGCGGTTCGATATGCAGTGGACCAGGGTGCAAAGGTCATTAACCTCTCCTTCGCCAATGATGGCGGCAAGACACTGAGCGACGGTCGGGCAGCAATCGCTTATGCGCAAGCTCACGACGTTGTTGTTGTTGCGGGCGCAGGCAATGATGGCTCCATCGCCGTTGACGAGCCAGCCGCGCTACCTGGCGTTGTCGCCGTTGGCGCTATCGATAAGGACGCTAATCGCTGGGACGGCTCGAACACTGGAAAGGGGCTGGCCCTCATGGCCCCCGGTGTTGAGGTTCTCGCGGCAGATCCGACTCGATCGCAGCAGTACAATTTGTCAAACGGTACTTCGGATGCCACCGCCTATGTATCTGCCGCAGCCGCTCTTGTCCGATCCAAGTACCCCGACCTGACGGCCGGCCAAGTAATCAACCGCCTGATCAAGACGGCCACATTCGCACACCACAAGGGGTTGAAGGCACCCGACGAGGAGTACGGCTACGGGATCGTCCGCCCCTACTCGGCGCTCACGATGGACATCCCCGCCGGCCCCAAGAAGAACCCTCTCGGCCAACTCACGTCCTCCACCTCGACCTCCAGCGAGGCGGCCAACGGGACTGACAAGTCGACGCAGGCCAAAAAGAAGAAGAAGTCCTCCTCCAGCAGCCTCCTCCTTGTCGCCGGTGGCGTCGCAGTTGTCGTGGTCATCGGCGCCATCGCCTTCGTGGTACTCCGCAACCGTCGCAACGGAGGCAGCGGTGGTCCGGGTGCCGGCAGCGGCGGGTCGCAGTATCCCGGTTACCCGTCAGCCCAGCAGCCGTACCCGGGTCCTGCTTCGAACCAGGGATACCCTGCCTCTCCGGGGCAGGCCCCGCAGCATCCCGGCCCCTACACACAGCAGCCCCCGCAGCAGGGGCACTGAGAGGCAAGCCGGTCTCGTCTGTGACAGTCCAGAGGCGCATCCGGTTTGCACGAAGGGTGCGCCTTACCACAGAGGTGGAACCAACGATCTGGCCTCGGTCTCTCCAGCCCGGACAGAGTGTGAATTCGGCGTTGCCAGATCCGAATTCTTGGTTCGCTGCGACGAGATGGCGTCGACGAGGGCGAAGGTGTCCGGATTGGTCCCCAGGGCTCATGATGCCAATTCTCATAGGCACCCACGTGGGCATTCGGGTTAACTTGCTGGGGTACCGTGACGGCAGCCGTGCTTTGAAATGGTTGGGCGCGGTTACGCATGCCCCAACCCTGGTGCAAAGTCTCGCAGGCACGTCGATTCCGCAGTGACCCGGATGTCAAAAAAGAAAGGGGTTCCCATCGATGGGTGCCATCGTCGCCGTAGTTGGCGTTCTCGGCCTTGGTGCCGTAGTCGGCGCCGTAGTCGTCTTCGTAGTGGTACGCAGCCGCCGCAACTCGGGTCCCGGCCAGGTGAATTACGGTTCCGGAGCTTCCCCCCAGCACATGGGATACCCGCCCCAGCAGCCGGTCTACCCACCTGCCCAGCCGCCTTACCCCTCGGCTCCCCAGCAGGGGCAGCCCACTCCTCCTGGGCAGGCACCTCAGTACCCCAACCCCTACACGCAACAGCCCCCGCATCACGGTCAGTAGGCAGCAGCCCATCCTGATTCCAGTAGGGCTGCACCCGGGCTGACGCACCAGCTCAGCCGTGGACGGCTCGAGGACTCCCTCGTACTCAGCCGAGTAGTTTTTCCGTGCGCACTATGAGGTTCGGTTCGTTTCCCAAGAGCCCAACAGTCTCTGCCTGTTCGCCATCATCCGGGCGCTGTGCGCGGGCCTGGGCGCGTATCGGGTCGTCTTTCGCTGAGCCCACAGGATGCGCGCAGCGGCCGCCCTTCTCCCGCAGCGATCATGACGCTGACGAACGTCGGATCGCGGTGCACCGCGCCCGCCGCGGGGACATTCGCCCCGATCTGCACCGGCAGCTGCGGTACAGATATGAGGCATTCGGCCGCCAAGGTCACCACCCGCTCCCGACCGCTCTGCTCCCACTTGGTATTGCCGTCATCAGGGACGTCTAGCCGGTGTTCCTCTCCCCTTTGTTCCAAAGTGCGCAATGGGCTTCGGGATGAAGTGGTCGGTTAGGTCCGGATTTCCGTACGGCAGTGAGTCATTGAGCGGCATCCGAGGTTCGAGTCGCCAGAGCGACGATCGGGGGTGCCGTGATCAAATAAAGCCAATCGTGGTCGGTGGATAGCCACCACCATCCAAGTACGGGACAAACGAGGGGACTTATGAGCGGGGGATTCGATGTCGAGGGCGACGCCTTGCGTAAGTACGCGAAGGCTGTCGAGGCCGCAGCCGGCCGGGTCGACAGTATCCGGAGCCGTACTCAGCAACTGGAACTCACCCAGGAGACGTTCGGGAAACTGCCCCAGTCGGACGAGCTGAAGGCCGACTACGACACGCAGCGCAAGGAGTCCGGCAACGACCTCACCGACGCGGTCGACACGCTGTACGCGATAGCCGACGCGCTCAAGGACTCCGCAGCGGCCTACGACGGCACGGAGGCGTATAACCGGGGCATGATGGGCGGGGGCAACTGATGGGCGCCGGACAGGTCGCCGGGGATGCCCTGAGCCGGATCAACTTCGTCCTGGACTGGAGCAATCCGCTCGCCGGTGTTCTCGACGAGATCATCCGGGGCATTCTCGAGCAGTTCAACCTGGACGAACTCCTCGAGCAGGTCAGCGGAGATAACGAGCTGCTCGCCGAGACCGCGATCCAGTGGCGCAAGTCCGCCAATGACCTACGCGGTGTGGTCGAGGACCTGGTCGCTGACCGCCGGACGCTGGCCACCCAGTGGCAGGGCGAGGCGTTCGGCAAGTTCGACGGCATGATGACCGAGTTCGAGGAAGCCCTCGTGGGCGAGGCCGCGGACATGGACACCATGGCCGAACTCCTCGAGATGGCGGCTCAGGAGTGCGCTGCCGCCGAACAGCTGATGCTCGACCTCATCGTGGAAATCGTTGAGGTCGCGCTCGCGGCCGCCGCCACCACGGCCATCCTCTCGCTTCTGACGGCAGGCGCCGCAGCCGCCATCGGCCCGCTCATCGCGGCTGCGGGCATCGCCCACAGGGCCGCGAAGGCCGTGAGGATCACCGCCAAACTGGCGGACGCCCTGGCAGACATCGCCAAGCGCATGCAACTGCTGCGTAAAATGAT
Organism: Streptomyces sp. NPDC012935; assembly: GCF_042900345.1. Lineage (NCBI taxonomy): Bacteria > Bacillati > Actinomycetota > Actinomycetes > Kitasatosporales > Streptomycetaceae > Streptomyces > Streptomyces sp. NPDC012935. Next base: position 384,611 of record NZ_JBIBBC010000007.1, read on the forward strand.
GAAGCTCCGGAATGCGCTGCGTAAGGGCCCCAAGCACTTCAAGGGCGGCCTCGGACGTTTCGTTCGCGGTACGAAGAGGCGCGATGAGTTGGGCAACGAAGTCACCGTGCGCAACCCCAACGACCTTGCCATGTATGTGGGCTACAAGGTCGTCAAGAAGGGCGTGAAGGGCGTCGTCAAGGACGCCATCGGAGCGGATCCGGCCGGAGCGGTCCAGGAGAGTCTCCTGGAGGACGGACCGGGGGTGGCCGAGGAGCGCTACGAGTACCATCAGCGCCCCGATCCGCAGAGTCTCCGTGAGCGTACGGACGTGACTCCTTCGAGTGCCACAAGGACAGTAAGGGACGATTTCGGGTGAGCAGGACCGAGCGCGGCCGGGAGACGGTCGAGCGGGCAAGGGCGTTGGTGCCGGCGGGTGAGGTGCTACGTGCTGATCACGGGGTCTCATTGGCTGAGAGAGCACCGATGCCCGGCTATTTCCGCCGCCCGCGCGCTCTGCGATCCGAGCGCCGCACGCTCGGGAGCTGGGCGATGCTCCCCGTGTTCTGGGTCGCACGACTCTACGAGATCACCTGGAACCCGATCGAGGCGGTCGTCGAAGCGTTCACGGAGCGTCAGCCGAAGAAGCCGGGGAAACCGTTTCACGGTGGTTGGAACAGCATGGCCGGCCATCTGGCGCGAGCCGTGGTGCCTAGGACAAAGAACAACAGGGCTGTGATGTTGCAGGTCACTGACCGCCGCCTACAGCTTGTGTACGCGTCCCAGGCCCGTTCCTTCACCGGCAATCCCGGTCCGGCCGAAGTGGGATGGGCCACGGATCTTCACAACGTGATCTGCATCCGTGACCGCAGCGATGTGGTGGGCGGCGACCACGAGATCGGCTTCGTCGACGGTTCGTGGTGCACAATCCACTTCGGCGGCAAGGGCTGGAGCCGGATGTCGGACGCGTTCCCGCTCCGGCTGAGCCACCTCGACCCGCTGCCGAATCAAAGATGAGCGGGCCGTTGTGAGCAGCGACGTCAAGTGACCCCGCCCGGGACCGGCATGATCGGTCCCGGGCGTTGCTGTCTTTCGGCGCGTGAGGGAGCGCCCGATGGTCAGCCAGAACCGGATTGCTATCCGAAGTCGGCCCTCACCTGATCTGCGGCGCGGTTTTTCTGCTCGTCGCCACTGCCCGGGGATGGGGCGACCCCGGCTCCACTGGACACCATCAGATCGTGTGAGGTCTTTGACAACAACGAGACGTAGAAGGGGAGATCGGGCAGGGAAGGCGTGGTGAGGCTCAGCACGAGGAGCCGTTGCATCCGGGGGAGCGGGAGGTAGACGTCCGCCCTGGCCAGTGGCAGGGAGGGGGCTGTTGCATCGGAGGGGTCCGAATGCCACTCCAGACCGCACAGGACGAGAACACCTGGCCCAGCCGGGACCCGGATCTCCTCGACCGCGTTGTTCTCGTTCGCGGAGAGCGCCTCGAAGAGGCCGCGCGCCGAGAGTTCCGCGTCCGGTTCGTCCAGCGGGTCGAGGCGGGCCAGCAACGAGGCCGTGGTCAGGCGGCCGTCGGGTGCCTCGTCCAGGCAGAAGCCGGCGTAGAAGGAGTTCTGGGCGAGGGCGTGGTCGGCCATCTCGCGGTAGGAGTGGAAGGTGACTTCGCGCTGAAAGTCGGTGCCGTGCGGCCAGACCTCCTCGGCGATGGACCAGAGTTGCTCCTGGCGCTCCTCGTCGTCCAAGTCGAGTCCCAGTGAGTGAAACCCACCGGGAACGTCCAAGTGCAGCTCGCTGCTCGGGCCGGGCATCAAAGCGTCTTCCTGTGGGTTGGCCGCAGACTCACACCGCGAAGCAGATCCGTAGGTACGTCCAGGGCGAGGTGGTGCTTTTCTGCCAGGCGGGTCAGCACACTGACCGGGGTCCCCCGAAATTCACGAGGATGCAGTGCGACACCTTTGAGGCGTCCGCCGTCCGGCATGGGGGTCAGTGTGACGAAGTGGTAGATAGTCGTGCGCCAGCCGAATTGCTGTCGCTCGATCTCCACGGCGAGCCGGGCGAACTCCCGGTCCAGGGAGGCCTCGTGCTTGGCCGGGTTGCGAGAGAGGCGGAGCACCAGCTTGCCGGGCGAGACGAACCGGGCCGGCGCGTTGAGGAGTCGCATGAGATCGTCCTGGTGGCCATCTCCGAAGATGACCATGAGCAGCCAGACAAGCTTGGCGAGGAATTCCACCGGGATGAGGACCCACTGCAGCACGAACCACAGCAGAAGCCCCAGTCTCGAAGGGAACGGAAGCACCGGGTCCGCGATCGAGCCGGAGTGCGGCGTGGCTGCCATGGCTATTCTCCCGTCACGCTGTCGTAAATGCCGCTGACAGCGCCTGGCACCTGCATCGCAAGCTGTGGGCCCTTCGACCACCACGACGTCGGGTCCAAGGTTCCGTCGGCACGTATCGCTGCTTGCAGGGAATCAAGGTTCCTGAGCCCTGGGGTGTTGGCGACAATGGTGTTCAGCCCGGTCTCGCCCATCGAGGCACCCATGTTCTTGGCCACCGAATTCTCCCAGGCGAGCTTCACCTTGTTAGCGGCGCCTTGAGCCTCGAAGACCTGGCCCTCGGCGCCGCGGAGGATGCGGTTTCCCGCTCGGCCGAAGTCTTCCGCTGTTGCGACTCCGTCATCCACGAGCTTTCCCAGCCGAGCGGCCCTTGCAGCGCCGTCGACGGATGTCACCAGCTCTCCTGCCTTCTCCGCGCGCACCACGACCTTCGCCGTGCCGGTGATGGCTGTCGTGGCGAAACCCACGCCCGGAACGACGCCGAGGGCGTCGCCCGCCAGGTCCATCAGCCCGATATCGGCTCCACCGATCTTGGCTGCACCATGGGCCAGCAGCGCGCCGGCAGAAAAGCCCGCACTCGCCAGTGCGAGCGCCCCGGACAGCGGGGGGCACCACAGGGTCAGCAACGCCAGGATGCCGAGGACTGCGGAGATGTTGCTCAGCCAGTCGCCGATTGACTTCAGCAGGTCCTTGTGCCGGGCACACCACTCCTGGATGGCGTGCCCGAGCTTCTGGAGCCCGTCACCCAGTCGCTCCCACAACCCCGGATCGGGCGCGTTCTCGGTCGCCTTGCGTAGCTGACCCGCGACGCCCCGGGCCTGCGACTGGTGCTCCTCGAGCAGCCGCTCAGCCCTTTTGATGATCTCCTCGAGCTCGCGCTCGGCCTGGTCAAGTCGTACGGACGCCGTCGACAGTTCACCGTCGGCCTGCTGCAGCCGGGCGCTCGCCGCGTCGACCCTTGCCTGGGCGTCCTGCAGAGCGGGGCCGGTGAAGTACTGGCCGCTGAGGCGGAACGCGGGATCGGAGGCTGCCTGGTTGTAGCGGTTCGTCGCGGCGTCCTTGGCTTTTTCCGCGGTGGCGACCTGGCCCTTGGCCTCTGAGGCCTGCGACTCGTAGGTACGGGCTGTGTTCTGGTAATCGGCCAACGCCGCGCGCCATTTCGTCAGCTCCGACGACGCCGTACTCATCGCCTCTTGGCTGTCCTTCAGATAGCGGGGCAGCTCCCCGACCTTCTTCGAGAACGCGGAGGCGGCGTCTCCAGCCCAAGTGACGTTCCCCGTCAGGCGCTTGATGCTGTTCTGCGCGTTGTCGAGTGCGGCTGCCGCCTTTTTGGTCCGGGCAGCCAGGGAATCTACGTTGCCGGGGCTCCCCGGTGCCGGGTCGAAGCCGAGCGCGGGGTACGAGTCGCTGCTCACTGCGTGCCGCCCTTCCCGGCGAAGCCGTCACGCAGGGCCGTCTCGACGTCCCGGTAGGTGTCGCGTGTCTTCTTCAGCCCGTCCTCGAGGGCCTGCGTACCCTCGGCGATCTTCGTGATCGCGTCGTCCCAGCTGTCGTGGAACTCGTCGCAGGCGTTGTCGAGTTCCTTGCTCCCCGTGGTCTTCGGCCCGGTGTCACGAAGAGCATTCAGCGCCGAACGCATCTCGTCCTGACTTCGGTGGAGTTCCCTGACCAACGTGTCCAGCTCGGATATGTCTACCTTGAAGCCCGCTCCCATGGCGCCGGCGTTCCCCCTGTCTTGCAAAGGCGCAGGTCAACTTGCTGCTGCCACACGCTATCCAACGCGTCTGTGAGAGCAGGCCGGGGGTTTGCCCGTTCGCAGAACCTTCACGACCTCACATGAGTCATGCACTGGAGCCGCTGCCGAGGAACCCAACAACTCCTGCTGGCGCAAGGAGTGTTGTGCGGGGGGAGAGTGACAACGGGGGGAGGTGCAACGTTCCCGGTCGCTACGGGCTACCGTATCCTCCCCCGGGGGTGAGGCGGCCGATCCGACGACCTTTGCAGCACTGAAAGCTGAAGGTGACCCCCGGTCAGAAGCAAACTTCTGTGGGGGAGTACCGATGTCGTATCCGCCGCCCGGCGACCCGGGCAGCGCGAATCCGTATGCGCAGCAGCCGTCGGGCACGAGCGGGCCATCGCCGGGTGGGGCGGTTCCGCCTCCCGGGCACGCACCTTGGCCGGTACAGAGCCCGCAGGGCAATGGCAATCCGTACGCGCAGCAGCAGCCGCCGATGCCGGCGGCGCCAACCCCCGGTACAGCCGCCTCGTCCTACGTGCAGGCGCCTTGGCCGCCGCAGGGCCCGCAGAGCGGAGCCCCCGGCGGCGGTTCCGGCCGAAAGGCAGTGGGTTCTCTGCTCGTGGCCTTCGGAGCTCTGCTGCTCGTCGCTGGGGGCGCGCTCACCGCGCACGCGTACAGCAACGCTCAGCAGGAACTGGCGAACTCCGAATACAGCAACGTGATGTGGCGGGATGAACCGGTCGACTCGTTCTTCCCGACCACCATCGGCGGTCGCGGTGGCTACAACGGTGGCCTGTACGACCGTGAGCAAGCGATCTGGAACCGAGTAGGGATCTCTCCGGACACCGACTGCGACAAGGGCCTCACCAGCCATACCTTGAAGGCTGCCAAGGAGAACGGCTGCCAGGCGGTGCTGCGCGCCACGTATGTCGACTCCACCGCGAACATGGTGGCGACGGTCGCTGTCGTGGTGTTGCCCAAGGGATCCCCGGAGAGCGGGCCGAGGACGAGTATCTACGAGGCTTACCTGGACCACCTCCAAGACGACGGAGTGGTCGCTCCCTACGCCGTGCCCGGCACTGTGGCCGCCAAGTGGAAGTACCGCAATGGCGCCGAACTCGCACCGGTGGGTGGTGAGCACATGCCGTATGTCGTGGCGGCCAGTGTCGGCTCCGTCGACGGCCACGTCGCCGGCGATCTGCCCGGGGAGTGGGGCGACAGCGACGGCAACAACGTCGATCGCGGGTCCTGGCAGGCCAACGCCGGAAACCTCGTCACGCTCTTCCGCGCCCACATGGAACACCTGCAGACGGGGGACTCCTGATGAACATCCGACACATGTGCGACGCGGCAGTGACGGGGGCTGCGTTGACGGTTCTGACGGGTGCGGCTCTCTCCTGGGCGGTAGCCCCCGCATCAGCTGCCGAGAATGCTCCGGTCAGCTGGGAGTCGGCTGCTCTTGGCCTGCCGAAGGCGCACGCGACCACACAGGGTGAGGGCGTGACCGTCGCGGTATTGGACACCGGTATCAACCCTGATCATCCGGCACTCAAGGGCCGGGTGGCCAAGGTCGGCCCTGACTTCTACGACTTGGCCGGACTCAAGCCTGGCGACTACGGATACGGCATACATGGCACCGCCATGGTGTCGGACGTCCTGAAGGTCGCGCCGAAGGCCAAGATCATCACAGCCCGGGTGATCAGAGACGGCCATGATGTGAAGGCGGAGCGACTGGAAGACGGCGTCAGTCCTGTCGCCGAGGGCATCGATTTCGCGGTCGAGAACGATGCTGATGTGATCTCGTTGTCTCTCGGCGGAGGCGTCATCAACGAGCTGAGGAACGATGAGCTGGCCGCCGCGGCGCGCGCTGTCCAAAAGGGCGTCACCTTGCTGGCCGGCGCGGGCAACAGCGGTGACGAGGGGAACGAAGCCAACTTCCCCGCCGGCTACGCGAACGTGATCTCCGTCGCCGCGACCAAGCAGGGAGGGCAGCGCGCCGAATTCTCGACGGTGCGCACCCACAACACCATCGCTGCACCGGGCGTCGGCATCATCAGCGCCGACAAGGACGGGGGCTACCGGCCGGTCAACGGCACTTCCCCGGCGACGGCTCTCGCCGCGGGCGTCACGGCGCTGATGCTCGCCGAGAATCCGGATCTGACCCCGGCCCAGACGCGCGCGATCTTGATGCGTACGGCCGACCACCCGGAAGGCGGGCACAACCCGCTCGTCGGCGCCGGCCAGATCAACGCCGCCGCTGCTGTGCGAGCGGCAGCCAACCCGCCGAAGATCGACACCACGCCGAAGCCTTACAAGGGAGACGTCCAGCACTTCGCGTCGCCGACCGGCACGGACAAGGTCTCCCATCCGCCGATGGAGACGGAACTGGTGACGATCGGCCTGAGCGCTGCCGGTGGGGGCCTCCTGCTTGTGCTCTGTGGTGGCCTGCTGTTCCGCAAGAGCAAGCGACAGCGAGCCGCTGTCTGAGACATCGGTGCGAGACCCGGGGTGGGCGAGCACGAAGGCCCCGGCGTGCCCCCTTTCCAGGGGGCACGCCGGGGCCTTCGTCACGCGATGAAAACCACCAGCAGGCTGACGATGAGACCGATGCTGCTTACCCCTACCAGTACGACGCAGGTGCGCAGGAGCTGCCTGCTCGGCGCTCGGCTCGAGGAGAAGCCGGTGACCATGCCGAAGTAGCCGATGGTGAGGGGGAACAGGGCGCCGAACCACCAGATGCAGCCGACTGCGATCGCACCGACCCAGCCCTGGTCTTGCTGATAGGACGTGTCACCGGTCTTGAGGACCTCGATGACGTCGCCGCGCTGGTACAGGGCGTCGCTTTTGAGTTCGGCGTTGACGTCCTTGGCGGTGCCGTCGTTGGCGGTGAAGGTGCCGTAGCACCACTTGGTTTTGGTCCGCTTACGCGAACTACTCGACGTGCTCGAGCGGTACTTGTAGTCCACCGTGCAGGTCTCGACGGTGAGCTTGCCCGGCGTGGACGAGGCATAGGAGTAGGGGCCGAGGTAGCCGCCGAGCGCCAGAAATATCACGCCTACGAGGATGAGGCCGACGCCGATGAGACGGCCGAGCCCCTCAGGTTCTCCTGGCACGGCGGTGTTCGGTGCGGCGTTCCCCTGTACTTAGCCAGAGCGCGAGAGACGCGTCGTCTCCAGCGTCCCGGTCCTGTGGTTGTTCGAACGTGTCGTCCACTTGTGCCACGGGGATTTTCGCCCCGGATTCGAAACACGATGAAGTGTCCACTTCCGCGTTTGGGTAGTGGTCGGCATCCTTTTGCGCTGTCCAGCTTCCGGAGCAACTGAACTGAAGTTCTGTCGAACGTTTATGTGTGCCGCAGTGGGTCTTCGCGTGTGTTTTCGCATGAAGACACGGTGAGGGTTCCAATGGTGCCCTCACCGGAGAGTTCTCCGTGCAGTTCTGGAAGGGGTACAGGGCGACGGCCACGGCTGCAAGAAGCAGCCCTGATCCGAGGAGCCTTTCTCGCCCGCAGACTCCCCGTACTGATGTAACGCGGCAGCGCCGTCACCGCTTTGCGGGTCCCTTTGAATCGCTTGACGATCTCTTGACCGATGGGCTTTCTTGATTGTGCGGGAGGAGTCTAAGCTATCCGCCTGTCGTGCAATATGACGTACAGCAAGGGGAGTTCGGGGGAACGATGACGTTCGACACCTTCAACGTGGACACTGCTTCACTCCGACAGCAGGGGCAGCGATTCACAGCCCTCGGGGGTGATTTAGCGAGTGCTTCCAAGCGGTTACAGGGTGTCCTTGAGGGGATCGGAGAACCGTGGGCGGACGCGGAATTCGGAGAGATCTTCGGTCAGGTCTACGCGCCGATTCGTGACGGCCTCTTCACATCGATGGACAGCCTCGCGGAGCGGCTTCAGCAGATCGGGCACAACCTGCAGGACAACGCCCGCAACTACGAAGCCTCGGACGCGTCGAACAGCAGCCTGCTGGACAAGATCTCCGGCCAAATCTAAGCGAAGTCGGGGCTATCAGTATGTCGCTCACACTGCCGGGCGAGCTCGTCTGGGTACTCGACCTCCTCGGGTACAGCTGGCCCGAGGCCGACGAAGAAGCGCTGCACCAGGTCGCCGAGACCTGGCGGGCTTTCGGTAAGGAACTCGAAGAGATCCAGGCGGACGGTGAGGGATTCGCCCGCATCGTCCTCGCCGGCAGCTTCGGCTCGGCCATCGAGGGCTTCACCAAGGACTGGGGCGCCTATACGGGGGCGAACGGCGAGGACAGATACATCCCGGACGCGAGGACCGCGTGCGAAGTGATCGCCTTCGCCTTCGACGCGGCCGCGGTGGCGGTTCTCACGGCGAAGCTGGCCGTGATCGTGCAGCTCGTCGCCCTGGCCATCGAGATCATCGCGGCGCAGGCGGCGGCCCCGTTCACGTTCGGGCTGTCCGAAATCGGTGCACTTGGCGCGACGCAGGCCACGCGGTTGATCGTCCGGGAGCTGCTGGACCGCCTTAAGAAGGAGGTCATGGAGGCGATCACCAAGGCCTTGGAACACGCCACCATGGACGCCCTCAAGGCATTGGCCAAGAAGATCGTCAAGGAGCAGGTCAAACAGCTCGTCCAGGAGCGGGTGGTAGACGCCGCCAAGGACAAGGCGCGCGAGGCTGCCGTCGGAATGGCGCAGAATCTGGGCCGGCAGAGTGTCGAGGCTTACTTCGACGCGCGCTCAGGTATCGACGTCGGTGAGACGGCTGATGTCGCGAAAACGGCCGTCGGCGACTATGTGAACGGTCTCAACAACGAGGTCAGCGGGGGCGAAGGGTCGGCAGTGGCCGACTACGCGGACCCGAACACGTACGTCGACAACGCGAAGGAGACCGTGAGCGGGGCGGTCGGAGATCGTGCACAGCAGGGTGTCGACGCGTTGGTCGGGCATGGCGTGAGCACCGGCACAAGACACGCCGCCGACGGAGCTGTAGCCACCGACTCTGCGGCGAACTCCAGTTCTTCCGACTCGCAGGCGGGGAGGGCGGACGACTGGGCTCGGCATGAGTTCGGATGACGCTGCCGCGGTGCCTATCACCGCTCCTGCCGACTTGATTGCCGGCCGCCTTTGTAAACGATCAAGTTCGCGAAACGAACCGATTTGTAACGGTCAACAATTGGCAGCCGGCGTTGAGTTGACGTGTCTCACGGGGCGCCTGCGCTGTCCGTGTATTGAAGCGTTCGCAGAGGCGTTGGTAGGTTCACGCCGGTCGAGACACCCCGACCCTCCCGATGAGGTACTCCTTGGACAGCGCCGCGAACAATTCCGACAAGCCCCTAGATGACTCCGAGTTTCTGGAGATGACCCAGCAGGACGCTGCCCAGGCCAAGATCCTGCGGCAGTCCCTGGAGCATCTCGCCTCGGGGCTGGGAGGGGCTGCGCTGAAGGAGATGGCCCAGGAGGTTCTCTCCGGACGAATGGGGCTGCGCGAGGCGGCCGATGTGTCGGCGTACGCCGAGGAGGCGGTGCAGCAGTCGGCGCCGCTGGCCGAGAAGTGGGCCTCCATGTCCGACCGTGAGCGGGAAGAGCTCGCCGCGGAAGGGGAGCACCGGCTCGAGGAGCGGAGGCGGCAGGTCGAGGAAGAGCGGCGTGCGGAGTCCGAGAACCGATCCGACACGAAGTCGCGTCACGATGGGCGCGGCTGGTCCTTGTACTGATGGCGCAGGGGTGGTGCTCGGCGGCTGGACGACCGATGGGTCAGCTGAAGCAGGTGATGGGGAACTGTGGACTTCAACGTGGATCCTGACGCGATCGACGGCTTCTCGAAGCTGGTCGGGCGTGCTGCCGAGGGCGGTGAGAAGGCCGTTGCATACGTCGGCACTCACGCCCAGATCGAGAAGGGAGGCGGGGATCTCTATGACCTCGTCACCGGAGAGCACGACCAGTATGTGAGCGAGGCCAAGAAGGCTTTGGGCAAGGTCCGGGGCGTTCTGGACTCCTCCATGAAGGAGTTGGCGGGCTCGGCCACGTACTACCGGTCCACGGACCGGGACGAGGCAGCCAAGCTCGATGCCACCTATCCTGGTTCCAAGGCCTCTGCCGGTGCGTCCGGAGGAGACCCCAACGACTTCTCGGACGCCCGCGATGCAGCGGACACACTGAAGCCGCCGGACGGGGACAGCAACAACCCCATCGTCAAGTACGCGTCAGGCCATGTGGACGAGTACAAGATGAGTCCGGTGCAAAAGACCCTCGGCAGCGCGCTCGACATCGGTAGCCCTTCCGCCATGGCTGTGGAAGCGTCCAAGCTCCTCTTCGACTTCGACCCTTTCGCCGTCTGCACGAACTGGGTGTTCGGGGACTGGAACAAGTACAACGACTGCGCAGACGTGTGGGCCAACCTCGCATCATTCTGCGATGCGGTGGCCGGCAATGTGCGCAGGGGCAATCAGACCGTCGGTCTCAGTTGGGACGGAAATGCCGCGGACGCCGCCACCGTGTACTTCGAGGAGTTCACCAAGAAACTGGACGAGATCAAGGAGACCTTCGAATCCCTGCGGACCTGCTACGCGCAGGCTGCGCAGTTGGCGTTTCAGCTTGCTGAATTCCTCAAGTCGTTCCTGGTGGCGTTCTGCGACATGCTCGTCATCTGGATGGTCAACCTTGCTGCGGCGTGGGCCGTCAACGCGATCCCTGTAGGTGGACAGGTCGCCTCGGCGGGCATGTTCGCGTTGGCCGCCGCGCAGGCCCTTCGTCTCATGCAAATGTGGTCGGAGGCGGCTATGACGTTCGACAGGTTTGCGATGGCGCTCAGCGGGATCGCCCTGGCCGCGTCGGCGGCCATCAACGGGTTCTCGGCGGCGGACGGATTTCCCGAGGTGGGCACCAGTGGTTACGACCACCGGGCTGTGTAGCGGAGAACGAGGTCAGAATCGATGGGTTTCTTTGGCGGGGTCGACGACCTGGAGCGTTTCCTCACACGGTCGTGCTACCTGAGCGTCGCGTCCGTCCCAGCCTGCTGGGGCCTCATGGTCTTCCTCATCGGAGACGGTGGCTGGCGATTCACCTTTCTGGTGACCGCCGTCCTTCCGCTCATTGCCGCTTTTCTTGGGATCCGTGCCAAGCGGGAAATCATTACGGGGATGTCGGCTACGGCGTTCGGACTCGCTTTTGCCTCAGTGCCGTTGATGCTTGGACTGGCGTACCTCGAGGGTTCTTGACGTGACGCGCTGGCCGCCTGCGGAAGCACGTAGACCGCTAGGCTCGGTTGCCATGACAACGGATGGCGGCAACGCGGCGAATGGGCCGGACAGGACGGGCGGGCGGCCGCTGCCCTCCGGGGCGAGCGCGGATGAACTGCGGGCGCAGTTCCATGCCCAGGGCCGAACCGGGCTCGTGGAGGAGCGGCGGCGTGACGCGCGGCAGGCTCGGGGGACGTACGCGGCGATCGCCGGGTTGGTCGCCGTGGTCTGCCTGGGGCTGATGGTCGTACGCCTCGGCCAAGGCGATGCGCTCGGCGTCTGGGTTGCCACCTACGGCGTGGGTGTGGCCCTCGGTGGCTGGGGTTTTGTGCTCGCCCGGACCGGTCATACGCGGTGGGCGATGATGGTGACGTGTATCGGGGGAGCGTTGGCGGCTGTCGGTGACAGCCCCGCCTTCCGCTGAGGCGGGCGGGCTGGGAGTCGCTGACTGAAAGCCGGAGCTTCGGCTCAGCTACCGACCGGGGACCAGGCGGTGGCCGCCCGGACCGGCATCTGAAGACGACGTCGTCATGCCTGAGACGACGTCACGTCTGGGGGCGCCTGCTGCCGAGCAGGTAGGCGAGGCCCCAGGCGGCGGCTGCGGCGAGCACGAGGCCGAGCAAGGAGAAGACGTCGACTCCGCCGGAGGCGTTGTCGCTCCACCATGCCTTGGCCGGGAAGAACGGCTCGTACCTCAGCAGGTCCCAGAGGGCTCCGCCCCCGTCGTTCTCGGCGAGGACGAGCACGATGGCGTTGGTGTAGCCGAAGAACGCGCCGAGCGCGGCTATGACGGCCCCACTGATGTGGGCGCCAGTGTTCCGGTGACCCACCAGGCCGACCAACGAGCCGACGATAGCTCCGTTGAGCAGCGCGTGGCCCAGGTAGATGGTGTTGGCCATCGTGACCGACTGGTCCTCGTATGTGGCCAGAATGAGACCGCTGTAGAGCAGCGAGACGATGACCGAGACAAAGAACCCGAGGAAGACCGCGCCCACCGGATGACCGCTTGTGCCCGGCCGTTGCCCGAAGGGGGGCACCGCCTGGAACGGCGGTGCGGGGTACATGGGTTGCATCGGCGGCTGACCCGGGGCAGGCGGCGCTCCGGGATACATCGGAGGCTGGCCGGGGGCGGGCGCCGGTCCGAACCCCTGGGGCTGCTGCTGCGGGGCGGGCTGGGTGTAGGGGTTGTTGGGGCCCTGAGGGGGTTGCGGAGGCTGTGGTGGCGGCTGGAATGGTGGCTGGCTCATTGAAATCCCACTGAGTGAAGAGGTAGGAACAGCAAGTTATCAGTGAGATCAGGAGGGGGGCGTCGGAGCTGGGGCGGGGGGAGTGAAGGGCGTTGAGGGGAGCGCCGGGATAGGGCGAGCAGCAGTCGGGACTGGAGCAGTGCCAGATCGCCGGGTGGGCAGTCCGCCTTCAGGGGGCGTCCCGGTATCCGCTCAGTGCTGCTTGCCAGTTGGACGAGGCCGCGGCTGCGGGGCAGATCTCCTCGCCCAGGCCATCACGCTTCGGTGAGCATCAGACTTCTCAGCGCTCCCGCGAGGGAAATCACTCCTGGTCGGCCCTGAGCTTGGCCCGAGCCCAGGCTCGGTCTCGGAGGGGCAGCTCGTCGTCGAAGACGTCGTGTGCGACCTCGCACTCCGCAGGCGCTTCGTAGCGGCCGGCATTCGCCCAGTCGCGGGAAGCGTGCGTCGCCGAGTAACCGGGCCCGGCCCGTCAGGCCCGGTCGTCGAAGTTGTAGTCCTCGAAGACCCTTTGCCAGCCCTGTGTCCGGTAGGCCTGGGGGTCGATGAGGTTCAGCCAGTGGCGTAGGTCCGACTCCGTGTCCTCGATCGACCAGTCGGAGGCCCACCACCAGTAATAGAGGCGGACCATCGCGACGAACTGGCCGAGGCTGCTTCCGGTCAGCGCGTCATCGAGCCCCGATGAACGGTCCGGCAGCACGCTCCCGTCGCTGCCGTTGAGGAGGAGTCGTGCACCTTGCCAGGTGCCGAGGTAGAAGTACGTGGACTCCGCGTCGGCCGGCTTGCCGAGCGGCTCGGCGACGGGGTGCAGGCCCGTGTCCGCAAGGCCGGTTGTGTCTAGTTCCAGGAAGCCTGTGACACAGGGGAAGCCCACCTCGGAGAGGAAGGCCCGTGCCTCGATGTCGGAGAGGGCGGCCGGCAGGGTCTCCTGCGGGAACCGTTTGACCGCCGCAGAGCCCAAGACATCCGTAAGCCAATCGGTTGTGGGGGCCAGGGCCATGGCCGGCAAGTCCGCCGGAGCCAGCTTCGTGCCGGTGCCCACCAGGCACTTGAGGAGACCGGTCTCCTGCTCGGCGCTCTGATTGATCTCGACCACGCACACCCCGTCGGTGGACGCCAGCGCGAGGAGATGGCCCGCGCGCACGCCTCGTCGGATGTACTCGGGCATGCGGGGCAGATCCACTTCGCCTCCGGCGGCTCCGGCAGGGCGCCACCCATGAGGCCCCTGATCAGCCTGCGTCGTGTCGGACGCGTCCGAGGCCTCTCCGGGCTCGGGCCGAGGGGCGCCCGAGGCCAGGTCCCAGGTGCCGATGTGGTCGCGGCGGGTGCGCGCTGTGACCAGGTCGCCGGTCGGTGTGGGCACGATCCGGAGCCTCCGGACGACCGGGCGCCTGACCACTGCGTCTGTGCTGAACACGCCGGCGCCGACGCCTTCGGCCCAGAGCGTCCGCCAGGGGAGGGCCACGGGGCCGGCCTCCGACAGGAGCCGATCGGCGGCTGTTTCCTCCGTCGGCCCGGCCTGCATCAGGGTCAGGTGCAGCAGCGCCAGCCACTCACCCTTGGATGACGGCTGCACGCCACGGCGCGCCAGGTAGTGGAGGCGGGCCCCGGCACTTCCCTGCGGGATGGGTCGTGCATGGAACGCGGCTTCGAATGCCTCGAAGAGCGACTCGTGGCCGACCCTGGCGACGGCCGCGGTGTCTTCGAGGAACGCATTGAACCGGTCGGCCGCTGCTGCGTGACCGGCCAGGGCGCGCTCGGCGTACCAGCGTGTCGCCTCTGGGGCGGCCGCGGCCGACAGTGCTGTGACTACGCGTGCGTGACAGGACATGGCTTCCTCGGCGGGCATCCGCGTTCGCAGATCCCGGGCCGCTGCCTCCTGATTGAAGGAGATGAGGGGAGTGCCTGTCCCATCGTCCGCCCGGTGGATCCAGTCCCCTGCCGCCGGGTCGCCGAGCAGCGACGCCAGCCGGGACTCGGGGATGTCTTGGCCAAGGGCGGAGCAGAGCAGGGACCACACGGGCAGGGGAACGAAACGGTGCTCGGCCAACGCCAGCGCGGCAAGGGCGGACGACAGGGCCGCATCCCCGTCCGGCTCCGCGAAGGCGGGCATGCCCTGAAAGCCCCCCAGCAGGGTCAGATGCCGCCCGCCCAACTCGTCTGCCCTGCCCGGGGCATCGTCGACTTCGACCAGCAGACGCATCCGCAGCCCGCGCCGATGGAATTTGATCAGCGCCCGCGCCACCTGATCGAGCACACGCTCCGGTTCGCGCGAGGTGCGCAACCGGCCCGCCCACTGCGTGTTCGTGAGTACGACCACCGGGTCGCCGCTGATCCGGCCGGCCACGGCGGCGAAGTTGCCCTTGAAGGAGTCCGTGGCGGCGATGCCAAGGGCCGCTGCCACGTCCCGGGCCACCTCCTCCGCGGACCTGCCGGCGCAGTCGACGTGGGCCGCGGCCGGGTGGCGGGCAACAACCCCGCGCAGCAGCGCCGTTCTGCCGCTGCCCGCGCGCCCGCCGATCCATAGCCAGGCGCTTGTGTCGCGACGTCGGTCGATCCACCGCAGCGCACGGTTCGGTGCGAGTTCTGCCGTGACTTCTTCCGGGTTCGGGGTGACATTCACGCGTCAGGGCTTTGCACGCTCAGGTCTTGTCTCCACAGGGCTTTCTTCGTTCTCCGTAGATCGCCGACGGCTGGTAGCAGCCGGCAAACGCCGCCTCCGGCCTGCCAGTGAGCATGATGATGCGTGGGGCTCCCGCCCACACCATTCGCTAGGCGGCGAAGGAGGGAAGCATTGCAAGTGCAGCAGCCGTCTAGTTGGGATGCGGTGTGCAGCCGTCACAGGGTCATCGGTCGGTCAGGGGGGATTGGTCACCCGATGCCTCGCAGTGCAGCAATCCAGAAAGCGGCGTCCGTGTCTGCGTTGTCGAGGTCGGGCAGTGTGTCCTCCAGATCGTCTCTGATCGCGACGCGCTCGGTACGGCTCCCGCTACTGGCCAGCATGCAGCGGCCCACAAGGTAGTGCTGGAGCAGGTCGATGAACGCGGCCAGGCTGCCGGCGATCAGCACGGGGCCGGATTCCTGCTCTTCGCCGTCGGCTGGCTCCTCCGGCTCGTCGTCGAAGTAGGAATCGAAGTCGTCTTCTGAGCTGCTCCAGTCGTCCGCACCGAACAGGACGACCTGCCCCGTTCCGCCGTGCAGGGCCAGATCACCGGCACCCCACGTACCGATCTTGTAGTACGTACCTGGAGCGGCATCTGCTGGCAGGTCATCAGGAGCGAGCCGAGACAGACCCACTTCGTCGAGAGCCTCGAGCCGGATAGCGGCGCCTTCGAAGGCGGGCAGGCCGACGTCCGTGAGAACGCGACGTGCCTCGGCTTCCGTCACCCCTTCGGGCAGCATGCCGGAGGGCAGGCGACGTACGACGCCCGGTTCGAAGAGGCCGGGGTCGTAGGAGCCTCGCGGCGGTGCTGTCCCGCGGTGCAAGGCGGGGTGGAAACCGGAGTCGTCGAAGAGCGGTTCCCCATGCACCTTGCTGATGTTCGGACTTGCGGTGGGGGCGTTGAGGTCGACCGCGAAGATGCCGCCGAGCCCGGTTACGATGACGAGGTCGCCGAGCGTCACCTGATCCGACACGAAGGGCGGTTCCAGCGTGTCGAAAACGGTCAAGTCGTCCCAGTCAGGTGTGACGTTGCGTTCCACGTCGGTGAGCCAGAGCGGCTCGCGCAGCCCCGGTGCCGGCATCGCCTCCAGCCAAGGGCCGGCCAGTTCCTCGCCGGTTTGGGCGTCCCAGACCCGGTATCGCTCGTCCCATTCCCCGGGAGCGGAGACGGCGTGCCGACCGGGGAGATAGTCCTCGGGGGCGAGGACCGGGTCTCCCAGTGGACCGGGCCGAACGTACGCGGCGTTCAGGGCACCCGGTGGGCGCCAATGGGCCCAGCGCACCTGCCAAGGCAGCGACTGGCCGGACGAGGCGATCTGGGCGGCGGTCTCCGTGTCGCCACGCACCGTACTCATCAGGTGTAGCCACGATGCCCATTCACCCTGGGACAGGGAATCGACGCCGCACATCCACAAGTTGACCGCGTCCCCGGCCGGGGACGCACCGTTCACGACACACGAGTCGTCGGCGTGGGCCGCGTCGATCAGGGTGACTTGATCGATTCGGGCAACGAGCCGGCCGTCGCGCTGAACAGAGTCGAACTCGCCGGCCTGCACGGCGTGCATCGCCAGTCCCTGTGTCAGGTACTGGCCGGTTGCCGCCGCCGCGGGCTGATCGCGCAGCCAGGCGACCAGCTCCACATTCACGGCTCGCACGATCTCGGAATCAGTGGTTCGACGTAGAGCCTCGGCATGCCGCTCATCACGGAAGCGGACCCAGCCGTCGCTGTCCACCTCCAGTAGCTCGCCAGTAGCCCCCAGCGTCGTGGCTACATCCGGAGACCGGCCCACATGGGGTCCCAGTGCCTGGGCGAGGGCGCTCCACACAGGCAAGGGAGTGCGACGGACCTCGGCCAGGGCGAGTGCACGCAACGCTTCGGTGTCCGTGCCGTCGAGCAGGTGCTCCGCGGCCTCTTCGGAACTGCCCGGTTGCAGCGCCACGACCAAGTGATCGTGTGCCAACCGGACATCCGGCAGATCCCGCTCGACCACGACCTTGAGACCGCCGCCAACTGCCAGTTCACCGGCGAAGCGGTGCACCATGCGCTCGGGCTCCGCGGAACGCCGAGTACGCCCCGCACGGTGGGCATTGACGATGATGACCAGCCCGCCACCCAGCGGGGAGTCCTCAAGCTCGAATCCCCAGTCCGCCCGCTTCTCCGGCAGAGTGGTGAATCCAGCAGCCGTCATGACCTGCCCGATGAGGTCCTCACAGGTCAGCCCGGTGGCATCCACGAGGACCGCCTCGCCTCGGGCTTCACTCAGCCGCAGCAGTGTCTCTGTCCGTCCGGACCCGGGAGGGCCGGTCAGCTCGGCCACGCGCTGGGGCCCGTTGTGCGACCACTCCAGGAGCTCGGCCAGGGCTTGGTCGGGTGACATGGGCGAGGGGGTGGCTGTCTGAGGGCTCATCGCTGAATCTGCTGACCTTCGGTGTGTTCACACAGGGGCGGGCTAGGGGGCTACTTTAGCTGCGGCGCGATCCCCTTCCAGAGGGCTTCGACCTTCCTGACATGTCTGACCATCTCTCGATCGCGGTTCTTCTCGTTGGTGGTGACCGGGTATTTCTTCTTGACCTCAGCCGTGATCTTTTTCTTTTCCTCGTCGGGAAGAGCGGCTCTTGGGTCCAACTTGAGTTCTGCCCGGCGCTTTTTCTGGAGTTCCCTGGTCAGTTCGGATCGCTTCTGATCCGCTGGGTCGGCCCGGTATGTGGTGCTGTAGTACACAGGCGCGCCGGCCAGGCGCTCACCCAGAAGGTTTGAGCAGTTGGAACTCCCGAGTCCGCCCTTCTTGTCGCCGCACGGCTCGCGTTCGGTGTACAGGGCGCTGATTGTGTAGTTGCGCCCTGTGCCCTTATGGGCTTTGTTGACCTCGTCGATCCAGTCGGCGATGTGTCGTTCCGAATGCAGACCGGTAACGCCTGAGCGGCTTGGGAACGACGAGTCCGTCACATATTCGATGGTGCCGTCGTCCCGCCGCAACTCGACTACCGCGAAGTTTCGTTGAGTCAGGTCCGGTGTGTGTGTATCCGGAACCTCGAGCTTCGTCATCAACTTTCTGACGCGCTCGCCGGGAGTCTTGTGCTTGGCGGCGCCTTCGGACTCCTTGCCGTTGGCCATCGGGTTGCTGTTCACGCCGTACTGCTCGTGAGCTGATTGGCTGAGGCGAGCCAAAGTGGAGATGACCAGCATTTTCTCCCCCCGGTTCAGAGAATCGAATCCGGGCAGGGCCTTGTTCAACCCATCCGATGTGAAGGTACGCGGTCGATCTGGGGAGGTGTTGGGGTCCTTCGCGGAATCCGCGGCCACGTTCAGGACGTGAGCGAGCTGACCGTTCTTTGCCCATGTCTGCAGTTGTTGGTCGACGTGGCCCTGCTGCAGGCGAAAAACAGGATTGGTCTGGCGGACACGCTGCTGCGAATCGTCCGGGTCCAGGTTGCCCTGTTGCTGCTTCTTGTCGCCGAACTCGCGGTCCAGGCGTGGGTGAGAGTCGTCGGGGTGCGGTTCGAGTCCGGCGTTCTTGCCCTTGCCGTCTTTGTCGCCGTTGCCGTCCTTGTCGTCCTTTCCGTCTGCATTCTGGCCGCTGGATGGCTGGCCAGCCGGTTCGGCAGCTGGCCTCCGCGCTGTGTCGGCAGACGACTCTGGGGAGGTTCGAGGGTTGCTGCGGTCGCCATCAGGGCTGTTGGAGTCCGTGGCGCCAGGCTGGTTCGGCGTCACTGGCTGCCGGTTCGAGTCCAGCGGAATCGCGAAGACCCCGTTGTTTCCGTCGTGCAGCGGCCTCGAGCTCTGCTGCCCCGTCTGGGCGTCGATGTATGTGATCTTGCCGTTGTGGTTGACGGCGTTCCACGCGTGGGCCCGTCCGTTGGCGTCCTGCGTGATGATGACAGCCTGCGAGCCGTGTCCGCTGTTGCGGAGGGTGTTCTCCAGGCGGTTGAAGGCGTCGCGTCCGTTGCCCATGTCGCTGAAGCGGGCGCCGAGGGTGTTCTCGATGCGGTCGCGGCCGCCCTTCTCACCGCGGTCCGAGGGGTTGCCGTCGGCGTCCAGGTCCGGGGTGCGCGCCCCGGCGGCCGTGGGGTTTCCGGCGTAGGTGTCGACCGTGGACAGGGCTGTGTCGACGCAGTTGTTGTTGCGGCCGGGGGCGTCTCGTCCTTCGCCGTTGATGCGCTCCACCCAGCGGCCGTCCGATGGGTCCGGCGGTCGGGTCGGGTCGCCGTTCTCGTCTCGGGGGACGGAGTTCTCCAGGGCGTCCTGTTCCGCCCTGGTGGGGTCGGTTACGCCGCCCGGCGGGTTGGTGTTGCGGGTCTCCGAGGCCGGGTTCGGAGTCTCCCTCGGCTTCGGGTTGTCCGAGGAGCCCTGCTGGTTGGGGTTGCCGGGGGCGGAGTCCGGAGTCTGTGGGTTGGACTGACTGGGCTGGTTGCTCGGCACCTGGGTCACGTGGTGGATCGGCACCGGGATGACCTGGGGCTGCTGTTGCTGGTGTGGGGTGTTCGCCGGGGGCTGCTGAGCGTTGGGCTGCGCGCTTGGCTGGTTCGGGGTGTTCGGCGCGCTGCCCGCAGGCTGGTGCGGTGGCCTGTTGGGGGTGGAGCCGGGGTTCGGCTGGTTCGGAGTGCCGGGCGTCCCCTGAGTCGCGGGGTTGCTGGTGGGGCCGGCCTGGGGCGACGAGTGCGGACTGTTGCCTGGTGTCGAGGTGCGCTCGGGTCCGGTGCCGGTCGACGTGGAGGGCGTCGACGTCGGGGTGCTGGTGGAGGGCGATGCGGCCCTGGGGGGCGTCGACTGCGCCGGGTTCTGGTTCGGGGTGGTCGTACTCGGGTTCTGGCCCGGAGTGTTGGTACGGCTGCCGCCGGAAGAGTCCGTGCTGTTGCGGGGCGTGGTCCCGTCCCCCGGTGTGGCGGTCCCGGGGTTGCTGCGGGGCGGAGTGCGGTCGCCGGGTGTCGTGGCGGCGGGGGTGTTCCGCGGCGTGCTGCCGTCGCCCGGGATCGTAGTCCCGGGCCGCTGGGCCGGTATTCGTCCATCCGGCGTGCCCTGCGTACTCGGCGTACGGCCGTCCCCCGCACCCGGAGCTCGCCCGTCCGGCGTTGAGGCAGGCCTACTCCCAGGCCCTGAGGCAGACGCACTGCCCGGCGTTGAGCCAGACGTACTCCCCGCCGTTGAGGCGGACGTGCCCCCCGGCGTTGAGCCAGACGTACCCCCCGGCGTTGAGGCAGCCGTACCGCCCGGCGTCGCAGCCGGCGTACTCCGAGGCGCCGTAGAAGGCGTGGCGCTCGGAGTGGAGGCAGGCCCCGTCCCCGTTGCGGAGGGGGTGCCAGGCGTACCGGCGGAAGGATTCCTCGCCGGGGCGGAGTTGGCGTTCGGGCTCGTGGCGGACGGCGTGCTGCTGCCGCCGGAGGCGCCCTGGCTGTGCTGCCCACCCGGAGCCGCACCCCCGGTGGAAGGCGCCGTGGGCGAGGTCGGCATCGCCGAGCCGCCGTCCGAACGGGCGCCGGAACTGGCGGCAGACGAGTCGGCCGTGGGCGTCGGTGCCGCGTTGGACTGAGTGGGAGCGGTGGCGGCCAGGCCGTCGATCTGGGTACCGATCGAGCCGCTCCCCGGCGAGGAGGACGTACCGCCGGATGACGCCGACGCGGGCGCGGACTGTGCCGACGGAGACGGCGAGGACAGACCGGATACGCCGGAACCGCCACCGGAGTGCGAGGTCCCGGAGGCGCTCGGCGTGCCGGACGAACCGTTGGAGCCGGGGGAGTTGGACGTCCCGCCGGACGAGGGGTCGTCGAAGTCCGACAGGGACGATCCGGAAGGGGCCACCGTCGGCCTCGAGTACGGCGCGTCCGAGGAGGACGGATTCTGCCCGGAGCCGGAGTTGGAATCGGACCCCGAGCCGGAATCAGGGCCCGCCCCGACATTCGGTCCGCCGATGTCGTTGCCGCCGGTGTCGGCCGATATCCCGTTGCCTATGTTCACGCCCGGCCCACTGCCGTTGCTCGAACGCGACGATGTCGACGAGTCGGACGAGTTCGACGAGTTCGACGATGTCGACGAGTCCGAAGACCCCGACGAACCGGAGTCCGAGGACGACGACGAAGAGCTGGAGTTGGAGCTCCCCGAGCCGGAGTCCCCGCTCCCGCTGCTGCCGTCACCGCTCCCGTCGGCCCCGGCACCGTTGTTGCTGCCCGGCGTCCCCGACGGCCCGTTGTACCCGTCGATACGGCTGTCGATCGCGTGGTGGAAGCGATCGCCCGCCTTCTTGCCCATGCTGTCGCGCACGCCCTCGGCGAACGTCTGCGGGCTCTGCTTCAGGGCCTCCAGTCCCGCCGTGCCGCCGGCCTTCATGGTGGCGCCGATGTCGTAGCCCTCCTGGGCGCCGAAGCCGACGTTCACGGTCTGGCGGATGAGGTCGGTGATGATCGCCTCGATCGCCGAGATCGCAGGTTCCTTCATGGTCTCGATGAGTGCCTCGAGCAGCGCCTTTTTGAGCTCGTCGAGGATGCGGCGCACGAGGAGGCGGGCCGCCTGGGTGGCGCCCATTCCCGCTACCGAGGACAGACCGAAGGTGAAAGGCGCGGCGGCAGCCGCGGCGGCGATCTGGATGGCCAGGGCGATCAGCTGGGCGATCACCGCCCACTTGGCGAACTCGACGAGGTAGGCGCAGGTCTCCATCACGTTCGCGATGAGGAAGGCGGCCTCGGCGGCGTTCCGGAGGTAGCCGTCGCCGCCGCCCCCGCCGTCGAACTTCTCGTACGTCTTCGTGAACTTGTCGATCGACTCGCCGGCGTTGTTGGCGGTCACCGTGCGGGCGCTGGTGTTCGCCTTGGTGTGGAGGTCGGTGACGTCCTCGCCGAACTTGCGCCACAGCGCCGCTGAGTCTCTGAGCTTGTCCTCGTCTGCCGTGGGCCATTTGTAGCCCAGCATCTGGAGAACCCACTCGAGTTCGTCCGGCAGCATCATCGACACAGCAGAAAGCACCCCCGTCAGACAGCACGGCCGTACACGTCCCTCACCAGCCGAGGGAAATCACACAGGAGTACAGCCGTCAGCAAAGTTTACGGACTCACCTGTTGATGACTTCAGGTGTTTGCTGTCACAAGTCCGTTGCAGGTCGCCGCTGTTGCCTGGAGGGGGCGGCAGGAGGGCCGACCGGTCATTGTGTACGGCCCTGGGTGCGCTGTCGGTGTCCCTTGACGTCGGGGCGGCCGACGTGGCCCTCGGCACGTTCGGACTCGCCGAGCCAGATGTGCGGGACGTACTGCTGGACCGCCGAGACGAGTTCCTGTCGGCAGGGTGCGGGGAAGGGGAGGCGGTGGCGCAGGCGGGGCAGGTCGGGGTGCAACGGCTCCTCGTCGCGGACGAGGGTCCACAGGACGGGGTCGTCCCGGTCGATCGGGCCGGTGGGGAACAGTTCGAGGGAGTAGACCTTCTGGCTTCGGCCGAACTTGCTCCAGTACAGGCCGACTCCGGCTAGCCCCTGCCAGGGGATGACGTTGCGAAGATTTCCGTTCTCGACCCACAGGCCTGTGGCGTCGACGAGGATCCGGCTGCGACGGTTCGCCCAGTTGGCGATGAACAGGAACACGCCTAGCGCACCGAGCAGCAGCATGAACACGAGGCCCACGTAACCCGCCGGGTTGGATTCCCCCTTCTGGTTCCCGGTAGCAACCACGACCGCGCCGACGACGCCGACCGCGCCCAACGCGATGAGCAGGACGGAGCAAGGGAGGCCGGTCATGGCGCCGCGACGGCCGGTCCGAATGACCATGGCGTCGGGCGCGGGGGAGGGCGTGTGCGAAGGCAACATGGTGCGTGAGCTTAGCGAATTGACCTACGCTGCCTCCCCATGACGACGCACGGCCGGGAACTCGGCGGGGAACACGTACAGACGCAGCTGCGAGGCGACGAGGGCGATCCGGTCCCGCCCGAGGTGGACGAGTTGCGGGCGAGTTTCCCCAGGCAGTCGGATCCGGGGTTCGCGAGTCGGCGGTCGCAGCAGGCGCGGAGCGCTCGCGGTGGGCTCATGGCCGCCGGGGCGCTGGTGGCGCTGGTCTGCCTCTTCGTGATCGTGGGACGCCTCAACAGCGGTACCCAGGCGAGCGTGGGGACCGCGATGTACTGCGTGAGCCTCGCTTCCGCCGGCCTCAGTGTGGAGTTGGCGCGGCGCGCCCGCACCCGCCTGGCCATGATGGCGATCATTCTCGCGGCGGCGGGCGCGTCGCTGGCGGACGCGATGCCCTGACTCGCTCGTTTCCGGTCAGGGCATGCTGACGATTCGGATCAGACCTTGGTGAAGCACAACGTGTAGTCGAAGCCCCGGCTGTTGCGGTACTGGATGCCGTAGTCGTACTCCGCCGAGCACTCCTGGTCCTGGCCGGGCAGCAGGGCACCCGTCTTGTATTGGGCCTCGGGCGAGCCACAGTCGACGACCGTCGGCAGCGGTTCGCCCTGCGGGTCTGCGACCTTCACGCAGTCGCCGATCTCGGGGTCGTGCGTCTTGTCCTCTTCGGCCGCCGCGGACGCCGAAGCCTCCGCCTTCGCCTTGCCGCCGGTGGGGCTGGTGTTGTAGTCCCAGACGTAGTAGCCCAGCCCACCGAAGATCGCGATGACGACGACGGCGGCCTTCACCATCCGCAGCGCACCTCCCGGCTGCGGGCGCTGAGGACCGCGCGGCGGCTGCGGCTGCCCGTAGGGCTGTTGCGGTTGTCCGTACGGCTGCTGCGGCTGCCCGTACGGCTGCTGCGGATACTGCGGTGGAGGCGTCGACATGCCCGGATACCCCGTAGTTGATCGAACGTTGGATGAACTTGCGCAGGTCAACGCGAAGTTGACCCGGCGCAGGCTTCCCCCCGGCGTCAGCCGGCTCGCCACCGGGTCAGAAGTAGCTGATCAAGAAAGTCACCCCGGCCCCGACAAGCCCCACCCCGATCATCCCGAGCACGGCCGACCGCGTCACTCCCCGCCCCGCCGTCTCCCAGGCAGCGTCGAACGAGATACGGCTCGCCCCGAACGGAGCGAACCCGGTGGCGAGGCAGAACACGCCGAGTCCGGTGGACACCCAGCCGCCGAAGAACGCGGCGAACCAGCGCCAGGCCCGGTCCATCCCTGCCTGGACGTAGTCGGCGCCTGTCCCGTCATCCGACGCCGGCGGCTCCGTCTGCTGCACGGACAACTCGGTTCCCTGCCCGTACCGTTGCCTGACCTGCACCGCCGCGTTGTGGTCCGTGCCCTTGCCGCCCTCCGCGACGAACGTGCCCTCGCAGCGGACGGGACGGCGGTTCTTACGGCTGCTGCGGGAGGCGTTGTTCGGGTAGTTCACCTCGCACTGCTGCACGGTCAGTGTGCCGTGGGTGCCGGCCCAACCCGCCGCGTACGCCCCCTCGTACGCGCCGAACCCGCTCAGGCCGAGGCCCGCGATCAGAAAGACCAGGCCGCCCGCGCGCCCCAGGCGCCCAAAGGCTCTGCCGACGAGCCCGGCGAGGGAACGGTCTACGCCGGTGCCGTTTCCTGTGCCCTGCGTCCGAGCCATGACGATGCGGTCCTTCCGATGCGGTCCTTCTTCTCTACGGCCGGTGGGGGCCCAGCATGGCACCCCCGTGTGACGGGGGATACTTCAGGTGTCGAGAGGCGACGAGAGGCAGCGACATGACGAGGCAACCCGAGAACTCAGCCAAGCCGCAGGGCTCTTCGCAGGAACGCGGCGTGCTCGACGAGGCACTCGAACCCGAACAGATCCGTTCCCTGAACTCCGCCCTGCGCAAGTTGTCCGAGACCGACGCCGCCGGCAAGGACCTGCAGGAGGCGGCCAAGAAGCTGCTCTCCGGCCGCCTCGCCCTGCGCGACGCCATGGACGACCCCGCGGTGTCACGAGCCCTGGGAGGAGGCATGGCCTCCCTGCGCGGTCAGTGGGAGTCGCTGTCGGAGGACGAGCGCGACCAGATCAGGCACGGCGAGCCGCTCACCGGCGGTGGCCCCGCCTCCGGGTCGTCCGAGCCGAAGGGGGCGCAGGGCGAGGACTCTCAGTCCGGGAAGAAGAACCAGGGGCGGCACAGCGGAGGGTTCTCGCTGTACTGATCGCGCGGACGAAGTACGGGCGGCCAAGCCCCCGGCAGGCACCCGGCGCACGGTCATGACTGTCGCTGCCTCCGGTACAGCGCGATGGCCGCCGCAGTCGGATAGTTGGGCACCGGGACGGTCTCGCCGGTCTCCTTGCAGACTACGATCTTGCTGCCGCCGGGCGGAGCCGGCTGAGGCCGGCCTGCGGCGTCCGTGACCGGCGGGAACACCGCGTACACCAGGTAGCCGATGTCGAATTCCGCCACGCGCAGCTCGGCCGGAGTACCGTCCGGCAGCTTGGGCTGCGCGTAGCGGCTCCGCACGATGGCCAGAGCCTGCTCGCAGGAGGCGGGCGATGCCGGGTCGTCCGATGCCACGGGGGTGCTCTCCTCGTCGCCTGGGCTGTTCCGGTCAGAACAACCCGTGCCACATCTGCTCGACGATCAGCGACCACCAGGTCTCCGCGTTCCCCAGCGCGGACGCGTCGACGGCGGCCAACTGCTCCTGCAGCGTCGCCACTTCCGCACCGGCCGCGACCGGGTCCAACCCCTGCAGCCGCTGTCGAGCGTCGGCGAGCAGCGCCAGGGAACGGGCGAAGGCGGCGACCGACACGTTCACGTAGCGGGCCTCGGCAGTGACCGGATCCACCGCCCAGAGCGCGCCGAGGCCGTCCGGCTGTCCCGAGCCGGGCAGAACCTGCACGGCGATGACTGCGACTCCGTCGAAGCCGATCCGGACCAGGTGCGCCAGGGCACCGATCTTCTCCTCGCCGGCCGGGCTGCGCCGCTCACGCAGATTCGTGGCGACGTCCGTGAACAGGCCGCCGGCCGGAGGGGCGTCGGCGCGGTCGGCGGTGAAGAACAGCGGGAGGTCTGCCGGCAGGCCCGCCCAGGTGAGCGTCGCACCAGACGCCTCCGGCAGCGCGCTGCCGGTGATGTCGTCGGCGTCGAAGCGACGGACACCGCCCTCGCCGAAGACCTCGACGAGATGGCGGCCCAGAGCCACGTCACGCATCGGCTCAGCGGGCGTCACCTGCGCGGGAACCGGCACGCGGTGCGGGCGGGGCGGCGGCTGCTGGCCGGCGATCCCATGCATCGTCTCGACCTGCTCGATCAACGCCGCGATGCCCTCCGCACGCGCCTCGGGACGCGCCCCGTAGGTCTGTGAACAGGACAACTGAGCGTTGCGGAAGGAGTTGAGGAGTTCGGCCGTGTAGCCGCCGGGGAGCAGGCTGGGACGCAAGTCGGTGTGGATGGCCAGGACGTTCTCGGCGGGCACGTTCATCCGCCGCAGCTCGCCCCACGCCTGGTACTCGGCGGGAGGAAGCCCCGGGGCGGAGGTGCGGAAGAGGGTGGTCTCCTCGCCGTTCGCCGGGTCCGTGTACGTGAAGACAGCGGTGTTGCCGGGACCGGTGACCGGACGGGCGCCGCCTTCGGACGTGCCCGTGCCCTGTCCCGCGCCGCCGTGCTTCTGCCGGTACATCTGCACGACCTCGTCGACCGGCACCGACGGCCAGATCGTCAGTTCGCCGGTACGACGGTCCACGACCCCGCACGCGTTGCCGATGTCGGCTGGCGGCCGCCGCTCCCCGGTCTCCGGGTCACGCTCGGGCTCCGCAGGCGCCGCCCACACGACCCAGCCCAGGTCGAACTCCTGCATCCGGACCTCGCGGCGCGGCTCATCGGAGCCTTCCGGATTGAGCCAACGGTCGGCGATGGCGAGCGCCTGCTCCTGGCTGGTCACGGGGAGCTCCTTCGAAGTCATGGGTCGTCAGTGCCTACGAGGCTATCTCCGCGCTCGCCGCGCGGATACGCAGGGCCTTCGCCCCGCGCCCGGTGGCGAGGAGGAGGATGCCGTCGGGGGACAGGTCGGCCGAGGAGAAGGGCGTGTCGGAGATCAGCGCCGCAACGACCTCCTGATCCGCCCGGTTCCAGACCCGCAGGTAGTCGGCGCCGCGACTCAGACCCAACGGGGCGGCGGCACGTTCCTCCTCCGACGGGCGAAGGATCTGCTCGGGGTCGACGTCACCCAGGAGATCAGGCCGTACGAGGCCATGGACGAGGAGCGCGGAACCGGACTCGTCGCCAGGGGCACCGATCCCACGCGCACCAGGTGTGCCCGCGGGTACGACCAGTACGGCGACCGGGGCGGCAGACCCGTCGGGGCGAGGCAGCCTGCCGACGGTCACGGCGCTCACCCCGGACACGGGCAGGCTCCACAGGGTCTGCCACGGCAGTTCGAGCCCGAGCCGCTGGTGTATCGCCTCGGCGTACTCGGTCAGGCCGTCCTCGACGAACGCGGTCTCCAGCAGGGCGGCACGCAGCGTGACGGGCGCCTCGGTACGGGTCAGCAGGGGCGCCGTACGCAGGTACGTACGGGCGGGGGCGCCCAGCTCCTCGGTCGGTACCGCCTCGATGGCGGCGCGCAACGGCACCGGATCGGCGTGCACGAACAGCGCCGGGTCGGTGAGGAGTTGGGGCAGCAGCCCCGCTTCCAGCGTGTGGCTCGCGATGTTGTCGCGCACGTAGGGGTCGGCCTTGCTCCAGTCCTGCTCGGGCACGGCCTCCAGCAGGGCCATCGCGACCTGTGTCTGGGCGGCGCGCACGCTCGGCAGGCCGGCGCGGATCTCGTCGCCGATGGCCGGGTGCAGCAGCCGTAGCAACGTACGCCCGCCGTCCGCCTGCTCGTTCTCCGCCGCGTCCGCGTCCGCGTCCGCGTCCTGTTCGTCGGGCTGCACGAACGGCCCGGCCAGCAGCATCCCGCCCGCGATGACCTGGCTCATGTCCTGCCCGGCGACCGCGCTCGCCAGCCGTGCCCACAGCTGGACCGGTATGCCGTCACCCTCCGCAAGGGCGAGCGGGGTCAGCATGAGCCGCAGCGTCTGCGAGTCGGTGCCGAGCCGCCTGGCGTGCAGGTCCAGGGCCTCACCGACAGACGTCGGCAGG
The DNA here is from genome assembly GCF_042900345.1 of Streptomyces sp. NPDC012935. NCBI lineage: Bacteria > Bacillati > Actinomycetota > Actinomycetes > Kitasatosporales > Streptomycetaceae > Streptomyces > Streptomyces sp. NPDC012935. The sequence goes on from NZ_JBIBBC010000007.1 coordinate 412,764, forward strand.
AACCTCTCGTCGGCCGGGTCGAAGCCCTCCGGAGCCATCAGAATGCAGTTGACGGCGAGTTGGACGACCAGAGGACTGGTCCCGGCCCGGCGGCCGATGGCTGCTCCCAGGGCGAGCCGGGCGGCGGGATCCACGGTGAACGGAAGCTCGGGTGCCCCGAACTCCGGGCTCAGCGCCGCGTGTGCGTGCCGCAGCAGGCCCTCGGGGTCGGCCCACTCCGGCTCGTCGAGATCGATGATCTGCACGGTGCCGGACGGCAGACCCCCGGCCAGTTCGGCGGCCAGCGGACGCGGCACCTCGGCCAGCAGCCGGACCGTCTCCGTGGCGGCCAGGGGGGAGAGCACCTCGCGTACCAGCCGTGCGGGTTCGCCCGCCGTCCGCACCGGACCGGCACGGTCGACGTCGGGTACGACGACGGTCACCGGCTCGTCGAGAGCGGCCAGCTCGGCGTACACGCCCTCGACGCCGGTGGCGTTCAGCTCGTAGTGGTCGGCGAGCAGCCACAGGACCTGGGCGGCGGTCAGCCCTTCGGGGGCGGGTACGGCCGGGGCCGGCAGGTCCGGCGGCACCGTCGACGGGTCCATCTCGTCCAGTGGCAGCTGCTTGCGGTACTCCGGCTCGCACAGCATCAGAAACCCGGTGAGCAGCCGCGAACGTCCGCTGCCGGAACCGCCGGTGACCACGACGACGCGCGGAGCGCCGGGGGCGGCCTCCCGCCAAGCGGCGAGCGCGCGCAGCGCGGCGGTCCGGCCGCCTATGTGGGGGTGCGGTGCGTAGTCCTCGGTCGAGCCGGTCATCGGTCCCCGTCCTCCGTCATCGCGGACGCATTTTCGTAGGACCTTGATCTTAGGCGCCGAGCCGGTCCCGCGGTCGGGTCACTCCTCCAGTGCGAACCTCGGCGGCCTGCCCCCGGAGCCGACCTACTCCGCCGTCACCCCGCCACTGCGCGGCGCGGCCTCCAGATCGAACTCCCCGTCCCGCGCCCCCAGTACGAACGCCCGCCACTCCGCCTCGGTGTACCGCAGCACGGTCCCGGGATCCAGGGACGAGCGCATGGCCACGGCGCCCGCCGGCAGGTACGCGATCTCGACCCGCTCCTCGTGCGCCTCGGTGCCCGGCGCGCACTGCCACTCGACCCCCGAGATGTCGAGGGCGTACAGCTCGTCCCGCTCCCGCTCCTTGCGCGCCTGGACGTCCTCGGACTGAGTCCCGACCTCGTTGTTGCGTGCCTCGGACATGCCGCTGGGCCTCTTCCTGACGTGCGAACGACGTACGTGGCTCAGCCTACTTGCGTCGGCGGCCCCGCACGTGCCCGTCGAGGATCAGAAGTCCTGGCGAGGCCGCAGGTTGCTGTGCACGACGCCGGTCGGCACCTCCACCTGACCGTCGTATTCGGACATCGTCCGCTGCCAGATGGCGTCCTGTTCGGCCTCGTTCTTCTCGTGCGCCACGCCCATCTTGGTGAAGGCGACGCCCATGCCGGCGATGCGCTCCGCCAGGCTGGCCATCGACTCGTACATGCCGTCGCGCAGGCCCTCGTAGACGACGCCGAACTTCTCGCCGATGTCGTCGTCGCCCCACGGCGGGGTGTCGCCCTTCTCGAGCGCGGTCAGCCCGGTCTGCAGGGCCGTCACGGCCTTGGCGAAGTCCACGCCGACGCCGAACATGTGAAAGCCCTCGGTCTTGAGGACCTCAGGGTCGGAGTCCATGTAGTCCGACGACACAACTGCCCCCCGTGGCTCGTCTTTTCCGTCGCAACGCCACTCTAACGGGGACACCCGTACGAGACCCAGCCCTCACGTGGGCAACGGAGAGGGGCGGCACCCCTGTGGGTACCGCCCCTCCGGCTGGACCGACCGTCTCTCAGAACCGGTTCGGCAGCCATCCCGTCTGAATGAGCTGCCCACCGCGACGCCGCGTGTGGAAGTGCCCACGTCCGGGCGGGAGTTGCGTCGCTGTGATGTTGCCGAGCAGCGCGCCCTCCGCCCGGTCGCCGGAGAGCACGACGCCCTGGGCGCCGAGCTCGCGCATCCGCTGCATCACCGGCTCGTACAGCGACCGGCTCGCACCGCCCGAGGCGCGCGCGATGATCACGCGCAGGCCGATGTCACGGGCGAACGGCAGGTACTCCAGCAGCGGGGCCAGCGGGTTCACGCCGGTCGCCACCAGGTCGTAGTCGTCGACGATGACGAACGCGTCCGGGCTGTTGTACCAACTGCGGTTGCGCAGCTGCTCGGGCGTGACGTCCGGGCCGGGCATACGGCGGTGCATCGAGCCCGCCAGGCCCTCCAGCGTCTCCGTCAGGGCCGGCGCCGAGGCGCAGTACCGCGACAGGTGCGAGTCGGGCACGCCCTCCAGGTGGGCGCGCCGGTAGTCGCCCATGACGATCTTCGCCTTGTCCGGCGTGTAGCGCTCGGTGATCTGCTTGACGAGCAGCCGGAGCAGCGCGGACTTGCCGGACTCGCTCTCGCCGAACACGATGAAGAGCGGGTCCGTCTCGAAGTCGACGAAGACCGGCGACAGCGACGACTCGTCGATGCCGATGGCGACACCGCGCTCCGGGTGCTCGAAGCCCTTGGGCAGCCCGTCCGCCGGCATCATCGTGGGCAGCAGACGGACGGACGGGGCGTGCTGGCCCTGCCAGTTGTCGTTGATGCCGCGCACGAGGATCGATGTCGCCTCCGACAGGTCCTCCGTCTCCGAGGAGCCGTCGACCCGGGGCAGGCCCGCCATGAAGTGCAGCTTGTCCGAGGTCAGACCGCGGCCCGGCACGGTGGCGGGGACGTTCTGTGCGACCTTGCGGTCGATCTCCGACTCCGTCGGGTCACCGAGCCGCAGCTCGATGCGGTTCTGCAGCATGTCCTTGAGCGCGGGCCGCACCTCGGTGTAGCGGCTCGCCGTCAGGATCACGTGCACACCGAAGCCGAGGCCGCGCGTGGCGATCTCCGTGACGGTCGCCTCGAGCATCTCGTAGTCGGTCTTGAAGGTGGCCCAGCCGTCGATGACCAGGAAGACGTCGCCCCAGAGCTGGTCCGGCAGCTGGCCCGAGTTCCGGCGCTGACGGTAGGTCTGGATCGAGTCGACGTTGTTGGTGCGGAAGTACTCCTCGCGCGCGTTGAGGATGCCCTCGACTTCGCTGACCGTGCGGCGCACCTTCTCGGCGTCGAGACGGTTGGCGACCCCGCCGACGTGCGCCAGCTCCTCCATCGAGATCAGACCGCCACCGCCGAAGTCCAGGCAGTAGAACTGCACTTCGGACGGCGTGTGGGTGAGAGCGAACGACGAGATGAGCGAGCGCAGCAGCGTCGACTTGCCGGACTGCGGACCACCGACGAACAGACCGTGACCCGCACCGCCCGAGAAGTCCCGGTACAGCACGTCACGCCGCTGCTCGAACGGCTTGTCCACCAGGCCGACCGGCACGTTGAGCCGGCCGAGCGCCGTGTAGTCGGGCGCGGTGAGGCCGCGGTCCTGGGTGACGGCGAGCTGCGGGAGCAACTGCTCGAGCGAGGGCGCCTCGTCGAGCGGGGGCAGCCACACCTGGTGAGCGGGCGGTCCCTGGTTGATCATCCGGCTGACGAGCACGTCCAGCACGGTGTCGGCGAGCGCGTCGTCCACCCGGTTGTCGGGCTCCGGCTCCTCGATCACCGGCTGCGGGGGCAGCGCCACGTGCTCCGCCGAGAACAGCGCGGGCCTCAGCTGCGTGGAGCGGTGCACCCGGGACGGACCCTCGCCGTGGTACGCCCCCGACACGTACGCCGCCTTGAAGCGGACCATGGTGTCGGTGTCGTAGCGCAGATAACCGGAACCGGGAATCGACGGCAGGTGGTAGGCGTCCGGGACGCCGATCGCCGTACGGGACTCGGCGGCGGAGAAGGTCCGCAGACCGATCCGGTACGACAGATAGGTGTCCAGGCCGCGCAGCTTGCCCTCTTCCAGGCGCTGCGAGGCCAGCAGCAGGTGCACACCCAGCGAACGGCCGATGCGGCCGATCTGGATGAACATGTCGATGAAGTCCGGCTTGGCCGTGAGGAGTTCGGAGAACTCGTCGAGCACGATGACCAGCGAGGCCATCGGCTCCAGCGCGGCGCCCGCAGCCCGGGCCTTCTCGTAGTCGTGCAGGTTGGCGTAGTTGCCGGCCGAGCGCAGCAGCTCCTGACGGCGCTGCGTCTCACCCATGATCGAGTCGCGCATACGGTCGACGAGGGTGAGGTCGTCCGCGAGGTTGGTGATCACGGCCGCGGTGTGCGGCATGTCCGCCATGCCGGCGAAGGTGGCGCCACCCTTGAAGTCCGCGAGGATGAAGTTCAGCGTCTCCGAGGAGTGCGTCACTGCGAGACCGAGCACCAGCGTACGCAGCACCTCGGACTTGCCGGAGCCGGTCGCGCCGACGCACAGGCCGTGCGGGCCCATGCCCTCCTGCGAGGCCTCCTTGAGGTCCAGCATGACCGGCTCGCCGTTCTCACCGACACCGATCGGCACGCGCAGCCGCTCGTGCAGCGTGCGGGGCCGCCAGGTGCGCGAGACGTCGACGGTGCCCGCGTCACCGATGCCCATGAGGTCCGTGAAGTCCAGGTTGGACAGCAGCGGTTCGCCCTCCTCCGCGGAACCGACCCGGAAGGGGGCCAGCTGCCGCGACAGGGACTCGGCCTGTGCCGGGTTGAGCAGGTCGGGCTTGCCCGTGTACGCCGACTCGTGGCCGACGAACAGCCGCATCCGGTCCGGCTTCACATAGACCGTCAGACCGGCGCGCAGATCCTCCTCCAGCTCGCCGGGGGCGATCTCCAGGAAGGTGACGCCCTGGAGGCCGTCGCTGCTGGCGAGTTCGGCGTCGGGCGGCACGGTGCCGCCGTCGAGCACCACGATCAGGTGCGGCTGGTCGTAGACCGGGGTCGCCTCGCGGTTCCAGCGGGGCCTGTCGTCCAGCTGGTCCGCGAGCGCCTCCTCCAGCTCGCCGAGGTCGTCGAAGAGGAGCCGGGACGAGCCCGCCCCGTCCTTGCTCTTCGGGTGCTGGCTGTGCGGCAGCCACTTGATCCAGTCCCAGTCCGCCGCCGCGGAGGGATGTGCCACCACGGCGATCATCAGGTCCTCGGGCGAGTGCAGCGTCGCCAGCTGGGACAGGGACGCGCGGGCGTTGCCGTAGACCGTGTCCGTCTCACCGCAGATCGTCACGTGGTAGAAGGCACGCAGCGAGATGGCGACCGGCAGGTCGGACAGACTGCCGTGCGCGTCGAGGAAGGCCTTCATGGCCGCCGCGGTCAGCGGCTCCAGCTCCTCCTTGGGCGCCGTCTCCGGCGCCACCAGCGGGGTGTTCAGCTGCTGGATGCCGCGACCGATCCGCACGGAGGCGAAGTCCGCGTCCGTCGGGCGCCGCTCCCACAGCCGCTTGCCGTCCGCCGCGACCGCCCACAGCTGCTCGGGGTCGGGGTGCTGGAAGAGCTGGCTCTGCCGCTGCAGATCCGCGGTCTTGTGTACGTCCTTGCGGACCTGCTCCAGGTAGCGGAAGTAGTCACGCCGGTCCTGAGCCATCCCCGCGCCGCCGCCCTGCTGACGGGACTTGGCGAACTGGGCGATGGCCATGGCCAGCGTCGAGGCGAGCATCAGCCCGCCGACGACCCTCATGTACGAGGGGAGACCCGGCATGAAGAAGAAGCCGACCGAACCCACCATGCCCATCATGGGCAGCAGGTTCATCAGCATGCTCTCGTCGCCCTCGCGAGGGATCTCAGGAGGCGTCTCGAGTTTGACCTCGCCCTCCGGGACGGCCGGGGGCACTATCCGCGGTGGTCGTTTGATGATGACGACGCTCACCGAATGCACTCATCCTTCGCGATTGATCGTGATACGTCCTGGCACCGACGCCCCCGTGTACCGCGACGTGTTCTCGTTCGCGTAGGCGTCGTTCGCGTAGACAGCGATCCTACTGATGCGCCGCGTGCCCGAGGGAGGGAGGCGGATGGAGATGCGGAGCAGGTCCTGGGAGGAATGGGGGAGGTAGGTCCTTTCCCGGGTACCGCAACGGATATGGTGGCGCTCCGTGTCGTACGAGCGGCGCGAGGAAGCCTTGTCTAGCAGGGGGAACACCAGGTGAGCACGGGGACTTCGACAGGTTTCTGCCGAATCACCATCGCAGCGCCGGACAGCCGTGTAGATGTCGCGCTGCCGGAGGACCTGCCGATCCAGGACCTCTTTCCTGAGATCATCAGGCTCTCGGGCCTGGTTCAGTCGGACACCAGTCCTTCCGGTTACCACCTTGTGACCCGCGAGGGTCAAGTGCTCGACGCGAGCCGTTCGTTGCTCGAACACCGGGTCAGAGACGGTGAGGTGCTGCTGCTGCGGACCTTCGCCGACTCGCTGCCACCGGCCGTGCATGACGACGTGGTGGACGCGATCGCCGCCGCGGTCAAGCAGGACCTGCGCAGCTGGAACGACAACCTGATGCGGCTCGCCGGTCTCGTCGCCGGATCGCTGCTGCTGGTCATGCTCGGCTTCGTCTTCTGGTTCGCGGACCCGATCCGGCACGACATGCACGGCCTGCAGGGCATCCTCGCCGGCGTGACGGCGCTCGCCCTGACGGCCCTCGCCGGCGTACGGGCCCGGGTCTACGAGGACCGCGGCTCCGCCGTCGCGCTCGGCATCTCGGCGTTGCCGCACGCGCTCATCGCGGGTTCCGGCGTCATTCCCCAGGACGCGGGTGAGGGCCCCGGAAGGCTCCAGTTCCTTGTCGGCTGCGTCGCCGTCCTGCTGTTCTCCGTCGTACTGATCATGCTGCTGCCGCAGGGCGACGCCCCGTTCGTGGCCGCCGCGCTCGCCTCCGCGATCGGCACGCTGGCCGTGTTCTGCGGTGTGCTCACCGAGGCCCAGCCGCGGGAGATCGCCGCCGGCACCTCGGTCGTCGCCCTGGCGGTCGTCGGCTTCCTGCCCGGCTGGTCCGCCCGCTTCGCCAAGCTGCCGATCGGCTTCCGCAACCCCGAGGACCTGGCCCGGGCCCGTCGCGATGGCAACGAGGGCGACCTCGAGGCCGTCGACGTCCAGCGCATCGTCGCCCAGACCAGCCGTGGCCACGAGCTGCTGCTCGGCCTGGTCGGCGGCTGCGCCGCGGTCATCATCGGCGCGGGCGGCGCGGTGCTCGGCTTCAGTGACAGCGGCTGGGCCCAGCTGCTGGCCCTGTGCGCCGGCCTCGCCGCGATGCTGCGGGCGCGTCTGTTCCGCTACACCGCTCAGGTCACCTGCCTCTTCGTGGCGGGTGTCGTCACGCTCGGACTGCTGGTCCTCGGCCTCGCGATCTCGCCGCCGGCCGACATCGTCATCGAGCTGCTCCAGGGCAATTCCGGCCCGGTCGACGTCCGCACCCTGTGGCTCGGCGCCTCCGTCGGCGCCGGTGTGCTGCTGCTGATCGCGATCGCCCTGATCGTGCCGCAGAAGGGGCTCTCCCCCTTCTGGGGCCGCATGCTGGACCTCGCCGACTCGCTGGTGCTGCTCTCCCTGATCCCGATCTGCCTGGCCGTCCTCGACGTCTACGGCAAGGTCCGCGGCGGCGTCTGACCGGCGCCGGGGCCCCGGGGGCCGCCTGTCAAGAGCCCGCCTCAGTGCTGGTACGCTGTGTGACGGCCGTTTGTGTACGCGCCTCCGGGTCCACCTGGAGGACGCGCCCAGCGGATCCCCGCCTCCCGAGTAACGGAAGCTCCCCTGAGAAGTGGACCAGGGGCACTCGGTGGCAATCAGAGACTACGAGGAGTGCACGTGTCGCTCGACACCGCCACGAAGAAGCAGATCATCGCCGAGTTCGGTACCAAGGAGGGCGACACCGGCTCCCCCGAGGTCCAGGTCGCCATGCTCTCGCGTCGCATCTCGGACCTGACCGAGCACCTCAAGACCCACAAGCACGACCACCACTCCCGTCGTGGCCTGCTGATCCTCGTCGGTCAGCGCCGCCGCCTTCTCCAGTACCTGGCGAAGAAGGACATCCAGCGCTTCCGTGCGCTGGTCGACCGCCTCGGCATCCGCCGCGGTGCGGCGGGCGCCAAGTAAGACGCCGTGAAGGGAGCGGTTCCCACTCTTAGGGGGCCGCTCCCTTTGCTGTACGTGCGGAGTGTCACCGCCCCTTTGTAGTGTGGTAGCACAACGCAACACCACGAGGAGAAGTGCGCCTCGCCGCCGCCGGTCCTCGGTAGTGGCCCCCGGGCAATGCGAACCCCGGGTGCTTCGATCGAAGACCGGCCCGCACTAGATGGAGCGCTTCTCCGCGCATGTCCCCCCGCCACACGGGCGGATGGGACAAAAGACGCAACGCAGACGAAAAGTAACGGAGAAAACGCTAGTGGAGAACGAGACCCACTACGCCGAGGCCGTCATCGACAACGGCTCCTTCGGCACCCGCACCATCCGCTTCGAGACGGGCCGCCTGGCCAAGCAGGCCGCCGGTTCCGCCGTGGCGTACCTGGACGACGACACCATGGTGCTGTCGGCCACCACCGCCTCCAAGAACCCCAAGGACCAGCTCGACTTCTTCCCCCTGACGGTGGACGTCGAGGAGCGGATGTACGCCGCCGGCAAGATCCCCGGCAGCTTCTTCCGCCGTGAGGGCCGTCCCTCCGAGGACGCCATCCTCACCTGCCGCCTCATCGACCGCCCGCTGCGCCCGTCCTTCAAGAAGGGCCTTCGCAACGAGATCCAGGTCGTCGCCACGATCATGGCGCTCAACCCCGACCACCTGTACGACGTCGTGGCGATCAACGCCGCGTCCGCGTCCACGCAGCTGGCCGGCCTGCCCTTCTCCGGCCCGATCGGCGGCGTCCGCGTCGCGCTGATCCGCGGCCAGTGGGTTGCCTTCCCGACGCACAGCGAGCTCGAGGACGCCGTCTTCGACATGGTCGTCGCGGGCCGCACCCTGGAGGACGGCGACGTCGCGATCATGATGGTCGAGGCCGAGGCCACCGAGGGGACCATCAAGCTGGTCCAGGGTGGCGCCGAGGCCCCGACCGAGGAGGTCGTCGCCGCCGGTCTGGACGCCGCGAAGCCCTTCATCAAGGTGCTCTGCAAGGCCCAGGCCGACCTCGCCGCGAAGGCCGCCAAGCCGACCGGCGAGTTCCCGATCTTCCTCGACTACCAGGACGACGTCCTGGAGGCGCTCACCGCCGCCGTCAAGCCGGAGCTCGCCTCCGCGCTGACCATCGCCGGCAAGCAGGAGCGCGAGTCCGAGCTGGACCGCGTCAAGGCGCTCGCCGCCGAGAAGCTCCTGCCGGAGTTCGAGGGCCGCGAGAAGGAGATCTCCGCCGCGTACCGCTCCCTGACCAAGCAGCTCGTCCGCGAGCGCGTGATCAAGGAGAAGAAGCGCATCGACGGCCGTGGCGTGACGGACATCCGTACGCTCGCCGCCGAGGTCGAGGCCATCCCGCGCGTGCACGGCTCCGCGGTGTTCGAGCGTGGCGAGACCCAGATCCTGGGCGTCACCACGCTGAACATGCTCCGCATGGAGCAGCAGCTGGACACGCTGTCGCCGGTGACGCGCAAGCGCTACATGCACAACTACAACTTCCCGCCGTACTCCACCGGTGAGACCGGCCGCGTCGGCTCCCCGAAGCGCCGCGAGATCGGCCACGGCGCCCTCGCCGAGCGCGCCCTCGTGCCGGTGCTGCCGACGCGCGAGGAGTTCCCGTACGCGATCCGCCAGGTCTCCGAGGCGCTGAGCTCGAACGGCTCGACGTCCATGGGCTCGGTCTGCGCGTCCACCATGTCGCTGCTGAACGCCGGTGTGCCGCTGAAGGCCCCCGTCGCCGGTATCGCCATGGGCCTGATCTCCCAGGAGATCGAGGGCGAGACGCACTACGTCACCCTCACCGACATCCTCGGTGCGGAGGACGCCTTCGGCGACATGGACTTCAAGGTCGCAGGCACGAAGGAGTTCGTGACCGCCCTCCAGCTCGACACCAAGCTGGACGGCATCCCGGCCTCCGTCCTGGCCGCCGCCCTGAAGCAGGCCCGTGACGCCCGCCTCCACATCCTCGACGTGATGATGGAAGCGATCGACACGCCGGACGAGATGTCCCCGAACGCGCCGCGGATCATCACCGTGAAGATCCCGGTCGACAAGATCGGTGAGGTCATCGGCCCCAAGGGCAAGATGATCAACCAGATCCAGGAGGACACCGGCGCCGACATCACGATCGAGGACGACGGCACGATCTACATCGGTGCCGTCGACGGACCCTCCGCCGAGGCCGCCCGCACCACGATCAACGGCATCGCCAACCCGACGATGCCCGAGGTCGGCGAGCGCTACCTGGGCACGGTCGTGAAGACGACCACCTTCGGCGCGTTCGTCTCGCTCCTGCCCGGCAAGGACGGACTGCTGCACATCTCGCAGATCCGCAAGCTGGCCGGCGGCAAGCGCGTGGAGAACGTCGAGGACGTGCTCGGCGTGGGCGCCAAGGTCCAGGTCGAGATCGCCGAGATCGACTCCCGCGGCAAGCTGTCGCTCGTCCCGGTCATCGAGGGCGAAGAAGGCTCCGACGAGGACAAGAAGGACGACACCGACCAGTGACGTCGAGTAGCTCCACGGCGACGGCCCGCACCTCTTCGGAGGCGCGGGCCGTCGCCCGTACCCAAACCCTCATCAAGGGCGCCAACGGCATCGGCACGGTCCGCAAGACCACCCTCCCGGGCGGCCTGCGCATCGTCACCGAGACCCTGCCCTCGGTCCGCTCGGCGACCTTCGGTATCTGGGCGCACGTAGGCTCCCGCGACGAGACCCCGGCCCTGAACGGCGCCACGCACTACCTGGAACACCTGCTCTTCAAGGGCACCACCCGCAGGTCGGCCCTGGACATCTCCTCCGCCATCGACGCCGTCGGCGGCGAGATGAACGCCTTCACGGCGAAGGAGTACACGTGCTACTACGCGCGCGTGCTCGACGCCGACCTGCCGCTCGCCATAGACGTCGTCTGCGACATGCTGACGGGCTCCCTCATCCTCGAGGAGGACGTCAACGTCGAGCGGGGCGCGATCCTCGAAGAGATCGCCATGACCGAGGACGACCCGGGCGACTGCGTGCACGACCTGTTCGCGCACACCATGTTCGGCGACAACCCCCTCGGCCGTCCGGTCCTCGGCACGGTCGACACGGTCAACGCCCTCACCGCCGACCGCATCCGCCGCTTCTACAAGAAGCACTACGACCCGACCCACCTGGTCGTGGCGGCCGCGGGCAACATCGACCACAACAAGGTCGTACGGCAGGTCCGCGCGGCCTTCGAGAAGGCCGGCGCCTTCAAGAACGGTGACTCCGCGCCCATCGGGCCGCGTGACGGACGGCGCACCATCCGCGCCGCCGGCCGGGTCGAGCTGATCGGCCGCAAGACCGAGCAGGCCCATGTCGTGCTCGGCATGCCCGGCCTGTCCCGCACGGACGACCGCCGCTGGGCGCTGGGCGTCCTCAACACGGCTCTCGGCGGCGGCATGTCGTCCCGCCTGTTCCAGGAGGTCCGCGAGAAGCGCGGCCTGGCGTACAGCGTGTACTCGTACACCTCGGGCTTCGCCGACTGCGGGCTGTTCGGTGTGTACGCGGGCTGCAGGCCCTCGCAGGTCCACGACGTGCTGAAGATCTGCCGCGACGAACTCGACCAGGTCGCCGAACACGGGCTGTCCGACGACGAGATCGACCGCGCCATCGGCCAGCTCCGCGGCTCCACCGTCCTCGGCCTGGAGGACACCGGTGCGCTGATGAACCGCATCGGCAAGAGCGAGCTGTGCTGGGGCGAGCAGATGTCCGTCGACGACATGCTGTCCCGGATAGCGGCCGTGACCCCGGACGACGTCCGCGCGGTCGCCCGCGAGGTCCTCGGACAGCGGCCCTCGCTGTCGGTCATCGGCCCGCTGAAGGACAAACAGGCGGCCCGGCTGAACGACGCCGTCGCCTGACCGTCCGCCCACGGAACATCCGACGCGGAACATCCTGCGGAACATCCGACGTAAGGAAGCAAGAGAGATGAGCAAGCTGCGCGTGGCGGTCCTCGGTGCCAAGGGCCGCATCGGCTCCGAGGCGGTCCGGGCGGTCGAGGCCGCCGAGGACATGGAGCTGGTCGCCGCCCTGAGCCGGGGCGACAAGCTGGAGGCCCTGGCGGAGACCGGCGCCCAGGTCGCCGTCGAACTGACCACGCCGGACTCGGTGATGGACAACCTCGACTACTGCGTACGGCACGGGATCCACGCTGTCGTGGGTACGACGGGCTGGACCGACGAGCGCCTCGCGCAGCTGAAGGCCTGGCTGGCCGAGTCCCCTCAGACCGGCGTGCTCATCGCGCCGAACTTCTCCATCGGTGCCGTCCTGACGATGAAGTTCGCGCAGATCGCCGCTCCCTACTTCGAGTCGGTCGAGGTCGTCGAGCTGCACCACCCCAAGAAGGTCGACGCCCCGAGCGGCACGGCCACGCGCACGGCCCAGCTCATCGCCGAGGCCCGCCGCGCCGCCGGCACGGCCCCCGCGCCGGATGCCACGGAGACGGCCCTCGACGGCGCCCGAGGTGCCAGCGTCGACGGGATCCCGGTCCACTCGGTCCGCCTGCGCGGCCTGCTGGCCCACCAGGAGGTCCTGCTCGGCGGCGAGGGCGAGACCCTGACCGTCCGCCACGACTCCCTCCACCACAGCAGCTTCATGCCGGGCATCCTGCTCGGTGCCCGGCGCGTGGTGACCACTCCGGGCCTCACCTTCGGCCTGGAGCACTTCCTGGACCTGGGCTGAGGCTCGCAGATGCGCGCGAAGATCTCCTACGTCATCACGGCCGCCGTCCTGGTCGTCTACTTCGTCCTGGCCGGCAGCCGTGGCGTGCTGCTCATCCAGTCCGGCACGGTCCTCACCGTCACCTTCGGTGTGGCGGTGCTGATCCTGCCGGTGATCGGCCTGTGGTTCCTGTGGAAGAACACCCAGTTCGTCCGCAAGGCCAACGCCCTTGCCGCCGAACTCGACGCCGAGGGTGCCCTGCCCGTCGACGAACTGAAGCGCACTCCCAGCGGCCGTATCGACCGCGACTCGGCCGACGAGGTCTTCGCCAGGCGCAGGGCCGAGACGGAAGACGCCCCCAACGACTGGCGCAGTTGGTTCCGCCTTGCCGTGGCCTACCACGACGCCCGCGACACCCCGCGCGCCCGCAAGGCGATGCAGCGCGCCATCGCCCTCCACGACGGCAAGACCGTCGAGGCCTGAGCCCTACGACGACTGCTCAGCCGTGAGCCGAAGGGGCCGGCCCGCATTCGCTGCGGACCGGCCCCTTCGCGTACCCGGCTCGATCAGCCGTGCGTGTTCTCCGCGGCCCAGGCCTCAACCGCGTCGGTGGCCCGGTCGAACGCCGCCACCCGGGCCATGAAGTCCGCGTTGTGCGTGGTCATCAGCGTCGGCATGTCATCCGCCGCACGGTCGCGCCGTACGAGCATCAGGGCCTGTCCCTGCACGGTGCGCGGCAGCCCCAGCCAGCGCACCGGCTGCTGCACTGTCCGTACGGCGACGACCTGCTGCCAGGGCACCGTACGGGTGGCGAAGAACCTCACCTGGCGCAGCCCGCTCGCGCTCACCCACACACCCATGCGCAGCAGCCTCAGGGCACCCGCGATGACAGCCAGCGCGATGCCGAAGACGACCGTGGCTCCGGTCACCGTGCCCGTCAGGGCGATGATGACCGCGGCGAACAACACGTACGAGGCGAGCAGCAGCCACAGCGCGGCCACACCCACGCGCCACGGCCCGGGCCGGTAGGGACGCCGCCAGCGGTCGAGGTCGTCGAAGGGCAGCGCAACGTCGTCGGCTGTCTCGAATGCGCGGTCGGCCGTCAGGAAGGGCAGGGGCACGGCTGGTCCTCACTCGTTCCATGCATGGGCTGTGCCCGGTGAGGCTATCGACCTGTGTCCCCACTCACCACCCTTGGGGGTCCGATGGAGTCAGCGCCCCTGGGAGGCCTGGGACTGCTGAGTCTGCGCCCCGGTGTCGGTGGACAGCGCGGGTGTGCCCACCACCAGCGAACCGGCGAGCCCGGCGACGATGGTGAGCCCCAGCAGCCATCGCCCGGCCATCTGGCCGACGGACGCCCGCTCACGGGGTGGGGGAGTGACATTGCTGCGGAACCTGTCGGCCTCGGCGAGAAAGGCGAACGGAACGGGCTCACGCCGACGGAACATGGAGGGTGCGTCCCCCTTCGGGATCGAACGAATCACTTTCATCAACACAGACGAGCGAGTGCCCCAAAAGGTGCCCGGTTTCACCGACTTCCTTCGGTCACGACGGCGAACGTCCCGTTTGGTGGGACGTAGAGTGGCGTCGCCAAGAGACGAGATGGGAAGGACCCTCCGAACCGTGACCCCCACCCCCGACGACGATTTCAAGATCGAACTGCGCAGCGATGTCACCGTCGAACTGGTCAAACACAGCGCGGCCGACTCCGACGTGCTGTTCGCGGCCCGGGTGTCGACCGTCGGGGAGCAGTCCCTGGATGAGTTGAACAAGGACCCGGAGCGTTCCAAGGGCCTGATCAACTACCTCATGCGGGACCGGCACGGCAGCCCGTTCGAGCACAACTCCATGACGTTCTTCGTCAGCGCCCCGATCTTCGTCTTCCGCGAGTTCATGCGGCACCGCGTCGGGTGGTCGTACAACGAGGAGTCCGGCCGGTACCGGGAGCTGCAGCCGGTGTTCTACGTGCCGGACAACTCGCGCAAGCTCGTGCAGCAGGGCCGCCCGGGCAAGTACGTCTTCGTCGAGGGCACCCCGGAGCAGCACGACTTCGTGCAGCACGCGATGGAGGGGTCGTACCGCGAGGCGTACCGGACCTACCAGGAGATGCTCGCGCAGGGCGTCGCCCGCGAGGTCGCCCGCGCGGTCCTCCCGGTCGGCCTGTTCTCCTCGATGTACGCCACCTGCAACGCCCGCTCCCTGATGCACTTCCTCGGCCTGCGCACCCAGCACGAGCTGGCCAAGGTCCCGTCCTTCCCGCAGCGGGAGATCGAAATGGTCGGCGAGAAGATGGAGGAGGCGTGGGCCGAGCTCATGCCGCTCACTCACGCGGCCTTCAACGCCAACGGCCGCGTGGCACCGTAACGCCGCTTCCCCGGACCGGGCACGGCCGCACGGCCCAGCCGCATGAAGTGTCCGTATTGCGGCATTTGTGGAAGTTCATCTAGCCTGATCAAACGGACCCGGCACTGCTTGAACCCCCGAGCAGGCAGTGCCGGGTTCCTTATTTGTCCTGACTTTCCCGCACCCCCCTAGGGCAGACCAGGCCGAGCGCAACGAGTAGCGTGTAACCCATGGCTCCGACCTCCACTCCGCAGACCCCCTTCGGGCGGGTCCTCACCGCCATGATCACGCCCTTCACGGCGGACGGCGCACTTGATCTCGACGGCGCGCAGCGGCTCGCCACGCACCTGGTGGACGCAGGCAACGACGGCCTGATCATCAACGGCACCACCGGCGAGTCGCCCACCACCAGCAACGCGGAGAAAACGGACCTGGTACGAGCGGTACTGGAGGCCGTCGGCGACCGAGCCCACGTCGTGGCCGGCGTCGGCACCAACGACACCCGCCACAGCCTCGAACTTGCCCGAGCGGCGGAGAAGGCGGGCGCACACGGCCTCCTGGTCGTCACGCCCTACTACAACAAGCCCCCGCAGGAGGGCCTGTACCGCCACTTCACGGCCATCGCCGACGTCACCGAGCTGCCGGTCATGCTCTACGACATCCCCGGCCGCAGCGGCGTCCCGATCAGCACCGAGACGATCGTCCGCCTCGCCGAGCACCCGCGGATCGTCGCCAACAAGGACGCCAAGGGCGACCTCGGCCGCGCGAGCTGGGCCATCGCGCGCTCCGGCCTCGCCTGGTACTCCGGCGACGACATGCTGAACCTGCCGCTGCTCTCCGTGGGCGCGGTCGGCTTCGTGTCGGTCGTCGGCCATGTGGTCACCCCCGACCTGCGCGCGCTGGTAGAGGCGTACACCTCGGGTGACGTCCAGAAGGCCACGGAGATCCACCAGAAGCTGCTCCCGGTCTACACCGGCATGTTCCGCACCCAGGGCGTCATGACCACCAAGGCCGCGCTCACCCTCCAGGGCCTGCCCGCGGGCCCGCTGCGCGCACCGATGGCCGAGTGCTCACCCGAGGAGATCGAGCAGCTCAAGATCGATCTTGCCGCAGGCGGGGTACAGCTCTAACACCAGACTTCGCGCTCCGGGCGCGCACAACAGACTTCACAACTGAATAAGCAGGCCACCGGTGCCTGCACCCCACAACGACAACTGCTTCTGCACGAACGTCACGCGCGCCACGTGCCCAACCGGTACGTGGCGCGCGTGGTGAGGAGAGTCTTTTGAGTCATCCGCATCCTGAACTCGGCTCGCCCCCGCCGCTCCCCGAGGGTGGCCTGCGCGTCACCCCACTCGGCGGCCTCGGCGAGATCGGCCGCAACATGACGGTCTTCGAATACGGCGGCCGCCTGCTGATCGTCGACTGCGGAGTGCTCTTCCCCGAGGAGGAGCAGCCCGGAATCGACTTGATCCTGCCGGACTTCTCGTCCATCCGGGACCGCCTCGACGACATCGAGGGCATCGTCCTCACGCACGGTCACGAGGACCACATCGGCGGCGTCCCGTTCCTGCTCCGCGAGAAGCCGGACATCCCGCTGATCGGCTCCAAGCTGACCCTCGCCCTCATCGAGGCCAAGCTCCAGGAGCACCGCATCCGCCCGTACACCCTCGAGGTGGCGGAGGGGAACCGCGAGCGCATCGGACCCTTCGACTGCGAGTTCGTCGCGGTCAACCACTCCATCCCGGACGCTCTTGCGGTCGCCATCCGCACGCCTGCCGGCATGGTCGTCCACACGGGCGACTTCAAGATGGACCAGCTCCCGCTGGACAATCGTCTGACCGACCTCCACGCATTCGCCCGGCTGAGCGAGGAAGGCATCGACCTCCTCCTCTCCGACTCCACGAACGCAGAGGTCCCGGGCTTCGTCCCGCCCGAGCGGGACATCTCCAACGTCCTGCGCCAGGTCTTCGCGAACGCCCGGAAGCGGATCATCGTGGCGAGCTTCGCCAGCCACATCCACCGCATCCAGCAGATCCTGGACGCGGCCCACGAATACGGCCGCCGGGTCGCCTTCGTCGGCCGCTCGATGGTCCGCAACATGGGCATCGCCAGGGACCTGGGCTACCTGAAGGTCCCCCCGGGCCTCGTGGTGGACATCAAGACGCTGGACGACCTCCCCGACCACGAGGTCGTGCTGGTCTGCACGGGTTCCCAGGGCGAACCGATGGCGGCCCTGTCCCGCATGGCCAACCGGGACCACCAGATCCGGATCGTCCAGGGCGACACGGTGATCCTGGCGTCCTCCCTGATCCCCGGCAACGAGAACGCGGTCTACCGCGTCATCAACGGCCTGACCCGCTGGGGCGCGAACGTCGTCCACAAGGGCAACGCCAAGGTGCACGTCTCGGGCCACGCGTCCGCCGGCGAGCTGTTGTACTTCTACAACATCTGCCGCCCGAGGAACCTGATGCCGGTGCACGGCGAATGGCGCCACCTGCGCGCCAACGCCGAACTGGGCGCCCTGACCGGCGTGCCGCACGACCGCATCGTCATCGCCGAGGACGGCGTAGTTGTCGACCTCATCGAGGGCAAGGCGAAGATCTCCGGCAAGGTCCAGGCCGGGTACGTGTACGTGGACGGCCTCTCGGTCGGCGACGTGGGCGAGCCGGCCCTCAAGGATCGCAAGATCCTGGGAGACGAGGGCATCATCTCCGTCTTCGTGGTGATGGACTCCTCCACCGGCAAGATCACGGGAGGCCCGCACATCCAGGCCCGCGGCTCCGGTATCGAGGACTCTGCCTTCGGCGATGTCATCCCGAAGATCACGGAGACGCTGGAGCGCTCGGCCCAGGACGGAGTGGTCGAACCCCACCAGCTGCAGCAGCTTGTGCGCCGCACGCTGGGCAAGTGGGTCTCGGACACCTACCGCCGCAGGCCGATGATCCTGCCTGTCGTCGTGGAGGTCTGACGGCCCGTCGGACGCTGCACCGTGCGAACCCGGAGCGGGGCGCCTCGATTTGCATCGAGGCGCCCCGCTCCAGTACGTTTACGGCTCCGCCCGAACGGGAACCCGGCCACCTCGTGAGCCGGAACCAGTCCCCGGAGGGGGCGGGAATTCCGACTCAGAATCTCTGATAAAGTCGGAGTCGCCGGAAAGGGAAACGCGGGAGCGGGAACCTGGAAAGCACCGAGGAAATCGGATCGAGAAAAGGATCTGATAGAGTCGGAAACGCAAGACCGAAGGGAAGCGCCCGGAGGAAAG